>NZ_JBQFQX010000003.1:0-386464 GCF_056537105.1 Ruegeria sp. CH11
TAACCCAAACCACGCGCAAGTGGAAAAAACACAAAAATACAAAAAAACAAACAAATCAATAAAATCTAAATTAAATCATAACGTTAAGGGGCGCTAAATACAGTGGGAAGCCTCTAATCATAGCACCAACGAACGACCATTGCCTTCCGCCTAGCGGTCCCCGAAAGCCGGTACCACAATATATTGAGTTACCGTTGCGACTCGACACTAGAGGCGAAAGCATTGCGCCCCCAAAAATGAACCGATTCCGGCGACTCGCAACGCACCAAAGGGCAGATGTTTCTCCGCCACGCTTGCGTCCGGGGGTCAGATGGGCTCATCTCTGACCAACGCAGCCGATCGCCACAGGTCGAGGATGAATGACCCGGACAGAACAAACCCCTCAAATTCGCACGGTCGGTGTCGACGGTATTCTCATCTCGTTTGCAGACAGGATGGCCGAGGAGGCGAACAGGGCCGCGCTGGCCCTGCGCGACGAGATCGACAAACAGGCATGGGAAGGCGTTGCAGAGACATCCACATCGCTGGCGTCGACCTATATTCGGGTCGATATCGCACGTCTGCCCCTGGCTGAACTCTTTCCACGAGTGCGCGACCTGCTGGACGCGCGCGATTGGTACACGGCGCCGCTGCCAACCGGACGCAGACTATGGCGCGTGCCAACAGTATTCGGAACCGAGCTTGCGCCGCAATTGGATGAAGCAGCGGAAGCAGCGGGGCTGACGCGAGACGAGGCGGTCCGGCGGTTAAGTGACGCCCGCGTCCGCGTTCTGACAATTGGATTTGCACCGGGCCAACCTTACCTTGGCCCTCTCGGACCCGAGTTCGATATTCCCAGGCTTCAGGATTTGAACCCCCAGGTTCCAGCCGGCGCATTGGTGCTGGCAATATCGCAATTCGTGCTTTTCTCGAACCCAACTCCAACCGGCTGGCGTCACATCGGCCAGACCGCGTTCCGGTGTTTCCGGCCTGGGATGCCTGATAGTTTCGCCCTGAACCCGGGGGATGAGATGCAATTCGTTCCGATAACGCCGGATGAACTCACCCAGATCAGCGCCAACAACGCCAGTGGTGCCGGCGGCGCAACCTGTGAGGAGATCACTGCGTGAGCCTGCTTGTTCATCGCATAGGCCCGTCCTGCACGGTTCAGGATCAGGGGCGGACCGGGTATTTGGCGCAGGGTCTGTCACGCTCGGGCGCAGCCGACCACATCGCCTTGCACGAAGGCGCGGCGTTGCTGGGGCAATCCGCGGACTGCGCCGCCCTTGAAATGGCGGGGTTGGGTGGAGAATTCGAGGCCAAGCAGGATACACGCATTGCGCTGACCGGTGCGCCCATGCAGGCCAGCATCGACGGTGAGACCGTGCGCTGGAATGCGTCGCACCTGCTGTACAAGGGGCAGCGTCTGACGCTCGGATCCGTCTTGCGGGGCAACTATGGCTATCTGCATCTTGGTGGAGGGATTGAGACAGAGGCTTTCCTCGGGTCCCGATCCACACATCTGACAGCCAATGTCGGGCGCGCTGTTCAGGCCAGTGACACGCTGCCCGCCAACATCTCGACCGGTGAAACCGGGCTGACGCTGGGTATTGAGGATCGGTTCTCGGGCGGCACATTACGGATCGTGGCCAGCTTTCAAACCGAATTGTTCGATCAGGAGACGCTGAACCGATTCACGGCAACCGAGTTTCGACGCGGCCCGCGCGCCAACCGGATGGGGATGCAATTGGAAAGTGACGGAGACAGCTTTGCCGCAACAGGCCAGTTGAACATCCTGTCCGAAGTCATCACCGCTGGTGACATCCAGATGACCGGCACAGGGCGGCCGTTCATCCTGCTGCCCGAATGTCAGACGACCGGAGGGTATCCGCGCATTGCAACCGTCCTGCCCTGCGATCTTCCGCGCGCTGCCCAAACCCCCGCCAACGGCCCGGTTCGATTCGAATTTGTGTCGCTGGACGAGGCGACTGCATTGCAATCTGCCCACATGGCAGAGCTGGCGCGCCTGCGCAGCCGGGTCGAGCCACTGTTGCGCAACCCTCACGACATTCCTGACCTGCTGTCCTATCAGTTGATCAGCGGTATGGTCTCTGCCACGGATTAAGGAGTTTCACTTATGCCCCGCGTCGATTTGAATGCCGATATGGGCGAAAGCTTCGGCCCTTGGAAGATGGGCGATGACGAAAGCCTGCTCAGGATCATTACATCGGCCAACATAGCTTGCGGCTTTCACGCAGGCGATCCCGATGTGATGGCCAGGACAATGACACTGGCCGCCGAACATGATGTCGGCATCGGGGCACATCCGGGCTTTCCTGATCTGCAGGGATTTGGACGCCGCAACATGAAAGTTCCGCATGACAGCCTGCGCAACCTTGTGCGGTACCAATTGGGTGCGGCACAAGGGATGGCCCGGGCGGTGGGTACCCAGGTCCGGCACCTCAAGCTTCACGGAGCACTGGCCAATATGTGCTCGGTCGATGCGGGCATGGCGCGGGCCTGCTATGAAGGCGCGCTCGAGGTCGACCCGGACATCATCATCATGGTTCTGGCCGTGACGGAACAGGAACAGGCCGCGCGCGACCTGGGATGCAAATGGGTTGGCGAGATCTTTGCCGATCGCGCCTATAACGACGATGGCACGCTGGTCGACCGCAGCCTGCCCGGTGCGGTGATCCATGACCCCGACATTGCCGGGCCACGTATCGCGGATATGGTGCGCCAGGGCGCGATCATAACGGAAAGCGGCAAGCGCCTGGAAACCTCGATCGACACGATCTGCCTGCATGGCGACGGCCCGACCGCCGTTCAGATTGCGCGTTCGGTCAGGGAGGCTCTGATCACATCCGGCGTCGAAGTGTCAAAATTCACCCGATAGAAAGGCATCCGTAATCCCGATTGCCCAGATTCTGTGTGTTGCCTGGAAAGGTTTAGGGCCCTAGCATGCCCGCAAGTACATGTTCTGAATACCACAAATCCCCGCAGCCCGGCCCTGACACAACCAGTTTTCGCAAGGAGCTACGCATATGTCATTCGATCTGATGTCCTATCAACCAAGGGGCGACAAGAAGAATTCGGAGTTTTTCGCCGAATACCTGCCAATGATTTATGAACGGCGGATCCGGTCCGGCGTGGCGGATCAGGTCGGCCCCATGCGCGCCATTGTCATCCAGGTCGAACCTGCATCACTGATTGATACGCTGGTTGAGCTGTATGTCATGACGCCCTACCGGCATTCGGCCAGTTACCTGGGCAGCACGCACAAATATTCGGTCATGCATTCGCATCCCGATTATCCGGCGCTGATCCTGATGGCGCCACTTAGTGAAACGTTCGAGGATTTCATCCCACGTATAAACAGAATGTACCCTCTGGCGCGTGGCACCCCGCAAACGCGCTATGTCGGAGAGGTGTTTGGCGCTTCCGACTTGAAGGCCCTGAGCAAAACCCTGGAAGAGCAGAACATCCGCTTTGAATACCGTGGAGATACCGAGAACCCATTTTATACGCAGGACGGCTTTCTGTTCACCTCGCCCTCGGATTTCACCTGCAATCGCGTTGGCTATTCCACGCTGGATTTCAACGATCCCGACAGTCTGGGCTTGGGCGACCGGATCTTGCTGAGCGATGCCGAACAAGCGCGCCTTGACGCGGCTGCCGCATTTGGTTCGGACACCAAGATTGCGCCGCTGATGCTGGGGCTTGATCATCTGGCCACGCGCGTTCTGGCCGGTGAGCGAGAGGACGCGATCCTCGAATTCCTGACCATGGTGCCCTATTACTTCTGGGGGGCGTACAATATCTTTGACATGAATTCGTCGACCAATGTGAATCGCAACGCCAATGTGGACGACGACAAGAAATCGCCCGCCAAGGTGTTTACTGCCAACAACACACCATCCTTCGTGAATTCGTTCGAAAAGCTGCCCATGCCGACCGAGGATTTTGTTCGGAACTTCGGTCGCCGTCTGCATCACATGGCCGTCGAGATTCAGGACGGCGATCACGGCGCGGGTGAAAAGAACGTGGATTTCGTGGTCAACACGCTCAAAGACAAAGGTGTTCCCTTCCTGGCCCATGTGGTGGGGGAGTGCAAAGACGACCCAAACCTGAAGCAGATTTTCTCGAAACACTCGAAGAATACGCTGCTGATCACCGAGTATATTGAGCGGTGCCACAAATATGACGGGTTCTTCACCAAGGACAATGTCGCCGCCTTGACCGCCGCTGCCGGGCAGGACGAGCAATATGAACACGGGCATGTATTTGACTGAAGCTCGGGAACGAAAAAGGCTGCGAAGTTTCCTTCGCAGCCCAGGTTCAAGAGTGAGTGCCGGACCTTATGATGGCCCGATCATGAAACAGGTGACGTTTCGCGCCTGTAACCGGCGACAGGCCAGATCGGCCTGTTCCCGGGTCATGCCCTGAAACGTCGCATCAAATCCACGCGTGCTTTGGTTCACCTTGCGCAGCGTGCCTTCCAGCGTGGTCATTTCCGATAGCGCGGTTTTCAGCAGGACCTTCTCGGCCTCGTACCGGGTGGTATAGCGCCCCACATTGACGCCCCAAAGATGCCCACCGGACGTCGACAGACGTGTGACAACTTCGGGCTCCGGTTCGGGCTGTTTCGCAGGCGCGACCGAGGCCAGGACCAGATCTTCGTTGGTTTGGCCCGCGTCATCCGATGGCTTTACGTCGGCCGCCGCGATCGCAGCGGCGATTCCATCCTGAATGCGCGAACCGTTCTTGGCCGCGGTTTCAGCAACAGCGCCAGCGACTTGAATGGCGGCCCCCGGCCCCGGACGCAATACCGGACGCAGGCTGGATTTCGGTGCGCCTGTCAGTCGAGCGATCTTTGCGGCCCCCTCCAGACCGGCATTGCCCGCATAGGACGGGCGGGCAGGCTTTCGGATCGGCGCGCGCGAAGGCGCACGACGGAACCCCATGTCCAGCAACTCGGCGACCCGGGCATTGCGCGACGCACCCGATTTGCCGCCGAATACGGTTGCGATGATTCGCTCGTCCTTACGCTTGGCCGAGGCCACAAGGTTGAAACCCGCCGCGCGGGTATAACCGGTCTTGATGCCATCCGCGCCCCTGTAAGCCGCCAGCAATCTGCGGTTGGTATTGGGCACGGTCTTGATCCCGGCATCCGTCGATTTGCGCGAGAACAGGTTGTAATATTGTGGGAAGTCATACAGCAGATGCCGCCCCAGCGTGGTCATGTCGCGCGCGGTCGACAAATGCCCTGACTCGGTTAGACCATGGGCGTTTTTGAAAGTGGTTCGGCTCATCCCCATCGCCTTGGCCGTGCGGGTCATGCGCCGAGCAAAGGCAGCCTCGGACCCGCTGAGCGTGATCCCGATTGCTGTCGCTGCGTCATTGGCCGATTTCACGGCTGCTGCCCGGATCAGATAGCGGAACGCAATCGTCTGCCCAGACCGCAACCCCAGTTTCGAGGGAGGCTCGGACGCCGCCTTTTTTGTGATGCGAACGGGCGTGTCCAACGTGATCTCGCCATTCCGCACCGCTTCGAACGCGATGTAGAGCGTCATCATTTTTGTCAGCGAGGCCGGGTGCAGCCGCGTATCCGCGTTTCGCGAATGCAGGACCTCGCCGGTGCGCGCGTCGATTACCATGGCCGCATAGGGCGCGGCCTGTACCTGCATCGGCGCAAACGAAAGCGCCCACATCAATACCATGAGAAGGAAGCCCATCCGGGCCGGAACTGTCCGCCGAACCTGCACGATCTTTGCCTCTGTCTGCCTCGGGCCGCCGGGTTTTCCCAGTCAGCATTACTTATTTTATTACAGGTCAGGCTATCACAGACTCGCCGTCAGATAAACCGAAAGCTAACAGATTCACCAAATCTAGGCGGTTCTGAAAATACCCAGATGTTGTAGCTGCGCACCGGCAACATACCAAACCCGCGATAGTGAAGGGATCTGGGCCGCATTGTCCGGGAATAATTCGCAAGTGGGTCTTAATGGCAACATTATGCCAGCGCCTGAACCAACCCAGCCAGCTCTCCAAGATCGGCCAACGCGCGATAGCGTGGGTTGTCGTCCGGTGCATCAGCCTGCTCGATCTCCCAGACAAGGCCATGCGGCACGTAAACGCCCCAACAGCCGGCCCGAATCGGTGCCACCACATCCGACCGCATCGAATTGCCGACCATCATCGCAGAATGGGGTCCGTCACCGTGCCGGGCAAAGACCGACCGGTAAATGTCAGGCGTCTTTTCCGAGACGATCTCGACCGCATCAAACAGATCGCCCAGCCCCGATTGCGCCAGTTTCCGTTCCTGATCAATCAGATCACCCTTGGTGACCAGAACGACTCGATGTGTCGCGGCAACGGCTTCGATGGCTTCGCGGGCGTGCGGCAACAACTCGATCGGATGGGCCAGCATCTCTTGCCCGACCTCGATCAGTTGGCGGATGACTGACGCGGGCACCCGGTCATCGGTCACCTCGATGGCCGTTTCGATCATCGACAATGTGAAACCTTTGATGCCATAGCCATAGTGTTGAATATTGCGCTTTTCCGCAGCCAGCAGGCGATCCATCAGATGATCTTTTCCAGCATGATCCGACAGTAACTCGGCAAAGTGATCCTGGGTCAGCTGAAAGAACCGCTCGTTGTGCCAAAGCGTGTCATCGGCATCAAAGCCGATTGTGGTCAACTGACTGTCCATTCCGAATCCGCCCGGTAACTCTTTTCTCTGACGGTTCTGACGTTATATAAGCGCAGAAACAAACCGAAGCTTTAATCGGATTCTCACAAGACATGCTCGAAACGCTGTGGATGATGTCTGACAAACCAGACGAGGACGACGATACGTCAGTCCTGGTACAAACGCGTCCAAAGACCAAGCGCCCACCCTTGTACAAGGTGCTGCTGCTGAACGATGACTATACGCCGATGGAGTTTGTTGTTCACGTGCTCGAGAGGTTCTTTGGCATGACCCATGCGCAGGCGTTCGAGATCATGCTGACCGTCCACAAGAAAGGCGTCGCCGTTGTGGGCGTTTTCAGCCACGAGATTGCCGAAACCAAAGTCGGGCAAGTCATGGACTTTGCGCGCCGCCACCAGCACCCCCTGCAATGCACAATGGAACGCGAAGAGTAAGGCGAAGTCAGGCCCTGCCCCTTCCCGTTGCGTTCGCACAACCCGCCCATGTCCCTTCGCCTCAGCCTTGCCCTTGAGAATGGCCTGACCCTGACCTCGCCCGTTTCGGTGATCGGCGCAACGCCGACGCACGATTTGGCCGAGGTGCCGACCGGGTCTCAGGTCGTGCAGCCGTTCAAACCGTTTCACGATCATTTCGCGGCATTGGGTTTCAACACCGTCGCGCAAGCGGATACGGCCTGTCAGGACGTCGTTGTGTTTCTTCCGCGCGCCAAGGCACTGGCGCGGGCTTTGATACACCTGGCCTGTCAGCGCGCCAGCGGAACCGTCGTGGTCGATGGCGCAAAGACCGACGGCGTGGACGGCTTGATGAAGGATATCCGTAAACGGGTCCCAATCGACGGTCCGCTGTCCAAAGCTCATGGCAAGATCTTCTGGTTTCAGACGGACGCGCAAGCCTTTGCGGATTGGGCCGCGCCGGGTGCGCAGACCGTTGAAGGCTTTCGCACAGCTCCGGGCGTGTTTTCCGCCGATGGGATCGATCCGGCCTCGGGATTGTTGCGACAATCACTGCCGCAGAAACTGGGTCCTCGGGTTGCCGATCTGGGTGCGGGCTGGGGCTATCTGTCCGCTGGGCTGCTTGCGGACGACACCGTGACCGAGTTGCATCTGGTCGAGGCCGATCACACCGCCCTGACCTGTGCGCGCGCCAATGTTCAAGACCCGCGCGCGCGGTTTCACTGGGCCGACGCGGTCAGCTGGCGCGCGCCGGAACCGGTGGATTCGGTGGTCATGAACCCGCCATTTCATACCTCTCGCGCCGCCGATCCGAGTCTGGGGCAAGGCTTTATCCAATCTGCCGCCCGCAATCTGAAACGGTCCGGTTCGTTGTGGATGGTCGCCAATCGCCATCTGCCCTATGAGGCAACGCTGAGCGACATGTTCACCCGCGTCGAGGAAATCACCGGCGACAATCGGTTCAAGGTGTTCCACGCCTCTCGCCCCCGCCGGTGATCCCGGCTAACCTGCACCGCAACTCAGGAGGAAACTCATGTCCTTTTCCATAGCGGGCAAAACCGCAATCGTCACAGGCGGCGCCAACGGCATCGGTCTGGCCATCGGTCGCCACTTTGCGGATGCCGGTGCGAATGTCATGTTTGCCGACATGGACGAAAAACGCCTGGCCGAGGAACTGGGCGATGACCTCGATGACAGCAACATCCGGTTTTTTGCCGGCGACCTACGCGAACGGCTGACCCTTGCCAATCTGCTGTCGGCAACGCTGGACGCATTTGATCAGGTCGATATTCTGGTTAACGGCGCGCGTCAGGTCATCCCGTCCGATCCAATGGATATGGAGGACGATTCGGTCCGCACCCTGCTTAACCAAAACCTTATGCCTGCCCTGCGTTTGAGTCAGCTAATCTCAAAGCGCATGATCAAACAGGCGGATGGCGACAGCGAAAACCCGGCCGGTTCGATTATCAACCTGTCCTCGATTGCGGCACGGCGCACGCATCCGGACCTGATGGCCTATTCCGTTTCCACAGCCGCGCTGGATCAGATGACACGGTCGCTGGCGGTGGCGTTGGCCCCGAACCGCATTCGCGTCAACTCGATCGCGCTGGGGTCGGTGATGAGTGCCTCGCTGCAATCGACCCTCAAGGAAAACCGCGATTTTCGGGATGATATCGAGAAACATACGCCTTTGGCCCGCATCGCCGCGCCAAATGAGTTGGTAGAGACCGCGCAATTCCTGGCCTCGGATGCCGCAGGTTTCATGACCGGACAAATCCTGACCATCGACGGAGGCCGCACCCTGCTGGACCCCGTTGCCGCTCCAGCCCATTGAGTACCATGTTCGACACTGAAAAATCCACTGCCTCGGCTTGGTTCCGCCAGCTGCGCGACGATATCGTTTCCGCGTTCGAGCACCTTGAAGACAGCCACGACACCGGCCCATTTTCGGACGCCGCGCCGGGCCGGTTCGAGGTCAAACAGACCAAGCGGCACTCTGATGACGGCTCGGATGCCGGTGGTGGCCTGATGTCGGTCATGCGCGGCGGGCGGGTATTCGAGAAGGTCGGCGTCAATGTCTCGACCGTTTACGGCACGCTTGGCGAACGGGCGCAGCAGGCAATGGCCGCGCGCAAAGGTATCCCCGGCATGGCGGATGATCCGCAATTCTGGGCCTCTGGCATCAGTCTGGTAGCGCATATGCAGAACCCGCACGCGCCAGCGGTTCACATGAACACGCGTATGTTCTGGACCCCGCATGCCTGGTGGTTCGGTGGTGGTTCGGACCTCAACCCCTGCATCGAATACGACGATGACACCGCCCATTTCCATGCCACGCAAAAGTCCCATCTGGACCCGCACGGACCGTCTCATTATCCCCGCCTGAAAGACTGGGCGGATGAGTATTTCTATATCCCTCACCGCAAGCGCGCGCGCGGCGTAGGTGGGATATTCATGGACGATTACTGCACCGGCGACTGGCAGGCTGATTTCAGTCTGACGCAGGATATTGGTCGCGCTTTCCTGCCCGCGTTTCTGCCGCTTGTCGAAAAGCGGCGGGGCCAGAGCTTTTCCGAAGCCGACAAGGACGCGCAACTGGTGCATCGCGGGCTTTATGCCGAATACAACCTCGTCTACGACCGGGGCACGAAATTCGGACTGGAAACCGGCCACGACCCAGACGCCGTTCTGATGAGCCTGCCCCCGCTTGCCAAATGGGTCTGACGCCTAGAACCCCATGTCTATGAAATTGTCATAGCAGTAGTTTTGCGCAGAAGCGGCCGACAGGTTCTCACCGACCTTGTTGACCGTCAGGGAATATCCCGGGTTGGTGTCCGCACCTGGTGGCGGCGTGAACGAAAAATTGACCGTGCGGACGCCTTTTTCATAGGCTTTCGACACGTAGATCCGCTGCGAGTTCGAAACGCGCAGCGTGCGGATCGCATAGTCCCCGATCCCGCACCAATAGGTCACGGCGGCAGAGGACCCCCCGACAGGTTTAACCTGATAAGTCCCATCCTGCAGCGGCGTGATCTGGGTTCTGAATTGCGGTCGCAGTTTATAGCCAAAACCAACGCCCTGAGCCAAGGCCGACGTTGCCCCAAAGGCAACCAAAGTCAAAATCATGCCAAATCGCATCGCCGCGCATCCCGTTGCTAATAATCGGATTTAAGTGCTTTCGCCAATTAACCCGTCAAACCTACGACATTCCGCCCGCTTGGGAAACACCCGCCTTGATAAGTAAGCCGCAGGACGAAGCGCCTTAGAACAAAAACCTTTATTTGAATATGATACCGGGTATTATTTTGAGAGCTTCACCAAATCAGGTGCCATTTGAAAAAGCCGTTTCCAAAAGACTGGTTCGATCTGACGCCTGAAAAATATGCGGATTTTGGCGCTTTGTTTTATCTGGCGTCGCTGACCAAAACACATCGCAACCGCACTCTGGGTCAGGTGCTTTATGCCTTTGAAACACCGCTGCGGCTGGGCCAGTATCATATTTTTCGGCAGAACGGATTTCCCCGCGGCTTTGTGACTTTTGCAGGTCTCAGCCCCGAGGCTGAACACCGGTACGCCGTGCAGGAAAAACCCTTGAAAGAGGTCGACTTCACCAGCGGGTCTTCGTTCTGGATCGTTGATCTGGTGGCACCGTTTGGTCAGACCAACCAGATTGTCGACATCCTGAAAACCGAAATTCCCCATCCAAGGGTGCGCACCAACAGGATGGACAGTGACTTGACGCGCAACCGCATTGTCGAGTGGACTCGGGATAGCGAGGGCGAAGTGCATATGCGGCTCTATCGGAAAAAGGAATTCGCCCAGGCTTTGAAAGAAGGGAACGCTTAGATGGTTTCGATCACCGGCGACACCACAGGTTCGGTCACAGGGGACCCGCCGAATGAGGCCACGGGCGATTTGGATGCCACCAGCTTTGCGCCTATCCTAGATGAGTTTTGGCAGATTTCATCGCAACCAACCTTTGGCACCGCCTCGATTGACCCTGATACGGGTGAGTGGACCTACACCGTGGACCCTGCGGTGTTTGACAATCTGGACGATGGCGAGATTCTGATCGACACATTCGAGGTTCAGGTCACCGCAACTATCAGCACCATCTTCGGGCCAATACCGGTTACGTCGGACCCTGAACCCATCACCATTACCATCGAAGGTGTCTGTTTCACCGCCGGGACGTGGATCGAGACCGCAGGCGGGCCGCGGTTGATCGAAACGCTGGCCGCCGGGGACAGCGTCCAGACCCTGGATCGCGGGCCACAACCGATCCGCTGGATCGAAAGCAGCTGGCTCAGCACAGTGCAGTTGCGACAAAACCCGGCGATGCGACCCGTCCGTATATCCGCAGGTAGTCTTGGAGATGGCAGACCCCGGCGCGATCTGCTGGTGTCGCAGCAACACCGCATTCTGATCAACGGACCAAAGGTCGAAATCCTGTTCGGTGCGCCCGAAGTTCTGGTTGCTGCCAAACATCTTTGTTCCTGGCCGGGGATCGGGATCGACAAGTCGGACACCCCGGTCGAATACCTGCATATCCTGCTGGACCGTCATGAGATTCTGACCGCCGAGGGGGCCTTGGCCGAAAGCCTGTTTCTGGGGGACGAAGCGCTGCATTCCCTGTCCTCGGATGCGTTGCAGGAATTGGCGGCGATCTTCCCGGACCGGCCGACCCCCGAAAACCCAGGTTTCGGGCGTGCGGCCCGGCTGATCCTGCGCGAGCATGAGGCGCTGGCCCTGGCCTAGCCTGATACCTTGCCGCCGACATCCTCGGGCGCCAGCGCAACGGTTTTGATGACGGCGTAACATTGGCGACCCTGTTGCAGATTCAGGGCCGCAACCGACCGACGGGTGACACGCGCCAGCACGACCCCGGCTCGGGTTTTCACCGACACGATTGCTCCGGGCCCGTCGCCTGCGCGGATCGCCTCGACTTGTCCTTCAAGCACGTTCAACGCCGACAACCCTTCGGGCTTCACACTGGACAGTATGACCTCTTGCGCAGGAATGCGGATGCGCAGGTCCTGACCAATGCGGTGCGGCACATGAGGCAGAAACAGCCGCGCACCGCCAGCATCCAACTCTGACAGGCCATCGTCGTGGTGCTGCGCGACCTTGACCCGCAGCACTGCGCCAACCGCGCGCACGCCCGCAGGCGCAACGGACGGATCCGCCAGAACCTCGGACGCGGGGCCGTGTCGAACAACCTTGCCATCCTGCAAAGCCACCACCGAGGTCGCCAGCCGCGCAACTTCGGCTGCCGAATGCGTAACGTACAGAATCGGGACCGAGACCTCGTCTCTCAGACGCTCGAAATAGGGCAATATCTCGGCCTTTCGCGCCTCATCCAAGGCGGCAAGCGGTTCGTCCGCCAAAATCAGGCGCGGGGCCGCCAGCAGGGCGCGACCGATGGCGACACGCTGCTTTTCTCCGCCCGACAACATCGCGGGCCGACGGGTCAGCAGGTGCCCGATCCCCAGCATCTCGATCACGCGATCCGGGTTTTCACGGCGCGCTCCGCGCGGTGCAAACCATCTTCCATAGGCCAGATTCTGGCGCACGTTCAGATGCGGGAACAGACGGCCTTCTTGAAAGATATAGCCCAGACGCCTGCGGTGCGGCGGCAGCCATACACCGGTTGCGGTGTCGAACAGAACCCAGTCATCGACGGCCACGCGTCCCGCAGTTGGACGCAGCAATCCGGCCACGGCGTTGACAATTGTTGTCTTGCCCGAGCCCGACCGACCAAACAGAACCGTCACGCCCGGTGGTGCGTCGAAATCCAGATCCAGCGCCAGACCAGGCAATTGGTGTCGCACACGGACCGACAGGCTCATGACCCGGCCACCCTTTGCGCCACGCGACGGGCGACGAACTCTGACAGCAGCAAGGCCGACATGGCAATCACGATTGAGATGATGACAAGGCGGGTCGCCGCAGCCTCACCCCCCGGTACCTGAAGAAAGGCATAGACCGCCGATGGCAGGGTTTGCGTCTGCCCTGGGATGTTCGACACAAAAGTGATCGTGGCCCCGAACTCTCCCATCGCCTTGGCGAAGGCCAGAATGGCCCCGGCAATGACACCAGGCAGGATCATCGGCAGCGTTACGGTCGCAAAGACCAAAAGGCGCGAGGCCCCAAGCGTGGCGCCCGCCTGTTCCAGTTTTGGATCAACCGCTTCGATCGACAGGCGGATGGCGCGAACCATCAACGGAAAGGCCATGATGCCTGCCGCCAGCGCGGCGCCCGTCCAGCGAAAGGCCACTACGATTCCAACCTCGGACAACAGACGGCCCAAAGGCCCCTGCACACCGAAGGTCAACAGAAGCAGATAGCCCGTTACGACGGGGGGCAGGATCAGGGGCAGATGCACCAACCCGTTCAAAACCTGCCGCCCCGGAAAGCGCCAGCGGGCCAGCGCATAGGCGACGAATATCCCCAAAGGCAAAGTGGCAAGGGTCGCCCAGAACGACACGCGCAGCGACAGGCGCAGCGCTTCCAGCTCTGCCGGTCCCAGCCAACCCATACCGCTACCGACCCGGCAGGGAGAAGCCCTGCCTCAAGAACTCTGCCCGGGCGGCATCGGATTGCAGATAGGTCAGGAACCCCTGCGCCTCGGGACCCGCCGCCTGTGTCAGGGCCGCTGGATAAATGATCGGAGCGTGCGTATTCGGCGGGAAAACCCCCACGACACTGACGCGCTGTTCCGCATGCGCATCTGATCGGTAGACAATCCCCAACGGGGCTGCGCCAGTTGCGACCAGAGCCAGAGCAGCGCGAACGTTGTCGGCCTGCGCGATCTGTCCCTGTACACTGTTCCAGAGGCCCAGCGACTGTAGCGCTGACCTGCCATAAAGCCCGGCCGGCACCGCATCCACAAGCGCCATCGCCAGATACCCGCCCTGTAATCGGGCAGCGAGGTCAAAACCAGACCCGATATCCGCGTGTTCCTTGTCCTCTGATCCGATCAGCACCAACTGATTTCCAATCAGATCAACGCGCGAACCCTCCTTCAGGACGCCGTCACGCTGCAGCAGATCCATCCAGTCCTCGTTTGCCGAGATGAACAGATCCGCAGGCGCACCCTGTTGAATTTGCCGGGCCAGGATCGACGAGGCGGCATAAGAGACCGTAACCGGCTGTCCGCCCCGTTCCTCATACTGCTCGGCAATCGAATCCAGCGCCGTTTTCAGGCTTGAGGCGGCAAACACCAAAACCCCATCCGCGCTGACACGCGTCGCCGACATGGCGCAGATCGCCAGCACAGCGATCAGGCAGCGAAACACGCTGGTCATGTTGTGCCTCCGGCTCAAAGGGTTGCGGTTCCTTTGGGCATATCGGAGGCGGCATGGGACAGGCAAGGCCCCAATGTCGGCCCCTCACCCACATTGCCCCGGTTGAAATTGCCCGGGATTTGTCGCGAACGGGATTGATCAGGCATCGAATTCAGGCTGATCTGCAAGGGCTGACGTCAGGAAGGTTCACATGCTCCAACAGTCCCCCGATCTTATCAAGGCTATCCGCGCCCGGTTCGCTCATGTCGAGGAATGCCCGTTTCAGGGCCCCCGTATCTTCTTTGAAAACGCAGGTGGGGCATTGACGCTGAATTCGGTGATCGAAACCTCGGCCAAGTTCGCCGCTATCCCGGACAATCAGGGGCGCGACAACGTGGCCAGCCATGCCTTGGTCGACATCATCAACACAGCCAAAGCAGATTTGTCCGAGTTCATGAACGTACGGGGTGGGCAGTTCTTTGTCGGCGAAAGCGGCACCGAGCTTTTGTTCCGCATGATCCGTACCGCCTGCATCAACGCCGCCAAGGGCGGTAAGGTGATTGGCAGCTCCATCGAACACCCCGCCAGCCGCAGCGCCGCGCGCCGCTGGGCTGAAATCGCCGGGTTGGATTATGTCAACGTCCCGCACGACAACGCGACGGGGCTGGTGACCGCGGACGACTATCGCGCGCTGATGACCCCGGATGTTGCCGTGGCAACGATTCTGCATGCCTCGCCCGTGACCGGTATGGGCATGGATGTGGCAGCGATCGCTCAGGCGATACGCGACGTCGCACCTGCCTGTTTCATCATCGTCGACGGCATCCAGCATGCTGCCCATGGCCAGATGGATCTGGATAGCTATGGGGTCGATGGCTATGCGATTTCTCCCTACAAAGTGTTCTCGCGCCACGGGTTCGGGGTGGCGTGGATCTCGGACCGGATGACCGATTTACCGCATGATCAGCTAATCGACGCTCCGGCCAATGGGTGGGAGTTCGGCACCCGCGACACCGGCGCTTATGCAACGATGTCCGATGTGGTGGGGTATTTCGACTGGCTGGGATCGCAGCTGACCGATGCCAGCAACCGGCGCACACGACTCGAGACAGCCGGACATGCCATCCACGCGTATGAAACGCATCTGACCCGCGCGATGATCGATGGCACCGGCAATTTGCCCGGCCTGCGCGATATGGACCACATCACGATTCTGGCCGGAGCCGACAATCCCGCGCGCGAGGGGTTGGTCTCAATTGTGGTGCGCGACACGCCCTCGGCCGATGTGGTGACCAAGCTGAACGCACAAGGCATCAGAACCCACACCCGCAAGGCCGATCACTATAGCGGCAATGTGCTGGATCCTCTGGGTCTGAGCGATTGCATCCGTATCTCACTGTGCCACTACAATACTGAACACGAAGTGGCGCAACTGCTGGCCGCCCTCAAGGATATGCGCCCCTGAACGTGATGAACGGCGAAACCACGAAAGAATTTCGCCGGTACCCTCTTGCAACCGCCCGCAGGCTTGGCTAAATCCCCCCTCACGGGTGATTAGCTCAGTTGGTAGAGCGCTTCGTTTACACCGAAGATGTCGGGAGTTCGAGTCTCTCATCACCCACCATCCTTTCCCCAAAAACCTAGTGATAGCTTTCGGCCCTGTTTCGTTGGGGAACGCGCGCGTGGGCGGCTGAGGCCAAGTAGGCGGTCGCGGCAAGTTCCAAACATTCAGCGCGAATAGAACCCATCGCGAAGCTCTTGCCTTAGGCGCAAACGCTCGGGGTATTCTCTTAGAAATTGTTCGGGTGGTTTGCCTTCCCAGACTTGGGCGTAAACGCGCATCTTGTTGCCGCCATAGATCTTTTCAAGGTCTTCGTTCGAATAACCGCGCGCCCAAAGATCATCGGTAATCGCTGCAAGGATTTTGGCAAGTTCGCCATTGCCGGTGGCGCCTTTGTTGAACGCGTCGATCATGTAGCCGCCATCGTCGTACATACTCGCGTTATCGGTCGCCCACTGCACGACGAGTTCAAGTGAGAACATGTCATCCGTTGCGATCCCGACATGGTCGACACCCACCAGTTGTACATAATAGTCGATCATGTCGGCGGCCTGCTCGGGCGAGATATCTTCGGGCCAAACGCCGTCCATCATCCATTCGGTGAAAGTCGGAGAAATGTATCCGCCCGACTTGGCCGCACGCAGCGCCTCGTCGTCAGGAATGGCACGATAACAGCCTTTCGGCGTGGCATTGGGCCCGTTCGCGTAAAGACCAGCGGGGACAGAATGCGTATAGACATAGGGCACGCCGGGATAGTTTTCGTCCATGTAGTCCATCGCGTCATTGGCCGTTTTGGAACCCGTGTGACTCAGGTCCAGCAGGATACCGAAACGCACCATCTCATCGATGACCGACTTTCCCCAAGGTGTCAGACCGATGTCGCGTCCATTATAGGCCGCGAGTTGGCCTGAACCGGTGCGGAAAATGTCATTGTAGGCCAGGATCATGCTCTTGATCCCCATATCTTTGAGCACTGACATCTTCTTAAGGTCGCCATCCAGAATCGTCGCCGTTTGGCTGTTCCAAATGACCGCCGTTTTGCCTTGCAAATGAGCGGCCTCGATATCGCGGGTTTCGTTCACGATCAGGTAGTTCTCCGGCTGCTGCGCCATAGCAGACCGAAAGTGATAATGCTGATCAAGAAAGGTCTCAAAAGACATATCCGCTGCGGCCAGCGTCATCTCATGCCCCGTGATACCGTTGTCCCGGGCGCGCGCGAAGTAAGTGTGCAACTGTTCATCTTCAGTCCAACCGGTGCCGTAGGGACTGGCCAACATGCCAAGGACAATTGTGTCCTTCACAAATTGCTTCGCCTCATCTGTCGCATCCCATGATTTGCTTTCCTCGCTCGCGTGCAGCGCGGCACCGAATACGATTGCGATGGCGCTTGCTGCCAATAGCGTTTTCATCCCGGAACCTCCCAAACTAGTTTCATGTCAGTTGCTGCACTCAAGCCGCATCAAAAAACGAGCCGGGTTCTTAGGCCGAACAGTGTCATGCTGTCCTGATCAGGGTTCAAAAGCGGGTCGGAAATGAATTGCACCGAAGGCGTGATCTGGAGCCCGGGTGAGACTGAAAAGCGGTAGAACGCTTCCAGTGTGAATTGATCGCCGTCTATACCTCTTGCCTCGGCCCAGTTCAGGCCCAGACCTGCCAGATCGGTATTGCGACCGTAGTAACCCAATCCAGCCGACACAGATCGATCATAGAGGGCTGCTGTCCCTTTTGACGCCCCTGCCCTGAAGAACGGCATCCATTTGTTTTCGACAAACCAGGCCGCCGAAAACGCAGCACCGTAGTCTTCCGCGCGGCTGCCATCATCGGCGGCATCCGCATGCCAAAGGGTCAGATGGATATTGTCGAAATAGATGCGATCGAAGCCGGAAGTATAGCCAAGTTCCAGTGATTTGAAGAGGTTGCCATCGCTGAACACGTCGAAATTTGGGTCCGACGGATCGGCATTCGCGTCCGCGACGCTCGCAACGGCATAAAAGTGTTCACTCAACTTTATCCCGCCTGCAATGCCCAGGCCCTGGTTGGGCGCGTTGATCGTCGGGTTGGTGTTGAAGGACAGATTCTGGAACCCGCTATATGGGCTGACCAGCCCATAGATGTCCACGAAATCCGTCACGTCGATCTGACCGAATTGCAGCGTCCAAGTGCCATCGACAGCTCTTTGGGTCCAGAAAAGGTTTGTCAGCAGCAGGCCACTGTCATTGAAGGCTGTCCCGGTGATCGACAGGGCACCGCCATCCAACCCAAGAAACTGCGGGGCAACATCGGTATAGCTGTGCCGGTCTTCGATCTTGAACGTCAGAGAACCAGATTTGGTCGCCTGCCAGCTTCCATAAAACCGAGCTATTCCGCTTGCGGCTTCGCCCGCACCCAAATCCGCGTCCGTGGTCTGGCCCAGCGCCAGATAGTCGACGTTAAAGCGAAACCCATCTTCCGCCAGCCGGTCTTTCCATTGGAACCAACCCGGTGCGATGTTACGCGGAAAATCCGTGCGGTATTGCGGATCGGTCAGTCCATCTCCGGGGTCAAGGTCGGCTTCAACAGACGAGGGCCCGGAAAGCCCCTGCGCCGACGCAGTGCCCGCAGTTGCAATGCTTAATGCTGCAACCAGAAATCTTATCATTCAGACGCCTTTGCGCCGCCGGTTTTGCGGTTACCTGCCGCGCGGATGCGATCAGCCGTACGCTGTTTCCATTCAAGGCGGTCTGCCTCGGTTTCGAGCGTTTCGACGCTCTGCGTCTCCAACTGGAAGGTCGCACTCATGGCCATAGGGCCGTCCACGACCATCATATGCTGAACCGTAGGATCAATCGTTAGCGTTCCCGTCAGCCGAACGGGTTCGTGGAAATAGCCGGGGGACCAATCGTCATTTAACCGCACGCGGATCATCTGGTTCGGCGAAGGAGGAGGCAAGTGGCTGCACATCCCGCGTTCGGGCACCAGATACACCACGGATCGTCCGTCAGGATCGTTTGGGGCGGGAATGGCAAAACCCGCCAGGGTAATCGTCCGACCATCAAAGTCTGGATTACCTTCCGTTCCTGCCTTTCTTCGACGATCCGTCACGACCTCTCGTTGATCAAGCAACCAATCGATGTCGATATCATCTGCCACCAAGGCCTCCTCGGTCTCGGTCAGAAGATTTTGCCATTTCTTCCTTTCTTCATCGCTGCCGGCCTCCTGCTCTAGCCTGCCACGCAATCGTACGACAAAGAGAATATCGTCGAATTGTTCAGGGCTGAGATCGCGATAGGGGTCGTCATAGTCCTGCACAGACGGGTCCGGAAGGTCAGACCAATCCAGCGCGACACCGGGCGCTGCCACGGCTGTATGACCGTACCAGATCAACCCTGATACCAATGCAGAACGGATCCAATGTCGCATGAACGTTTTCTGGTTACCTTTGTTAATCAATCCAACGTGTTCTTGTATATCACACCGTCTTTCATAATCAGACGGATCGTTTCCGGGCTGTCCGGCCTCGGGTCCGCACCAAACCACTGATCACCCGTGCCAACGACCGAGAAATCCTCAAGCGGGTTGCCGTCGATCAGCAGAATATCCGCATAGGCACCTTCTTCGATCACACCTAGCTTGCCGCCGGTATAGGGGTTCATGAAGTCACCCGACAGAGCGACAACTTCGCCACCTGTCGATGTCAATGTCACCATAGACGTATATGGACCGAAAAATTCATTGTTCAGGTGCTTCTCGTAGGCGATCTGGATGTTGCACGCCTCAACCGAACCAACGCAGTCGGTCTGGAACCCACGCTTTACCGGACATTCCTTCATATTGTCGATGTAGCCTGCAAAGGTGGCCGAGGCCGACTTTGCCTTGGCAAGGCTCGACGGGACGCTCGCCACCGCCGGAATGTCGAGCAATCCGGGATCGAAGGCTGTCAGGTTCGTGGTAATGTAAGCCCCTTTGTCATTCATGACCTGGGCAATATCACAATCAAACGAGAAGCCATGTTCGATTGACATCACACCAGCGTCGAGCGCGTTGACGATCGCTTCCTTACGATAGGAATGCGCCATGACATAGCTGCCATATTCATTCGCAACCTGTACTGCGGCTCGGATTTCTTCGGGCGACCCAGCCAGCAACTGCCACGGGTCAAAGGCCGAAACGACACCCCCGGATTGCATGAATTTCAACTGTGTTGCGCCCATGCGGAAATTGTTGCGCGCAAATTTGTAGACGTCGTCAACACCGCTAACCTCCTGCGCCAGGTTAAGACGGCTCATATTGGTCTCTGAACCCGGCGGCGCGGTGAAATTCGCAAAGTCGGCATGACCGCCGCGCGTCCCGATAAAGGCGCCGGAGGGGTAGTAGCGCGGGCCATCGATCTGCCCCGAGTCAATTGCCCGACGCAGCCCGCCATTGGCGCCGCCGGCATCCCTGACCGTGGTAAAGCCCTGCATCAGATACATCTCGGCCATCCGAGCGCCATGTATGGCAAAATCTTCCCAGGTCGTGTTTGCCTCCATCGCTGGCAGCGTTGGCCCCATCAGCATGAGGTGCGCGTGCAGTTCGATAAATCCGGGTGTCAGTGTCCGGCCTTCACCGTCAATGACTGTGGCTTGGGGGGCATCGATCGCATCGGTCGATACGGTCTTGATCAGGTTGCCCTCGACCAAAACGCTGGCATTCTCGATGCGTTGTTCATTCACGCCGTCGAAGACATGCACGTTGGTAAACAGCGTTAGTGGCTTTTCTTGGTCCTGAGCCTGCGCTGATGCGGAAAGTGAAAGACTTGCTGCAAATACTGCTGCCGCGCAAAGGGGCATTCGTAGGGCGGACATAGGCACCTCCGTCACATTCAAATTTATCTAAGTGTAGTTCGGAAATTCTTGGTTCGGTTGCCTCTTTTGCTTTAGAATGTTCGAATGTGATTGCAAAAGTGGCCACTATACAAACTGTTAACCAATTCAAAGGTGACGCGCTTGCCTTTCAACTCGACCTCTCAAGAGCATAGCGAGGGCTTCATTCGCCTCGCCTTGGCTGCTCCGTTCCTGCAATATCTCATCGACCGCAAAATCGACCCGCAACCGGCCTTCGATCAGGTCGGCCTGAAGGCTGAACTGCTGTCTGACCCATCTGTCTACGTCCATTCCGAACTGGTCTACGGTTTGCTGAATGCCTTCGCTGATTTGTCAGGCGATCGGTACCTTGGACTGAATGTCGGAGAGACGTTTGACCTGCAAGGATGGCCTCCGTTCGCGCAGGCGCTGCAATCGACAAAAACGCTGTTCGAGTTTTTTGCCCGTTTCGTTGGCCTTGTACCGCAGGAAACAAATTCCGTACGGCACAGCCTTGTTGTCGACGCTGACAAGGCAACCTATCGGATTGAGCGGCAACAGGAGCCAACCGTTCCGCCCATTCAGGTCACTGGGTTCGGGGCCGCGATCTATGTGCGTTTGTTGCAGACCGTTGTCGGAAAGTCCTGGGATCCGTCCCGCGTGCGGTGGGAGAGCAGGTACATCAATGGCCTGCCGCTGGACTACAAGGGGATCGACGTCGGTCTTGGACCCGACGCCGGGATGCAGATAAGTTTCCCTGCGGAATGGTTGTTTTTGCACCATGCCTCAGAGGAGGTCGCCGCGCCCCTGGCCGCGGTTCAGCAAGACGAGGAAGTAACCGTGGTGGCGGCTTTGCGATCTGTCCTGCGCGACAAGCTGGATGAAACAGATTTGGGGCCGCAGGTCGTCGCAGGATTGCTGGGCATACAGCCCGAGCGGTTGCTGAAAGCGCTCAAGCAACAACGAACCACGTTAAACCGCGAGGTAAAGCGGCTGCGCGTCGATGTCGCCAAGGCGCACCTCAAAGAGCACAAAATGACAATCGCAGAGATCGGTCTGACGCTTGGCTATTCAGACAAATCCCACTTCACGCGCTTTTTTCGAGGGCAGGTCGGCATGACACCAACTGCATATCGGGTCGGATCGTAACGACGGTGTTTTTTTGGAGAGGCTGTCTGCTTTTTTCTGGTGCTCGCCCAAAGAGCGATGACCGATGCCTGAAGCTAACGGAAGGCTGGTAGATGTGAATTTGCACCCGTGGGGCCGTCGTACCAGAACTTAGCGTCACCTTTGCCCGCAAGTTTCATTTTTCAGCGACAAGCGCATGAAGGCGCTGTGGGGGTCATCGCCATAGCCGTAGATCGGACCGCAATAGGAATACCCGAGGGCCTCATAGAGCTTGCGCGCCGCGTCATACTCGGTCAGGTGCGCGGCGCCGGTTTCTAGAACCAACGCCTCAAACCCGTCAGCGCGGGCCTGTTCCGCCAGATATTGCATCATCGCCTTGGCCAATCCCCGCCCGCGTGCCTGTGGCAGAATATGAACGGATTTGACCTCGGCAGTGCCATCGGGAAGAGGTTTCAACGCACCGCAACCCA
Source organism: Ruegeria sp. CH11 (assembly GCF_056537105.1). Taxonomy (NCBI): domain Bacteria; kingdom Pseudomonadati; phylum Pseudomonadota; class Alphaproteobacteria; order Rhodobacterales; family Roseobacteraceae; genus Ruegeria; species Ruegeria sp. CH11. Next base: position 22,415 of record NZ_JBQFQX010000003.1, read on the forward strand.
ACGCTTGCCCGGCTTCGAAAATAGCCCAGAACCGAATTTCGGGAGCGGCAAGAGACTGGGCATCCATCGTATGGTTGCTGTCCGCCGGACCCGCTGTCTGACTATGTGCAAAATGCGCCTCGACCACGGGGCGCAGCGCGTCCGAGGTCGGGTCGGCCTGCCGGATCTCAATCACTCAGTGAGTCCAGGGGCTGCGGCGGTCCGTGGCAAAATTTTCACCATAGCCACGCGCGCGCAGATTGGGCTTGCGTTTATGCGGCTCGCTCACCTGCGCGTCGATGCCATTGTCCTTGGCGTAGTCAAGCGCCTCTTCCTTGGTATCGAACTTAAGGCGCACCTGGGTTTGCGTGTCCTTGGACGAGGTCCAGCCCATCAGCGGATCAACCTCGCGCGCGGATGCAGGGGCATATTCCAGAACCCACTTGCGGGTCTTGGCCATCCCCGACGTCATCGCATTTCGTGCAGGCTGGTAAATCCGTGCGCGCATGTGGCCTCTCCGTATTCGCTTGGCTGAGACCGTTTATGCGACACCGCGCGCGATGGGACAAGATGACAATTGTCGCGGGCATTATCCGAAGCCTGATGACAGAAACTGACATTAGTCCGGGTTACTCAGGCGGCAACAGATGAAAGGAACAGCAAGATGATTCACCATGAACGCCACCTGGATATCGACGCCCGGCCCGAGGATATCTGGGCCATACTGAGCCGCTTTATGCATATCGACGATTTCGCCCCACAGGTGACATCCGTTGACGCATTGACAACGGGGGCGAATGGGGTTGGCTCCAAACGCCGGTGCCATTTCGCAAATGGCACATCCTTGGTCGAGGAAGTCACCGAATGGCAGGTCAATCGGGGCTATTCCGTTCGCTTGTCGCAGATGGCGATGCCGCTGCAAGAAGCCCAAGCCGCGATCGACATCGCGCCTTTGTCCGATACGCGCAGCCGCGTCATTTGGAGCATGGATTTCAGCATGAAGTACGGGCCCTTGGGCTGGCTGATGGGACAGACTCTGCTTAAAATGATGATGTCCAAGGTACTCGACGGCAACCTGAAGGCACTGGCTGACAAGGTGGTTTCGGCTAACATTTCAGTTGCGCAACCGCCTATTACTGAATCCGAGGTTTCCATGCCTGATCAACCCTTGCAGTTGGACAAAATAAGAACAAATGTAGGGGTCTGATCCGGAGCCTGCCTATGCCCTATGCCCATTCCGACAAGACCCAGCTGACCGCCGAAGACGTGCGCGCCCGCCTGAAGCTGGAGGGTGGCAAGCAGTTCGCCATGCACACCGAATTTGCCCCAGCAGGCGACCAGCCGACGGCGATCAAGGAATTGGCGGGTGGTGTTTTCGACGGTGAACGCGATCAGGTTCTGCTGGGCGCCACTGGCACCGGCAAGACCTTCACCATGGCGAAGGTGATTGAGGAAACCCAGCGTCCGGCGATCATCCTTGCCCCCAACAAGACACTGGCGGCGCAGCTTTATGGGGAATTCAAGGGCTTCTTCCCTGAAAACTCGGTAGAATATTTCGTCTCGTATTACGACTACTACCAGCCCGAAGCCTATGTGCCGCGCAGCGACACCTATATCGAGAAAGAATCCCAGATCAACGAACAGATCGACCGGATGCGCCACTCGGCCACCCGCGCGCTGTTGGAGCGGGACGATGTGATCATCGTCGCCTCGGTGTCGTGCATCTACGGTATCGGTTCGGTCGAAACCTACGGAGCGATGACGCAGGACCTCAAAGTTGGCAAAGACTATGACCAGCGGCAGGTCATGGCCGATCTGGTGGCCCAGCAATACCGCCGCAACGATCAGGCGTTTCAGCGCGGCTCTTTCCGGGTGCGGGGCGACAGTCTGGAGATCTGGCCCGCGCACCTTGAGGACCGCGCCTGGAAGCTGTCCTTCTTCGGTGAGGAACTGGAACAGATCACCGAGTTTGACCCGCTGACCGGCGAAAAGACCGACACGATGGAGCACATCCGGGTCTATGCGAATTCCCACTACGTCACGCCGAAACCGACGATGCAGCAGGCGATTATCGGGATCAAAAAGGAACTCCGCATTCGGCTGGATCAACTGGTCGGCGAGGGCAAACTGCTTGAGGCGCAACGTCTGGAGCAACGCACCAACTTCGATCTGGAAATGCTTGAGGCCACTGGTGTCTGCAACGGGATCGAGAACTATTCGCGCTACCTCACCGGTCGCGCCCCCGGCGAACCGCCCCCGACCCTGTTCGAATTCATCCCCGACAACGCCATTGTCTTCGCCGACGAATCCCATGTCAGCGTTCCGCAAATCGGCGGCATGTACCGGGGCGACTATCGGCGCAAGTTCACGCTGGCCGAACACGGGTTCCGCTTGCCGTCCTGCATGGACAACCGACCCCTCAAATTCGAAGAATGGGACGCCATGCGCCCGCAATCCGTCTTCGTCTCGGCCACCCCGGCCAAGTGGGAGATCGAACAGACCGGCGGTGTTTTCACCGAACAGGTGATCCGCCCCACAGGGCTTTTGGACCCCGAGGTTGAAATCCGCCCGGTATCCATGCAGGTGGACGACCTGCTGGACGAGGTGCGCAAAGTGGCCGCCAACGGCTTCCGCACGCTGGTTACGACGCTGACCAAACGCATGGCCGAGGACCTGACCGAATACCTGCACGAACAGGGCATCAAGGTGCGCTACATGCATTCGGACATCGACACGCTGGAACGCATCGAAATCCTGCGCGACCTGCGGCTGGGGGCGTTCGACGTGCTGGTCGGCATCAACCTTCTGCGTGAAGGGCTCGACATTCCGGAATGTGGGCTGGTCGCCATTCTGGACGCGGATAAAGAAGGTTTCCTACGCTCGGAAACCTCGCTGATCCAAACCATCGGTCGCGCCGCGCGCAACGCCGATGGCCGGGTGATCATGTACGCCGACAAGATCACCGGCAGCATGGAGCGCGCCTTGGACGAAACCAACCGCCGCCGCGCCAAACAGCTCGCCTATAACGAGGAACACGGAATCACCCCCGAGACGGTGAAGAAGAATGTCGAGGACGTTCTGGCTGGGCTTTATGAGGGCGACGTCGACATGAACCGCGTCACCGCTACCATCGACAAACCGATGCACGGGGCGAATTTGGAAGCCCATCTGGACGGGTTGCGCGACCAGATGCGCAAAGCCGCCGAGAACCTGGAATTCGAAGAGGCCGCCAATATCAGAGATGAGATCAAACGTCTGGAAGCGGTCGACCTCGCCGTCGCCGACGACCCCATGGCGCGGCAATGGGCAGTCGAGAAGGCCTCGGAAGACGCAGTGAAATCGCGCGGGCGGTCAACGGCTGGAAGGCCGGGGCAGAGAGGCGGGAATGTGAAGCGGCGGAAGCGGTGATGTGGTTTCTGACACCTGCACCTATTCTAATTAGCGGTGGTTTGGTGCTCTTGGCTATAAACTCGGTTTTTGTTGGCATGCTGATATCAGTTTTAAGCGGTAAGCGAGATGCGACCCCTTTGCGTGCGCTTTGTCTTTTGCCTTTCTTATATTCGACTATTGCCATCTTATACTTTGGCGTTGACGCTTCCTCCGGAAACACTCTGTTGGTGTTGTTCGCTTGGCCTATCACGGTTCCTTTCATCGTCGCTGCAGCGCTTTCTGCAAAGCTATTCATATTCGTGCTCACTTCTATGGCGCTGCTAACCGCTGTCGCTGCGGTTTCATTGGCCGTGCAAGATCGGGCACGACTTGCAACAGCCGCGTTCGGAGCATTCATTGCGGTAATTGGTCCCGCGTCACTACAGAACGCTAGAGTGCAGGCACAGATGACTAAGTATGCCGCGGAAGAAGACCTTCGTATCATCGAACAACGCTCTCTATTGCAATCTGTCCAGGAACTATCCGATGCGTATCAACCGCCTCATGGGGTTGCGTGTGACGACAGAAATTGGCCGTATTTGTGGAGTTATCGAAAACGAACATGGGTCGCCTTGCCGACTACGTCTCGATACGGCGGAGACACTCCGGAACAGGTCAAGGCAGTCTGCGTTTACAATTAGTGTTCGCAATATGAGGCAAGCGTAGGATGGGTGTTCGCACCCATGTTACTTCACGGCCAATCGGTGATCGGTGAACCCACCCATCCCACTCCTGGGCACGACACAGAGTTGCAATCCGCAGCAAAGCGATAAATGATCGCCTCCAAGAATACTGCCGGAGATTATTGATTTGCCTATTGTCATTCTGATCCTGACCGCCATTGGCGGCGCGATTTGGTGGTGGGTTCGCAACAACCCACGAGAAGCGCTCAATACTGCGCAAGACGTTGCCACGACGCTCAAGAACGCTCCAAGAAGGCTGGCATTTCGCAGTGTCGCCAACGCCCATCCTGTTGAAGGCATTGATGATGAACGCATCGCCATCTGTGCCATTGCGCAAGCATTCATCGAATTGGACGCCCTTCCGACCGCCGAACAACGTCAGCAATTGCACGTTCTACTGCGTACAAAACTGCGTTGCTCCGAAGAAGAAGCGCAAGAAATGGAAGTTCTCGGGCGCTGGTTGATGACCCAATGCAATGGACCCGCAGATGCAGTCCCGCGCTTGGGACGCCGTCTGAGAAAAATCGACAGTGGGCAATCCTGGGATCGCTTGCAAGACGTGTTGTTGCCGCTGGCCGGCGACCAGCTTTCCCACTCTCAGATTGGTGCAATCGAGGATATCAAACTTTCACTTAAAGTGAGTTAACGGTTGTCCACATGTAGTCGGCAGCTAAGTAACCGCACATGCGCATCGTTCTACTCTCTCTGCTCCTCGCCACCCCAGCCACCGCATGGGAGGCCACGGTGGGCCAGATCTGCACCCTCTCACACAACACCGAACAGGCCGGGATACTCCTGACATACGACCCAGCGCAGCCGCTCTATACGCTGACCATCACCCGAAAGACCGACGGCTGGACTCAAGCCCCCTGGTTCGCCATGCTGTTCGATGGCCCGAACCCCATCGAAATCGCCACACCGCGCCATGTTTTGTCGGAGAACGCTTTGGCCCTGACTGTCACGGATACCGGGTTCGGTAATGTTCTGAATGGGCTGGAATACAATCAGACCGCCTATGCCTTTACGCAGGATCGGTTGACCGAGTTTCCATTGGACGGCGCAGCACCGCAGGTCCGCATCTTTCGCGATTGCGCCGGGGCTCAGCTGTCCTGATCGGTCAGATGGCGGGATAGGTTATCGCCCCGCCTACACTCCCAACTCCGCCCGCGTCTTCTTGGTCAGCTTCACCACCACCAGATCATACGACGTCACGATATGCTCGCGCAGGGAGGCGTCGCTCATCCCGCGCGGCTCGTAGACCTGCAGCCACTTCATCCCGCGCGAGGCCAGATAGGGCGCAGGGCGGATACCGGGTTCGTCGCTGAGCACCTCAAAGGCCAGATCGGTGGCCTTGAAGGTGAAGGCGTCCTTTCCGTCATTCCAGCCACAGATTGCAAACACTTTGCCGCCCACTTTCCACACATCCGCATTGCCCCATTGCACCACATGTGTGGTCGCATTGAGGCCTGCGCAGAAGGTGTTGAACTCGTCTCGGGTCATGGTCCGATCCTGACCTTCGGGCTTGCGAGAGGCAAGGGTAAGGATCGTCTCAGGGGCGTACGAATTTGGCGTTACCGACCATGCGCTGTTTTGGGGCTTCGTTTCCCGGCAAGATCGATTGGGTTGGCGCGGACGCTGGTGCAGCGCGATCACAGGCGATGCCGTTTCCGTCGGGGTCGTTGCGCTTGTGATAGCCCGCCTCGCCCTCGCGGAATGCGCCGAACCCCATCGCCTGGGTCACGTCGCAGCCCGCCAGCGCCACGAGGTGCAGCACCGCTTCGGGCCGGTCACGCTCGGTCGCGCGGAAATAGGTGCCAACCGCGATGATCGCTGTCGTCAGCGGCAAGGCCATCACCATCACCAGAATACGAACAGGCGACAGCGCCCGTCGGCGCTGTTCATCCGCGCGGCGCTGACGCCGGATTGAGCGGCGAGACATCACCTGGTCCTGAGAATCGTCTGTCGTCATAGGGCGGTGCATAAAGGCCAGATGTGGCAATCCCGTGACCCGCCGGTGACCGGGACAAGGAATTCACCCCCTGTGCCAATTTTGGTACTGACGCACGGCTTGGATCGTATCGGATCAACGCACCACATGCACCGCGCAATTCGCGTGGCGCACCACATGGGTTGCCGTGGACCCCAGCAGCAAATCCTGCATACCAGGCCGGTGCGATGCCATGATGATCAGATCGGGTTTGTTAACCTCGGCCCAGTCCAGAATGGTCCGGCCCGAATGGCCTTCAACCAGAACACCCTTGGCATTGGGGACCTTGCTGGCCAAGCCATCCAGCTCGGCCTGAATGGCCTTTCGCGCCTCGGACATGTATTCGGTCGGCATGTAGGAAATCGCGTAATCCGGAATGTGTTCCACCACGTGCAACAGGGTCACTTGCGCGTCCGGCGTGGACAGAATTTGCGCAAGTTTCAGCGGGCCCGAAGTGTCGCGCTCGGCGTCAAAGGAAATCGGAACAAGTATGTTGTGATACATCGCAATTACCTCCGTCTCAGCGCCCCCAGAGTGGCGCGGGGTCGCCGGAGAGTCCTTGATTCACATCAGGCCGATCAGAATATCTCGGCCACGTCATACATCACGGGCTCAAAGCTTTTGCACAGTTCATTGATACGCCGGTTGCGTTCGCGCATTTCCGGTGTTCGCAGCATGGCCAGGAAATCTTCGCGCCGTGCCCATTGCGAGTAGTTGGCAATTCTGGTCTGGGCGTCATTGACGTGCAGGCCCGCAGCAATGAAACCCGGCTGTTTCGAGATGAATTCGGCATAGGCATCCGTCAACGCCTCGAGCAGATCCTGGCAGGTGCCGGGGGTCATCTCGAATGTCGTGATCACAGTCTGAGAGGCGTCGGTTTTTGATATCTGTGGCATGTGGCTTCTCCTTTGGCTGAGACCAGCCTAACACAGCTTGGAAAATCGCAACCTGTTTCCTCTGCTCAAGGCCTAAATGTTTCTTTCCAAAAAATGAATCGATTACTAACGATCCATTAACCATGTCTGACGATGCTGCCGACATGGTACGTGTCTTATGCGCAATTCTGCTGTTTCTGACCTCCTGCGGGCCGGTTCTGGCCGGGGCATGGTTGCGCGAAAAGGGCGCGGCGTTTGCGGCCACGGCGGTGGCCGTGTTCAAGGAAGACGAAGACGAAACCAAATACAAGACGTCGCTCTATGCGGAATGGGGCGCGGGCCACAAGCTTACGCTGGGGCTGGATGCCGAAGAACATCAGGACCTCTATGGCCACGCCCTTGTCTTTGCGCGAGTGCCAGTGGCCGATTTCGGTCGCGCCGGTCGGCTGGCCGCCGAATTCGGCGTCGGCGCGCATCACCGCCAACTTGATACCTGGGCCATGTACAAGGCCACGTTGTCTTATGGCAAAAGTATTCGGACACGGCTCGGCAATGGCTGGATTGCTGTAGATACGGCGTTGGAATACCGCACGCATGATGCGCTGTTTCGCAAGCTGGATCTGACCGCAGGTCTGTCATCGGGGCGACGATTTGATCCGCTGCTTCAGATCGAAACCACCTATACGCCGGACCAACCATTTTATTGGAGCGCGCGGCCCTCGATAATGTATCGTCCAAAGAACGGCAAAACCGCTTGGATCTTCGGGGCCGAGCGCAATTCCTTTCGCGACAAAACAGGGTTCAAATTTGCTCTGTGGCTGACCTATTGAGGGAAAGGCTGCCCTTCGATCAGAGCAGCCTGTACGATCTGTTTTCAGCTATCGGCGCGCACGATGACCGAAACCTCACCGCTCAGCGATTCTGTCCAACGCAGCCGGATCGCGTTCTGATTCGATCCCTCTTTCAGCTCGACATAAGGCGCGGTGTATCTGGTCGAGTTCAGCGAGTTCCGCAGAGGCGCAATCGCGACCACCGAATCGCAGCCTCGTGTGCGCCCTCCAAAAGGCAGCCGACCGCTGGTGCCAATAGACCACGAAGATGATCTCGAACTACGCTTGTGCTTGATCCGAAGCGGGTTTTCACAAGCCGTGGTAATCCCGTGAAACGTATTGCTCGCGAAGTTCAACCTCGAGTACCGATCCGGGTTCAAAGAGGCAAAAGTGGTATCCACCCGATCGACACGGGAAACATTGCCCGCGTTCACGCGGAACTTGTTTCCGGTCACGGTCAATCCGTTCAGGAAATGCCCGGTGCCATATGGGCGGATCGAGATATAGCTGAACCACGACGCAACACCACTGGCGTAAAAGATGTTATCGGTGATGCTGAGCGCACTGAACGAATAGCCCGAGCTGTAGCCAGGCGACGCATCCCGCTCGTTTGTCCACTGGATAAAGCAATTGTCCACATAGTTCTCTGCGATCGAGGAACTGTTGTAGCCCCCGATCAGAACCAGCCCGGCGTTTCGCACGCCACTCGTTCCGTTGTCGCCCTGAAAAAAGTGGTTCCCCAGGACCAGATTATTGTCACCGCCCAGAACGGCAAAGTGGTGGAACCGGTTCGCACGATTGTGGCGCAACTTGACGTCGTTCGCGTTGGAATTCACGGCAATCGAGCTGCGATCCGCGACCTCCAGCCCCTCTTCGCTGGACAGGAATTGGCATTCGTCGATCAGCATGCCCTGACAACCGGTCCCGATCGAGGTGATGCCACGATCTTTGGGGCGGCTGACAAAGCAGTCCTTCAGCGAAAACGTGTTGCCGCTTGGCGCCAGGCGAATGGCGCTGCATCGGCTGTTGCACTGGAACTCGATCCCTTCCATGCCGAACTTCTGTAGTGAGCTGAACCCGCTGAAATCCAGCAGGTATTTGAAGTCGGTAAAAGTGAATGTCTGCGTGCCCGCAGCGTTATAAATCGGCGCGTTCAACGTGATTTCGCCCGCGCCGACATTTTTGGACTGCACATATATCTCGCGCCCGACGCCGCTGCCGGTGACTAGGGCACCAACCGGGATATTCGCGACATTGGCCACGTTAGACAATCGGGTAGAGTTCGACGGGCTGTATGTCGCAACCGACGTATAGGTCGCGGTCTCCCAGTTCGCGCTGCTTTTGACATCGAATTGCCCGTTCCGAATGACCCGCCTTGTGGCATAGCTGTCCCGGTTCGGGACCGCCGCCTGCATGTCGATCGGCGCGGTCACGGCTATCTTGCGCCCACCCAGATCCAGCGAGTCATGATCGGCGTTGTTCAGTAAAGCCTGAAACGCCTTTTTGAACGCCAGTTCCTCGTCGCCAAAGGCCGAGATATAGGTCGGCAAATCGAAACTCTTGGTCAACAACAGCATTCGGTCTGCGGGCATTGTCACGGTGCCATCAAAATCGACATCCGAGGACAGGCTGGTGTGCTGTTCAAGCAGATAGGTCCCCTGCGGCACATAGATCCGCCGCCCGTTTGCCGCCTGATCCGCCGCTTCAAAAGCAGCCGAGTCGTCGGTCACCCCGTCCCCGACGGCGCCAAAGTCACGCACGTCAACCAAGCCGAGCATGTCCCGCAGAAACACGCCGGACACATCCGTAATCTCGATATCGTCGATGCGAACAAGCGCACCGTTGGTACCGTTGATATCCAATCCAAAATGTCCGTACAGCGCCTGCGAACCCCAGGGCATGTCCACACCCTGCCGACTGCCACTGCCAACAATGGCCGATACCTCGTAGACCCGGCCATATGCGGCCAGCTGCGTCGCCGGGCCCTGCTCGATCAGACCTGCCACATGTGCATCACCCGCGCCGCCAGCCCAACCAGCGATGCGAACCTCGGGCAAGGGACCGCTGATTGCTTTGACACGCGCTTTGATCTGCAAATAGCAACCCGGCAACAATTGGGTCTGGCCCATATAACGCAGGCGTTGGGTAGCCTCGGTTTTAAAGATCTCCAAACACCCGGCGAAATCGGCGTCAGCCGGCACAAATGCGCCGGTTCCGGACCCATCATAAGTCGGCGACCCGGATGTGCCATCGCCGCTGGACCAGACACCCAATCCGTCCGCAAATGCAGGTGGCATGAACACAATGCCGTCGGTGATTGCTTTGTTCATAGAAATCCCTTTCCCATATGCGCCGCAATACATTGCTACGCGCGTAAACCTCGGGTCCGGGCCAAACCCGGATCGCGAAGGTCTGAGTACCGAAAAGGGATTAATTACCGCTCATGTTACCGTCACGGTGGTGTTGCGTCAGGCTGCAGGGTCAGCGTTGCCCAGCAATTGGACACCATTGATCTTCCAGTCATTTTCCCGCTGTACCATCTGGTAGTCCAGGATATGTACCCTACCGTTGCCATCGGTGATCATGACCTTTTGCCATAGGTTGCCGGCAATTTCGCGCAATTCCAGAAATCGCACATCCGACGGTCTCCAGACCATCGGGTAGCCGCGCCGCACCATGACGCCAAAGTTCTCGGGCGTGCCGAACAGGCGCTGAATATTGGGGCTGGCAAAGGTAAAGGCGGTTGCGAAATCATCCGCCTTGAACGCCTGTATCTGCGCCGAGATATTGGCCTCAATCTCGGCATTCTGAGCAAAGGCTGAGGTCGTCAATCCGGCACTCAGGGCAACGGCAAGCAAAATACGGCGCATAGGTCATCCTCCTGCCCGAAGGGTAGCCCCATGCGCCACCAGGTCAAATCAGACCAGCTCTCCGGCCAGCGCCTTGTCGATCAGGGCTATCGTCTCGGGCACACCGTATAGCGCGATGAAACCACCGAACCGAGGGCCTTGCGACGCGCCCAGCAGCACTTCGTACAGTGCCGTGAACCAGCCGCGCATCGGATCAAACCGCTCGCGTCCGATGGAATAAACGACCGATTGCAACGCTTCGTCTTCCATCGGCCCGTCATAGGCTTCCAAAGCCGCTTTCAACGCCTCCAGCGCTTCGCGCTCCTGCTCCGTCGGCGCGCGGTGCTGTCGTGTTGGTTTGACGAAGTCGTTGAAATAGCGCACCGCAAAGCCCGCCGCCTGATCCAGGTCTGGATGCGTTTGCGCCGTGGCCTCGGGCGCATAGCGGCGGATAAAGCCCCACAGGGCCTCTTTATCCTCGGCCCCGGACACTGAGGCCAAATTCAACAACATTGCAAACGGCACCATCAGCGTGGATTCAGGCACGTCGCCGCCGTGGATATGCCACACCGGATTGTTCAACTGCGCCTTCAAGTCCTGGCCGGGATAGGCGCGCAACTGCTGATGATACTCATCATACGCCTTCGGGATTACATCGAAATGCATCCGCTTGGCCGTCTTGGGTTTTTGATACATGAAATAGGCAAGACTTTCGGTCGGCGCATAAGTCAGCCATTCATCAATCGAAACACCATTGCCCGACGACTTGGAAATCTTCTGCCCGTTCTCGTCCAGAAACAGCTCATAGCTGAAATGCTCGGGCGCGCGACCGCCCAAAGCGCGGCAGATCGCGTCATAGATTTTCTCGTTGGTGGCATGTTCCTTGCCATACATCTCGAAATCCACACCCAGCGCCGCCCAGCGCGCACCGAAATCCGGCTTCCACTGCAGTTTTACGTGGCCGCCGGTGACAGGAACTGTCCATTCCTTGCCGGTCTCGTCATCAAAGGTCACGGTGTAGGTCTCGGCACAGACCTTCTTCATCGGCACATACATCACCCGCCCGCTTTCGGGATGCAGTGGCAGAAAGATAGAATAGGTCTGCTGACGCTCTTCCCGCAGGCTTTTCAGCATGATCGCCATGATCTCATCATAGCGTTCAACCGCCCGCTTCAGTACCTCGTCGAACTGTCCGGATTCATAGAATTCCTTTGCCGAATAGAACTCATACTCGAACCCGAACGTATCCAGGAACCGACGCAGCATCGCGTTGTTATGTTCACCAAAGCTGTCGCACTCGCCAAACGGATCGGGCACCGAAGTCAGCGGACGCTGCAGATGCTGCTCGAGAATTTCGGCGTTCGGCACATTGGTCGGCACCTTGCGCATCCCGTCCAGATCGTCCGAGAAACAGATCAGCTTGGTAGGGATATCCGACAGCGCCTCAAACGCGCGCTTGACCATCGTTGTTCGCGCAACCTCACCAAACGTCCCGATATGCGGCAAGCCCGAGGGACCATACCCCGTCTCGAACAGAACATAGCCCTTATCCGGAGCACCCTTCTGATAGCGTTTGAGCAACCGCCGCGCCTCTTCAAACGGCCAGGCTTTGGACGTCATCGCGGTTTCACGCAGATCAGACATTTGAATACTCCATAGGGAACGCGCCGGACACCCCATGCGCCCAACCCGGCCCCTGTTATTGTGCAGGTGCAGTATGAGTCAATAAACGCACGTCGGATTTTGTTACTCATACAGCTTCGCTCTTTGGCGTAACTTGTCGATTATTTGATGCTCTAACTCAATCTAGATATGTCAATCATATGTGGGTTTCGACCTCAGGTGCCGCCAAGTTCGTCTCGTTAGCAAAATTCGAACGGACGACGGCCAACCACCCGTTGAACATCGATCTCAAATCACACATGGTCGCGTCATTGGAACCTTCACGCTGGAGCAGAAATTGGACAAGTGGTACCCGAGCAATCTTAAAGTCGCAAAGCGCGGCACCAGCGGAACCCAACAAGCACTGACCAAACTATTCAACGCAGACGCGAACCTTCGTTACGCCGAACTTGGAATTTATCAGGCTTCCACCGCCGAGTTCGTACTGAACAGCTTTCCGAACTCCCGAGTCTACCTGTTCGACTTCCATGATACGATTGACGCGGCGCGCACCCGCCTTGCCGATTTTGGAGATCGCGTACAATATTTTGGCAATTCAATGCGCCACCTCGACAGCTACAACTGGAATTTGATGCAGCTTTATATCAAGAACCAGCATCAGCCCCTCTTCGACTATATCTTTCTTGACGGTGCTCACACCTTTTGCATCGATGCGCTGTCTTATTTTCTGGGTGATCGACTGCTGAGACCTGGCGGTTATCTGGACTTTGACGACTATAATTGGAGGCTACGCGGCTCATCTCTGGATCCGAAAAAGGTACCTGCAATCGCCGAGCAATATACAGCCGAGCAAATAGACGCAAAACAAGTGAAACTCTTGGTCGACCATTACGTAAAGACAGATCCGAATTACTTGGAAATCACAAAAAACAAAATTTACCGCAAGAAAGAAAAGTAGCTCCACGACACCCTGATCTCTCGATCGAACTGGCTCGATCGCACAAGTCTTGAGCTGGCGTTCGAAACCTACCTGTTCTTGAGCGATTTGAACAACCTGTTGAACTCGCATTCGCGCCCACCTATCGTGCGCCAACAGACCCAATATTCAGGACGACCCAATGCCCGAGCAAACTCCTCACCCGATGTCCCCGCAGGATTGCCTGGTGGCAATCATGGTTGCGATCTCGGCTTCGGACGAAACCATCCGCACGGCAGAACTGGTAAAGATCGAAGGCGCGGTGAATATGTTGCCGGTTTTTGCGGGTTATGACATCGACCGCACCCGGCGGGTCTCGCAGATTGTTTTTGATTTGTTCGAGCAAGAAGACGGTCTGGATGCGATGTTCGGCCTGATCCGTGACAATCTGCCTGAGCGTCTGAACGAAACCGCCTATGCGCTGGCCTGTGACGTTGCCGCTGCGGACGGGACGCTGGCGGAAACCGAATTGCGGTTGCTGGAAGAAATTCGGTACGAGCTTGACATCGACCGGCTGCACGCCGCAGCCATCGAACGCGGTGCGCGCGCGCGCCACACGATCTGAGCTGTTCAGCTCCCGTACAGCGCGCCCCATCTTTCGATCAGAGACCGCTGGAGTTTTCGCGACCTGCGGTTCCAGCTGCGGGCGCCTTCCGGACGCTCACGATGCGCCCTCGGAATCGTCGCTCGATGGTCCACATCCGCCGTGAATATTGCAAAAGCCAGCTCGGACCCATCGGCCGTCGTCAGGAACCCGCCCAGCCCCGAGACAAAGTTCAACGTACCGGTCTTTGCATCGACTTTGATCGGATGATCCTTAACGGTGCGGCCCTGACTGTCGGTAAGCGCAAAGGGCTTCAGCAATGGTCGCAACAGCCCCGACCTGCGGGCGGCGACGAAGGCCGTCACCAAATCCGCAGGTGCCATGCGAGACATGTCACCCAGTCCCGAATGATCGACCATCGCGATGCCGCCGACGCCATAGGTTTCCAAAGCCCAGCGGTTCATCTCCTGCGCGGACTCGGACAGGCTCTGCGGTTTTGCACCGCGCGCGTTGGATGCCGCTAGCCCAACCATCTCGGCAGTGATGTTGGTCGAATATTTCAGCATCCCCCGCAGAATGCTTTTCAACGGGTCGCTCTGGTTTACGACCAGGACCGTGCCTTGCGGTGCTTGGCGCGTAACTTGGATTGGCCCCAGCACGATCCCGTTCGCGCGCGCCAATGTACGAAATACGTCGCCAGCATAAAGCGCTGGTTTGCGCACCGGCAGCCATCTGGCCCCCCCGTTGCCAAGCGCGCCCTTGGCGACGGTCCACCGGTCTTGCCGGGCACTGGGCTGATAGGTGTAGATCGGCAGGCTTCGGTTCTCGACCCGCATCGCCGCCATGTCGACTGACGGGTTGTAACGCGCACTTCGTGCGTCCATGGACACGTCATACCCGCTCGCCGCACGTTTCCACTCAAAATGAACCCGATTGAAATTCAGGGAAATTCCGGTGATCGCGGGGCTGTACCCCACATGATCGGGCTGCCCGGGATCGATGCTGAACACGTAGGGCAGAGCGCCATCATAGACCTTGAAGGCACCCCGGACCTCGGTGATCCCAGCCTCGCGCAGATTGGCAGCCATTCGGGCCAATGCATCCGTGTCCAAAAGCGGGTCGCCACCGCCCACCAGAATCAGATCGCCGTTGAGAATACCGTTCTCGAGAGGTCCGTCAGCAACCAGCCTGGTTTCAAACCGAAAGTCCGGCCCCAACACATCCAACGCATAAAGCGCCGTCAACGCTTTGGCGACACTGGCCGGTGGCAGGCTTTGGCCTTCGCCGAACGCCTCCAATTGCGTGCCGGTTTCGACGTCGGCGACGGCAAAAACCACATCTCCGGGCAGTCCGGCCGCCTGAACCAACCGCTCGGCCCCGCTGGGCTTCGGCCCACGCAACACAGGACGCAGAGACACCAAAGGCGCCTCAGCCAGTCCTGTTCCCGGAACCAGAGACGCCCCCAATCCACCCAGAAATAAACGACGCGAAATACGATCAACCATGGGTCTATTAGAATCCCAGAGTTTAAATACAGACAATCACTTGATTAAGATTATGCGCCGAGAGGAGTCATTCCGGCAACACCCCATCGCTCCAGCCGCCGCGACTGCGCAACTCGGTCGAGCTGACATCGACCATCGGCACATTCACAAAACACCAGGCCGGTGCCTCGGCCCGGCCCAACAGCTGTCGTGCCTGACCGTCGATCCGGTATTTGGCGTAGAGCCTCGCTGCCGGGGACATCCTGGCCGATATCCGATCCCCTGGCCGTGCAATCACACCCACCGGCACGCTGTCCATAATCTGCCGCCAGTCCTTCCAAAGGTGGAACTGCGCCAGATTGTCGGCGCCCATCAACCAGACGAACTTGACCTGCGGGTAAAGCGCGCGCAGCGCCGCCAAGGTGTCCGCCGTTGCCCGCGTCCCTGTCACCGCTTCGATATCGGTCACCTCAACGCGCGGATGTCGCATCACATCCCGCGCCGCTGCGATCCGTTTTGCCAAAGGCGCAGGCCCGCGCGCCTTGAGCGGATTGCCCGGAGATACCAGCCACCACACGCGATCCAGCCCAAAGGCCTTCATCGCCTCACGCGTCACGTGCACATGACCAACATGCGGCGGATCGAAAGACCCCCCGAACAACCCCACAACCTGCCCGGGCCGCGCATATGGAATAGCGTAACGCTCCATCCCCTGCTGATGTTCAGAACTGAGAGGGGTTGTCAATCAATCGGTCGCACCACATCACCAAGCCTGACACGTCCGGGCACGACGACTTCGGCACACCATCCGCCATGCCCCCGTACGGCGGAATAGCCGCCCCTGCCCAGCGCCTCCTCCATCCGGCTACACGGTGCACAAATTACGGAAATCCGTAAAACTGCCTCGCTCACGCGCAACTCTCGCCCCTTGAGTGCCGCCAAATTGATCCCGGAAACCACGAGATTGCGTCGTAAAATCTCGGGCGCGACCGGCGCTTGCCCAAGAAAAGAGCCTATCGCCGCCAGATGCTCTTGCTGGATCAAGGTCACCGCCCTCTTACCTGCGCAACTACGGTCCCCGTCTAGGCCGTCGGTCGCGATAACGCTTGTCTCAATTAACTGCATCGCGGCACGCCGTTCAGGTCGAACTCCGATCCACTCAACCCGCCCCGGCTGTGCCCATCCTGCAATCAACTCTGCCAGCTCTGACAAAATCCACTCCTTTTGCGGTACAGCGAATTTAGTCGCTTCAGCCCGTCAATAAAAATCACAAAGCGACCAGCTTGCCCCGCCCGTCCCGCTCGGATATCCAGCGTTCCAACCCAATTTCCCCGACCCAGAGGACGCGACATGGCCGCCTATCAATATGTCTACCACATGCAGGGTGTCTCAAAGACCTATCCCGGTGGCAAGAAGTGCTTTGAAAACATCCACCTGAGCTTTCTGCCCGGCGTGAAAATCGGTGTTGTCGGCGTCAATGGCGCGGGTAAATCGACGCTGATGAAGATCATGGCCGGTCTCGACACTGATTTCACCGGTGAGGCATGGGCCGCCGAGGGCGCCAAGGTCGGTTACCTACCGCAGGAACCGCAGCTGGATGAATCCCTGACCGTCCGCGAAAACGTCATGCTGGGCGTCGCCGCGAAAAAGGCCAAGGTCGACCGGTTCAACGAAATCGCCACGGAGATCGCCGAGAACTACTCGGACGAACTGATGGAAGAGATGACCACCCTGCAGGACGCCATCGACGCCGAAAACCTCTGGGACCTCGACAGCCAGATCGACGTCTCGATGGAGGCCCTGCGCTGCCCACCGGACGACGCCAACATCGCCAACCTCTCGGGGGGTGAGAAACGCCGCGTGGCGCTCTGCAAACTGCTGCTCGAAGCGCCCGACATGCTGCTGTTAGATGAACCGACCAACCATCTGGACGCCGAGACCATCGCCTGGCTGCAACAGCACCTGATCGACTACAAGGGCACCATCCTGATCGTCACCCACGACCGTTACTTCCTGGATGATATCACCGGCTGGATCCTCGAACTCGACCGCGGCCGCGGCATTCCTTACGAGGGCAACTACTCCGCATGGCTGGAACAAAAGGCCAAACGCCTCGAACAGGAAGCCCGCGAGGACAAGTCCAAGCAGAAGACCCTGCAGCGCGAACTGGAATGGATGCGTCAGGGTCAAAAGGCCCGTCAGGCCAAATCCAAGGCCCGGATCAACGCCTATAACGAGTTGGCAGACCAGTCTGAACGCGAAAAGCTGACCCGCGCCCAGATCGTCATCCCCAACGGCCAGCGCCTTGGTGGCAAGGTGATCGAGGTCGAGGGCCTTTCGAAACATATGGGCGACAAGCAACTGATCGAAGGGCTGGACTTTGCCCTGCCCCCCGGCGGCATTGTCGGCGTCATCGGCCCCAACGGTGCGGGTAAATCGACCCTCTTCAAGATGCTGACCGGTCAGGAACAGCCCGACAGCGGCACCATCACGCTGGGCGACACGGTCGAGCTGTCTTATGTCGACCAGTCCCGCGACGACCTGAAAGACAACGACACCGTGTGGGAGGCGATCACCGGCGGCGCCGAGATCATCCAATTGGGTGACGCGCAGGTCAACTCCCGCGCCTATTGCTCGTCGTTTAACTTCAAGGGTGGCGACCAGCAGAAGAAGGTCTCTCTACTGTCGGGTGGTGAGCGCAACCGCGTCCACATGGCCCGCCTGCTGAAAGAGGGCGGCAACGTCCTGCTGCTCGACGAACCCACCAACGACCTCGACGTCGAAACCCTGCGCGCGCTGGAAGACGCGCTGGTCGATTTCGCCGGCTGCGCCGTGGTCATCTCGCACGACCGTTTCTTCCTCGACCGGATCTGTACGCATATTCTGGCGTTCGAGGGCGACGCGCATGTGGAGTGGTTCGAGGGCAACTTCGAGGACTACGAAGAGGACAAAAAGCGCCGCTTGGGACCGGATGCGTTGGAGCCCAAGCGGTTGAAGCATAAGAAGTTTGCGCGGTAGGTTTATCGTGAGGGGTATTGCCCCTCACGACAAGAAGAGAGAAAATTGCGAGGTTTATTTTGAACAAGCCAACAAGAACCTATTGGGAAGAAGAATCGAGCTTGGGGGTATGTATAGACTGGTTCGGCCCCTACAAATCATACGACGAATTCAAAGACGACATCTCGAATGAAACTAAAGGCGCTAAACTGATCTACTTTGCAGAAGACGCTCTGAGTTGCGCTCAATACATTGGCATGACTGAACGACCCGATATTCGTTTCCAAGCCCACCACAAAATCTCGGCGGAAAATAATGAAGGGGCGTTTTGGTACGGAATAGTCAGCAGTCAAGGGAAGAGTGGCCGCCGGACAAAACCAGGCAATACAAGAAAATCTGCCGCCAAAGACTTGGACCAAACCGAAACTGCACTTATCAATTGGCTTTGGCCGGAAAACAACGACGACAAGATAAATAAGCGC
This sequence comes from Ruegeria sp. CH11, assembly GCF_056537105.1. Lineage (NCBI taxonomy): Bacteria > Pseudomonadati > Pseudomonadota > Alphaproteobacteria > Rhodobacterales > Roseobacteraceae > Ruegeria > Ruegeria sp. CH11. The sequence goes on from NZ_JBQFQX010000003.1 coordinate 41,153, forward strand.
CCTGAGCAAACAATCTGTATTGCAAACCGATTTTTTTCGCCGTGTGATGACGCGATACCGATCCGAGGGCCGGAATCACTACCCCGTATCTTATTCTATGATTGGATATCGGACCGATATACTGCTCTGCACGACTAGCAAGCTTAGGATGGGTGCTCGCACCCATCACTCCTCAATTCTACAAAACAAAACCGTTTCAATTGACGGGTGAAATCACCCATCCTACGGTTCCCCATACGTCCGTTCGGTAACACCGCCACTCCACTCCGGATCGACCTGACCCGCACGAATATCGTGAAGGATTGACGAAAACGGCCAATCGGTCGGACGCTCAATGCTCGGCGGAATTCCGACCAAAACACCTGTTGAACCCTGAAAGCAAAGTGAATTCCCCACAATCTCCCTTGTCACACGCCCCCTCCAATGCCATATCAAAGGCGCTTACGTTTTTCTATTTCGACCCACTGTCTCCGATTCCGGCGCTCAGTCTATCGATACAGACAACGACGCCGGGCTGCCGCAACTCCGTGGGCAGCACCAAACAGGAGACAACGGATATGCCTGCAGGCACCGTAAAATGGTTCAACACCACCAAAGGCTACGGCTTTATCGCACCCGAAGATGGCGGCAAAGACATCTTCGTTCACATTTCGGCTGTCGAGCGTTCGGGCCTCACCGGTCTGGCCGACAACCAGAAAGTCACGTACGAGCTGCGCGCTGGTCGTGACGGCCGCGAAAGCGCCGACAACATCGAACTGGCCTGAGCCGGTTTTCGGGGCGGAGACTTCTCCGCCCCATTCATTGCGCACTGCCATAGTGTGGCCCTCGCAATACATCACATTCCCTTTATGCGTGTCCGCCGATTGACCAAATCGGGTATCCTCGGGAAACTGGCTTTCAGTTTTCTTTGAAGGATAGGTGAGCCCTGCCATGTTCACACGCCGCACATTTATCGCGACTACCGCTGCCGCAAGCCTTTTGCCCGGTCTGGCAATGGCCAAGAAAAAGCCGGTGGAATACGATCCGACGCCGCAATATGTGCGTATCAAGAAGCAGTTTCAGCCGGGTCAGCTGCTGGTCGCGCCCCGCTCATTCTATCTGTATTTCGTGACCGAGCCGCGCAAGGCGATCCGCTATGGTGTCGGTGTGGGCAAGGCCGGGCTGGAGTTCACCGGAACCGCTACAATCGACGTCAAGAAAGAGTGGCCGACCTGGCGCCCGACCGATGAAATGATCGAGCGCGATCCGATCGCCTATGCCAAGTTCAAGGACAACGACTATGTTCAGCCGGGCGGTGGGGACAACCCTTTGGGGGCCCGCGCGCTCTATCTGTTCCAGAATGGGGTCGATACCTATTTCCGCATTCACGGAACCACTCAGCCGCAGACCATCGGACATGCGGTGTCGAACGGGTGTATCCGGATGCTGAACGAACACGTCATCGACCTGTATGCGCGTGTGCCGATCGGAACCGTGGTGACAGTGGTCTAAGGCGCCGACCAATCCACGTCATCAGCCTGTTGGATTTTCAGTAAACCGTCTGGCCAGGGTTTGGTCAGGCTTTGGGCCTGTTCTTCGGTTCCAGTCAGCCATTTCTGCACAGCGTTTTGTTCAAGCAGCACTCCCATTCTGTGATGGATTGGCTTTACATCCGCATTTGGCTCGCAGGTCACCGCGGCCACCTGTTCCACGCGCAGCCCGCCAGGGGCCTGCCAGGCGTCGGTGATTGCCGCGAACAGCAAGGGTGACCCGTCTGACGCAGCGATGCGCCATGCGGTTTTCCGCCGTTTCTCTCCGGTCCATTCGTACCAGCCATCGACGGGGATGACGGCGCGCCCGACGCCTTCGAATGCGCTTTTGTCAAAAACGGTCTCGGACCGAGCGTTGATGATCGTCTCCATCACCGGACGCCCACGCGCATTCACGCGACCGACCGGGATCATGCCCCAGCGCATCATTGCCATCCCGTCGGCGGTCAGAACAACCACTTCCTGCCCTGGTTGAATATTGTGGCGAGGTGGTTGCGCAGGAAGGCTGTCCCGAACGCCCAGATACTCGGCAATTTGGGATATCGGGCGTGTCAAAAAGAACCGTCCGGGCATTGGGACCCTCCTATTTGGCGGCCTCCTCGGCAAGCGTCAGAACATCTGGCCCAAGTGCGGTGACAATTAAGGACACGCCCTGCGCATTTGGATGGATTCCATCCGCTTGCATGTATTGGCGCACGGCTGCTAGATCGTTTGCGTTGGCGAGACCTGCGAAGAAGCTTTCGGCATAGATCGCATCAAACTGCTGCGCGAGTTCGGGATACATGGCGTCAAAGCGCTGTTTGTAGTCAGCGCCATAATTGCCCGGGGCCTGCATTCCGATCAACAGCACCTCGGCGCTGGACGCGTCGGCGGCCCTGAGGATGGCCTCAAGATTGGCGCGGGACACGTCCGGGTCGATGCCTCGCAACAGATCGTTGCCACCCAGCGCAACGATCAACCCGTCAACCTCGGGCGTCAGGGTCCAGTCGACGCGCGCGGCCCCTCCGGCCGTGGTGTCGCCTGATACACCTGCGTTGATCAACTGGACCTCGGCCCCCTGATCCTGCAACCAGCGTTGGAGTTGCGGGACGAACCCGTCCTGTTCCGGCAAGCCATAGCCTTGTGTCAGAGAATCCCCCAAAGCCGCGATCACAACCGGTTCGGCCGTCGCTGCAAAACCGCAACAGACAAACGCTGCAGGGATCAAAGCCTTGCGCAATTTCCATTTCACGCCATATCCCAATGGACTGTACCCCTCTGTGATCGGCCGATTGATGACAACACCTGTTCTTACCCTCCAAGATGCCGCTTTATCGCTGGATGGCAATGCCGGGCGGGTCGATATTCTGCACCAGATTTCTCTGACAGTAGGTCAGGGTGAAACACTGGGGCTGGTTGGCCCTTCAGGGTCTGGCAAATCCTCGCTGCTGATGCTGATGGGTGGTCTGGAACGCGCCACGGCGGGCAGCGTAAATGCGTTGGGCCACAATCTGAATGACATGGATGAGGATGCTCTGGCCCGTTTGCGGCGCGACGCGATGGGTGTCGTGTTTCAGAACTTCCACCTGATCCCCACCATGACCGCGCTTGAAAACGTGGCGACGCCGCTGGAACTGGCGGGACACCGAGATGCGTTCCAAAGGGCCGAGGTCGAGCTGGACGCCGTTGGGCTGTCGCACCGGCGTGACCACTATCCGGCGCAATTGTCCGGGGGCGAACAGCAACGCGTGGCTTTGGCGCGCGCGGCTGCCCCGCGGCCACAGATTCTGCTGGCAGATGAACCGACCGGCAATCTTGACGAGACCAATGGGGCCGCGATCATCGACCTCTTGTTCGGGCTGCGAGACCGTCATGGTGCGACCCTCATACTGGTGACGCACAGCCACACATTGGCGCAGAAATGCGATCGTATCGTGCGCTTGCGCGACGGTCGGATAGCAGAAGACACACAACGCGAGGCCGCCGAATGAGCCTGCGCATAGCCGGGCGTCTGGCGCGGCGCGAGCTGCGCGGCGGGTTGCACGGATTTCGGATTTTTCTCGCCTGTTTGGCTTTGGGGGTTGCAGCCATCGCCGCTGTTGGCTCGGTCAGGTACGCCATTCAGACAGGACTGACTCAGGAAGGGGCTGCGCTTTTGGGTGGCGACGCCCAGTTGGAATTCACCTACCGGTTTGCCGATGAGCAGGAACGGGCATGGATGGACGGCACCGCGCAATCGGTATCCGAGGTGGTCGATTTTCGATCCATGGCCGTTACCGGCACCGGAGAAGAGGCGCAGCGTGGGCTGACGCAGGTCAAGGCGGTTGACGGCGCTTACCCGTTGCTGGGCACGGTACGGCTGACGCCTGACCTAAACCTGACCGATGCGCTGGCAGGCGCTGACGGTCTTCCCGGCGCGGTTATGGACCCGCTTTTAATTGATCGGCTCGGTCTGGCAATCGGTGATCAATTCTCTCTGGGGACACAGCCATTTGTACTGATGGCGTCTTTGCAACACGAGCCCGATGGCGCAGCGGACGGATTCGCTTTGGGTCCGCGCACATTGGTGCGAACACAGGATCTGCGAGCCTCGGGCCTCTTGGAGCCGGGCACGCTGTTCTCGACCAAATACCGGCTTGACCTGTCACCTGATGTAGATTTGGCCACGCTGGCAACGGAAGCCGCTCGGGATTTCGACGGGACCGGAATGCGTTGGACCGACGCCCGCAACGGCGCGCCCGGTATTGCCGAGTTCGTCGCGCGGCTGAGCGCCTTTCTGGTGCTGGTCGGACTGGCAGGTCTGGCTGTTGGCGGCATCGGAGTGTCCGCCGCCGTTCGGGCCTATCTGGTGCAGAAAACGGACACCATCGCCACCCTGCGCACGTTGGGCGCTGCGCGGGCGACCATATTCCAGACCTACCTGATCCAGATCGGTGCGCTTTCCGCTCTGGGGATCGCAATCGGTCTGGTTATTGGCGGCGCATTGCCTCTGTTGCTGGCGCCACACATCGAAAGCCGCCTTCCGGTTCCAGCGGTCTTCACCCTCTATCCCCGACCATTGGCCGAGGCTGCCCTTTACGGCCTGCTGACTGCCTTTGTGTTCACGCTCTGGCCGCTGGCCCGGACCGAGGATGTCCGCGCCGCAACCCTGTTCCGCGATGCGCTGAGCGCGGCCCGCGCCATCCCGCGCCCGATCTACGTTCTTGCCACAGGCTTGGGCCTAGCCCTGCTGATCGCATCCGCCGCGTGGTTCAACGGGTCGGCGCGACTGACCCTGTGGACGGCGGGCGGCATCGCCGGAGCGTTGTTGCTGCTGTCACTCGCTGCCTTCGGCATTCGTTGGCTGGCCCGCGCAGGCAGTGTCTGGACCCGGGGCAAAGCACCGTTGCGATGGGCACTTTCCGCCATTTCCGGCCCGAAAGAGGGCGCAGGCTCGACCGTTCTGTCTCTGGGGCTTGGGCTGTCCGTTCTGGCAGCAGTGGGGCAGATCGACGGCACCTTGCGCAACGCAATCTCGGGCAATCTGCCAGATGTGGCCCCGTCCTATTTCTTCGTGGACATTCAAAAGGATCAGATGCCGGGTTTTCTAAACCGCCTGGAAAACGATCCTGCCGTCAGCCGCATCGAAAGCGCCCCAATGCTGCGCGGAATCATAACGCGCATCAATGACCTGCCCGCCAGTTCTGTCGCAGGCGATCATTGGGTATTGGAAGGTGATCGTGGCGTCACTTACTCTGTCGAACCGCCCAAGAACACCCGGATCACCGACGGGTCGTGGTGGTCGGAAGATTACGACGGACCACCGCAGGTCAGCTTCGCAGCCGAAGAAGCGCAAGAGATGGGTCTGAAACTCGGCGACATGCTGACCGTTAACATTCTGGGGCGCGATATCACCGCCCAGATCACCTCGCTGCGCGAGGTGGATTATTCGACGGCCGAACTGGGATTCATCATGTCTCTGAACCCCTCGGCCCTGTCCGGAGCGCCGCACAGCTTTATCGCCACCGTCTATGCCGAAGAACAGGCCGAGGCCGCCATTCTGCGCGATCTGGCCGGTCAGTACCCCAACATCACGGCCATCCGGGTGCGCGACGCTATTGACCGTGTGTCCGGGCTGTTGGCCGGGCTGGCTGCGGCAACGTCTTATGGGGCTGGCGTGTCTCTGCTAACAGGCTTTCTGGTCCTGATCGGCGCCGCTGCTGCCGGAGAGCCCGCGCGGCGCTATGAAGCCGCGGTGCTGAAAACACTGGGAGCAAGCCGTCGGCGCATATTGCTCAGCTTTGCACTACGCTCGATACTGCTGGGGGCCGCCGCAGGATTGGTCGCGCTATTCGCAGGCATCATGGGCGGCTGGGCTGTGGCCACCTACATCTTCGACACCGATTTTGCGATCATCTGGCCCTCGGCACTGGGTATCATTGCTATTGGCATCATAGTAACGCTTGCCGCAGGACTCACATTCGCCCTGCGACCGCTGGCGATCCGTCCAGCGCGGGTTCTACGCGCCAGCGACTAGGGTCAGCGCGCGCAGGCCACCGGTTGCAGGATCTTCAGCAACGGGTCGTTGTCACAAATCAACGCGTCCAGCGAGATATCGTCCAGCGAGGCATAGAACACCTCGGCCGCGTCCTGTAGGGCCAGCCGCAACCGGCAGGCGTCGGTCAATGGGCAAGTGTTGTCCGCATCAGCAAAACACTCGGCGATCGGCAAGCCACCTTCGACGTCACGAAAGACCTCACCAATGCGGATCTGTTCGGCGGAGCGGCCCAGCGCAATTCCACCGTTGCGCCCGCGCTGCGTGTTGAGATAGCTCAGCTGACTCAACTGGTTGATAACCTGCGCAAGATGGTTTTCCGAGATGTTGCACACCTCGGCGATCTCGGATTTCGTCACCAGCCTGTCCTGATGCGCGGCACAATACATCAACAGCCGCACAGCAATGTTCGTCCGTTTGGTAATCCGCATAAGGACCTCCCTGATTTTTGGATGCAGTCTTATTGCATGTCCGGCAAAAAAACGGTTTGACATACATCAATCGCTTGAACCGGAGATGGCAGCCCATGGCAGACCCATATTTCTTTGGCTATGGCAGCCTTGTGAACCTTTCCACGCATGATTTCCCAGACCCGCGCCCGGCCCGGCTGAAAGGCTGGCGGCGCGCCTGGCGGCATACTGATCTGCGTCCAGTGGCATTTCTGACCGCCGTGCCGGATCCTGATTGCGAAATCGACGGCATGATCGCGCATGTTCCCAAGAACGACTGGGCCGCGCTGGACGAGCGTGAATGGGCCTATGATCGGATTGCTGCCACGCAATCGGTCACGCACCCGCTGAGCCATGAGGTTGAGATCGCGGTCTACGCCGTGCCAACAGATCGCCACACCGCACCGAACAATCACCATCCGTTGCTGATCAGCTATATCGATGTGGTTGTGCAGGGGTATCTGAGGGCCTTCGGCGCAGAAGGCGCGGATCGGTTCTTCGCCACGACCGAGGGTTGGGATGCGCCGATTCTGGACGATCGCGCCGCGCCGCGCTATCCGCGCCACCAGCCACTCAGCGCGGCCGAGACCAAGTTTGTTGATGAATCCCTGAACCGTATGTCGGTAAGGATCATCCAGCCTGATCAGCAAAGAAAGGCAGATGAACTGCCTTCCTCTTTCACATTCTAGGATCGATCAACCGCGCGCGCGGATCACTTGCAGCAACGGCAGCAGCGTCGCCATTTCCGGCCCGCGCTCCATTCCGGTCAGCGCCTTGCGCAGCGGCATGAACAGACCCTTGCCTTTGCGGCCAGTGGCGTCCTTTACCACTTTGGTCCAGGTGCTCCAGGTGTCCCCGTCAAACGGTCCCTCCGGCAGCAGTGCGACGGCCTCGGCAACAAAGTCGCGATCTTCGTCGGCGATCAGCGGCTCGGCCCCGTCGCGGCACAGCTCCCACCAGCCTTTGAGGTCAGCCAGAGTGGTGATGTTCTCACGCGCCATTGCCCAAAAAGGCTCGGCCAGGTCTGCTGGTACGCCTGCGTCAGCCACGGCATCGGCAACATCGGCCAAAGGCAGCGACTGCAGATGTTTTGCGGTCAGCGGGAACAGATCCTGCGCATCGAACTTGGTTGGTGCCGCACCAAACCGGCTTACATCAAAGCCCTCGATCAGTTCCGCCATATCCGCGCGCAGCTCGACCGGGTCCGAGGATCCCAGACGCGCCATAAGGCTCAGCAGGGCCATCGGCTTGACCCCCTGTTCGCGCAGATCGCGCAGGGCCAGCGTTCCAAGACGTTTCGACAGCGCCTCACCCTGCGGGCCGGTCAGCAGCGAGTGATGCGCAAAGCGCGGGCAGGTTCCGCCCAGCGCCTTGATGATCTGGATCTGAGTCGCTGTGTTTGTCACGTGATCAGACCCGCGTACGACGTCGGTGACACCCATCTCGGTATCATCGACCACTGACGCTATCGTATAGAGAACCTGACCATCGCCACGGATCAGCACCGGATCAGACACCGAGGAGGCGTCAATCGAGATGTCGCCAAGAATACCATCGGTCCACTCGATACGTTCGTGATCCAGCTTGAAGCGCCAGACGCCATTGCCACGTTCAGCCCGCAGCGCTTCTTTCTCGGCATCGCTGAGATTCAGCGCGGCGCGGTCATAAACCGGCGGCTTGCCCATGTTCAGTTGCTTCTTGCGCTTGAGGTCCAATTCGGTCGGCGTTTCAAACGCTTCGTAAAAACGCCCCATCTCGCGCAGCTTGTCAGCGGCCTCGGCATAGCGGTCCAGCCGATCCGACTGACGCTCTACCTTATCCCAATGAAGGCCCAGCCATTCCAGGTCCTGCTTGATGGCATCGACATATTCCTCTTTCGACCGCTCGGGGTCGGTATCATCGATGCGCAGGATGAACGTACCGCCGGCCTTGCGGGCGATCAGATAGTTCATCAGGGCGGTGCGCAGGTTGCCCACATGGATGTAACCGGTGGGCGACGGGGCAAAACGGGTCGTGGTCATGGAGTTCTCCTGTTGGCGCGGCTCATGTCATATGAGCGCGTTTTTGTCCAGCAGGGGTTATCAGGTCGGCTCGATCGGCCAGTGGCGATCCAGATCCGCAAGACCGGCTTGAATGAGTTCAGAAAGGACCTGAAGGTCGATATCAGCCAGCTTGTTCACATAGAGGCACGATTTGCCAAGTTTGTGTTTGCCCAACCGACCCAGTATCTCTCTGAAATCGGCATATCCGGGCATGATGTAAATCGAATGCGCCGCCTTGCGCGGGGAAAACCCGGTTGCCAGAAATTCCCCTTCGCGACCTGATTTATAGCGATAGTGATAGCGTCCATAGCCCACGATCGTTGGGCCCCACATCAGTGGCTCAAACCCGGTTACCTTGCGAAACAGTCGATCAAGCACGCGCGCCTCTTGCGCTTTTCTGGGCGGCGCGACGCCTGCCAGAAAGTCCTTGACGCTCTGCCCGGTGGGTATGGTTTTATTCTCGGATCGCGACATAAACAAAAATTAACACGTAATGTTCATCCGCACAGCCCATCTGTTGCGGTATGAACTGGCAAGCGACTGATACCGAGCTAATTCAACCGATGGCGTTCTGACAGGGAGATACTGACATGGCCATCAATTTGACACGCAGAGCGGCACTGGGAGCCGCTGCCGCACTACCATTTGCGTCCGCAGCAGCTCCGGTTCTGGCCGCAGGGACCGAAACCAAAGCAAACTCGACCGTCGCAAAGTCGTTCCAGTTGGGCGATTTCACCGTCACCACCTTGCTAGATGGCAGCCTGCCACGCGACGGGGCGCAGGAGATCTTCGGCGGCGGTGCTTCGGACGAAGACTTTGCGCAAGTGTCCGCCGACAACTTCATCTCACCCGATGTGGCGCAATTCTTCTTCACCCCAACACTGGTCAATACGGGCTCGGAGCTGGTTCTGTTTGATACCGGGCTTGGGCAGGGCGGCATTCAGGCAGCGCTCGCCGATGCAAGCGTCACACCAGACCAGATCAATGTCGTCGTCCTGACGCATATGCACCCCGACCATATCGGCGGAATGACCACCAATGACGCGGCCACATTTGCGAACGCGCGATATGTAACGGCTGCACCGGAATATGACTTCTGGGCCGCTCAGGAAGCGGGCAACCGCGTCGGCGATCTGGTCGCTGCCAAAGTAACCCCGCTTGCCGACAAGATGAGCTTCATCGAAGATGGCGGAGAAGTTGCGTCTGGTATCACGGCGATGGGGGCCTTTGGTCATACGCCCGGGCACATGGTTTATCATCTTGAAAGCAATGGCCAACGGCTGATCCTGACAGCGGACCTGGCAAACCACTATGTCTGGTCGTTCGCCCACCCCGAATGGGAAGTGCGCTTTGATATGGACAAGGCCGCCGCCACAGCCTCGCGCCGCAACGTGTTGGGCCTGTTGGCTGCAGACAAGGTGCCGATGATCGGATACCACATGCCCTTCCCCGCAGCGGGTTATGTGGAAACCCGTGGTGACGGATTCCGCTTTGTACCCGTCAGCTACCAGATGATGGGTTAATACCCCGGGTCAGGCCGCACTTTCGAACCGTCCACAAAGCGAGACAGGCGAAAGGCGGTCGGATCAACACAAGGTTCGCTTTGCGTGATCAGATCAGCGACCAACTTGCCTGCGCCCGGTCCGATACCGAAACCGTGGCCGGAAAACCCGGTCGCGATGCACAGGCCCGGCATCTGATCCACAAGCGAAATCACCGGAATCGCATCCGGTGTCACGTCGATCAGCCCGGCCCAACTTTGCACGATCTCCGAACTTTCAAGCGCAGGGAAACCTTTGCGTGCACTGATCCAGGCACGCCTCAACACCTTTTGCGAGGGCTCGGGGTCAAGGACGCGGCAATGCTCGAACGGGGTTACATCTGTGGGCAGCCATCTGCGGTCCTGACCAACTTCGATGGCCCATCGGCGCGACAGCCGGAACCGCAAGGAACGCCACTCTTGCCGGAACGCCGGTAGAAATTGTCTGGCCAGCCGAAATGAGTCCGGCACGATATCGACAGTGTTTTCATGGCCCGAAGCGATGGAGTATCCGCCATCCGCGCGCTTTCGAATGGCGAAATCGTCGGACCACAATGCGGCCTCGGGACCGTTTTCGACCGGAGGGGTCCTCAGCACCGTGTTCAGGACTTTAAGCTGCGGCAGATCGATCCCGGCGTTGCCAGCAAACAGGCGTGACCAGGCACCGCCTGCCAATACGACCTGGTTGCAGGCGACCCGCCCGCGCTCGGTATAAACACCGGCAACGCGACCGGCCTGTAAATCGAGGCTTCGCACCGCGCAATTCGTTACCACCACTGCGCCCCGGTCGCGCGCTGCCTCGGCCATCGCAGGGGCCGCCCATTGCGGTTCGGCGCGACCGTCCTGCGGCATGTACAGCGCGCAATCAAACCCGTTGGTATTGCCCGGCAGCAGGTGATCCAACTCGGAACCCGACACGAGTTTCGCCCCGGTCTGCATCCCGTCTACGTTCTGCATCCAGCGTTCCAGATTGCCACGCGACCGGGTGCCGGATGCCCCGAACAGAATGCCCGAGCGTGTGTATCCGGTCTTGCGACCAATCCGTTCGTCCATGCCTTGCCAGGCCCGCGAAGCTTCCTGCATCAACGGTATTTCGCGCGGGTCGCGCATGCCCAGCCGGACCCAGCCCCAATTGCGGGAACTTTGTTCGCCTGCGATATGCCCTTTCTCGCACAACAGGACCGAAACACCGCGCTCGGTAAGTTCGAGCGCCGCACTTGCGCCGATGATTCCGCCGCCGATAACGACAACATCAACCTGCTTGGGCAGGTGCAAATCAGACTCAACGGGGGTTGGTTTGGGGCCCGGCATCTACCGCTCAGCTTCAATTCCTCGGATGGGTATGGAGCCCAAGGACAGCAGTGCTGGCAATGCTCAAAATCTGGCAAGCAGGGGAATTGGCCAGACCTGTGGCCAATCGGTCGAAGCGTCGCGGTTTAGCGGCGCTCAGATCGTTAAGAAATCAGCCTGGATTAAGCTGCGCCGGAAAGCTGCGCCCATTTCTGGCGAAGAACAGCGGCCACACCCGTATCCTGTTGACGGGTCTGCGACACGCGCGGCTCCTGCGGCCGCAATTCGGGAAACTCCGGACGATGCACCGTTTTTGCGGCACCCTGAGGATTTTCAGGTGTTTCTTCGCCGATCAAATCGGCAATCGCCGCGTCCAGAGCAACCTCATCCAGTTCCTGCGCCGGCGATTCCATTGTCTTGTACTGCAACGGCGCATGAAGCGATTTGTCATAGTTATCAATCATTTTGACCACCAATACCATTCACTGCACCCAAACACACAGGTGCATTCACCCAGTTCCACAGACCCGGCACCTTGCCGGATTGCGTCACGTTCGCCCCAACAGGGGCAAACCCCTGTCATAAATGTGGCAAAATATGGGCCAAAACGCAAGGTTGGTTTTTGGGTTAACGCTTTGTAAAAGCTTACATAAACGAACAATATCCACTATTCAGCAGGACTGTAGCCAAATTTGCAACAATGGCTTCACGCGCCTGTGGATCAGGCCCAAGCCTGTGCGAGATCACCCCTTGTCGCGCCAGCGATTCACGATTGGGTATCGACGATCCAGCCAGAAAGCGCGCGGGGTCAGGCGCGTTCCGGGTGCGGATTGAAACCGCTTGTATTCACTGATGTAGATCAGGTGTTCGACCCGCTTCGCGTCTGCTTCGGCAAATCCGGCCGCCACACAATCGGCAATCGATCCGTCCCGATCCACCAGAATTTCGAGAATAGCGTCAAGAACCGGGTAGTCGGGCAGGCTGTCGCTGTCCTTCTGATCGGCCCGCAACTCTGCACTTGGCGGTTTGTCGATGACCGAAGGCCGGATGACCTCACCCGCCGGGCCGCGCATCCAGTCGCGGTGGTTCGCATTGCGCCAGCGGCAAGTCTCGAACACGCGCGTCTTGTACAGATCCTTGATCGGATTGTAGCCGCCGTTCATGTCGCCGTAGATCGTGGCATAGCCCACCGCAACCTCGGATTTGTTGCCCGTGGTCAGCAGCATCTCACCGAATTTGTTGGAAATCGCCATCAACAGCAGACCGCGCAGGCGGGACTGGATGTTCTCTTCGGTCAGATCTTCCTCGCGGCCAGCAAACAGCGACGACAGAGTATCGGTCACCGCCGCCCGGCTCTCGGATATCGGAACATAGTCGTAATGAACGCCCAGCGCCTTGGCCACGGCCTCGGCGTCATCCAGCGAACCCTGGCTGGTGAATTCCGACGGCAGCATTACGCAGCGCACGTTCTCGGCCCCGATTGCGTCCACCGCGATCGTTGCGACCAGTGCCGAATCCACGCCACCGGACAGGCCCAATACAGCCTTCTTGAACCCGGTTTTGGCCATGTAATCCCGCAGGGATTGCACCATCGCGCGATAGTCCTGTTCCCACGCGTCGGGCTGCGGGACCACCTCGGTTGGGTCGATCCGCCAGCCTGTATCGGCCCGCGCAAGATCGATATGGCTGACTGCCTCATCGAATACCGGCATGCGAAAGGCCAGCTCTCCGCCCGGGTTCAGACCGAATGTGGCGCCATCGAAAACCTGATCGTCCTGCCCGCCGACCATATTGAGATAGATCACCGGAAGCCCGGTTTCGATCACGCGCGCAACCATGTGGTTCAGTCGGACATCGTATTTGTCGCGGAAATAGGGCGACCCGTTGGGTATCAGCAGAAACTCCGCTCCGGTCTCTTCAAGCGTTTCGGCAACATCCTCGTGCCAGCCATCCTCGCAGATCGGACTGCCGATACGGGTATTGCCCACGGCGTATGGCCCGCCCATCGGGCCAACGTCATACAGGCGAACCTCGTCAAATACCGTTTCGTTCGGCAAGTGATGTTTCAGAACCTTGCTGGAAATGCGCCCGCCCTTGAGGATCAGATAGGCGTTGAAAAGTTTGTCATCCTCAACCCACGGCCCGCCGATGGCAAGCGCCGGGCCTTCCGCGCAAATCTCTGCCAGGTCCTGAACCGCAGCCATCGCGGCCCGGTGAAAGACCGGCTTCATCACCAGATCCTGCGTATTGTAGCCGGTGATGAACATTTCGGGCAACGCCACCAGATCGGCATTGGCATCGCGCCCCTGTTTCCACGCCTCGACCGCTTTGGCCGCGTTTCCGGCAATATCCCCTACCGTGGGGTTCAATTGTGCCAGCGTGATGCGGAACCGGTCGGCCATGCTTGCCCTCTTGCCTTCGTCAGTCTCTTGAACGCGTTTATCAGATCACGCCGCAAGGAAAAGCCCAATGCGGCAAAAGCCGTTGCCCTACCCCCTGCGGTATCTTAGTTTTGCGCCCAACCGAACCAGTGCCGCGCAAAAAACAGGCAGGTAGATCCATGACCGCAATCCGCACTTTCATAGCTGTCACAGCCTTTGCCCTGACACCCCTGCTCGCTGTCGCGCAAGAAGATGGCCAGATCGTCACCAAGGATGATGAGGTCGGCGGTGTTTACGAAGGAACATTTCAAGGCGGCCTACGCCACGGCACCGGGACGTACCGCCTGCCAGACGGGTTCGAATACACAGGCGAATGGGTCGAGGGCGAAATCCAGGGTCAAGGAACGGCGCGCTATGCCAACGGCACGATCTATGAGGGTCGATTTGCAAAGGGGCAACCGGACGGATCCGGCAAGATCACCTACAGTGATGGCAGCAGCTTTGAAGGCGAATGGTCCGGCGGTGCAATCAACGGAACAGGCGTCGCAGAGTATCTGGGCGGCATGCGATACGAGGGCAACTTTCGCAACAACCTGCGACACGGCAAAGGCATCCTGACCACTCCTGACGGGTATTCCTACGACGGTGACTGGGTCGATGGAGTCAAACAGGGCAAGGCAGTCATCACCTACCAAACCGGTGACATCTATAATGGTGATGTTCTGGACGGCAAACGTCACGGTCAAGGCGTTCTGACCATGGCCAACGGCATGATCTATGACGGCACCTGGACCGAGGGCCAGATCACAGGCACCGGCCGTCTGACACAAGCCAATGGCGACGTCTATGAAGGTGAGCTTGTGAACGCACGCCGCCAGGGGAAGGGCAAGGCCACCTATGCCAATGGCACCACCTATGAAGGCAGCTTTCAGGATGACCGCCGCCACGGCCAGGGGCGCTATCTGGGGCCGGATGGGTTCGACTATTCCGGCGAATGGGCTGAAGGCCAGATCGAAGGGCTAGGAGAGCTGACCTACCCGGACGGCACGACCTATGTCGGAGATTTCAGCGCCGACCTGCCCCACGGCAAGGGGATCCAGACCGCCCCGGACGGCACGGTCTATGACGGCGACTGGATCGCGGGCGTGTTCGAGGGAACCGGCACTGCAACCTATCCCAGCGGTGTGGTCTATTCGGGTCAGTTCAAGAACGGCGTCAGCCACGGAACCGGCGTGCTGACACTTGCAAACGGATACCGGTATGACGGCGACTGGGTCGAGGGTATCCGGAGCGGCATCGGCAAAGCCAGCTTTCCCGACGGCACTGTTTATGAAGGCGGGTTCGAAGACGGCCGACGCCACGGACAGGGCACGCTCAAAACTCCCAGCGGGTTCACCTATACAGGCGGTTGGGTAGACGGCAAGATCAGTGGCACTGGCGTTGCAACCTATGCCACCGGCGATGTCTACGAAGGCAACTTTCTGGACAACAAACGCCACGGTGACGGCACAATGCGCTATGCAAATGGTGAAGAAGAAACCGGCGTCTGGGAAAACGGCGAACTGCCAGAGGCAGACAGATCCGCGCCCGCAGATACAGCACCCACCGATGATACCGCCGAGCCCGCCTCGGCTGAGGAAACGGCCGAGCCTGCCTCGGACGGCTGAATCCTGCTACCAGGGAACCCGCTTTCCGGCCCAATCGAAAAACCCGCCCGTGTCGTCTGAGGTCAGCCCTTCGATCACAGCAAGCAAGTTCCGCGCGGCCTCCTCGGGCGCGACGGCTGGGTGGCGCGACAGGTATTTTTCGGTAAACGCGGTTCTGACCGTTCCCGGATGAAGCGAGACGCAAATTGCGTGTCTATGGGTCCGGGCAAGCTCGATCGCGGTCGTATGGACGATCTGATTCACCGCTGCTTTGGCGGCGCGATAGCTGACCCATCCACCCAGATGATTGTCGCCAATTGATCCAACCCGCGCTGACAACACACCAAAAACCGCCCGCCGGTCTCGCGGAAGCCAACGGCCAGCGTGTTTCAATGCCAATGCCGGGCCAACGGCGTTGAGCGCAAATTGATCCATCATCGCCTGCGGCGACAATGCGCGCAGGGTCTTTTCCGGGGCTGCCCCCTGAATCTCGAGCGCGCCAGTGGTCACAAGTACCAGATCGAACCGGCCTTCGACCGTGGAAAGAATGTTCTCGGCGCCGTCAGGCTGCGTCAGGTCCAAGCCGTTGGCCGAGCGAGACAGGCCGGTCACAATGACCCCGCGCGCCTCAAGCCGGGCCTGAATCGCGGCGCCGATGCCACCGGTTGCACCTATGATCAAAGCTGTTTTCATGGGCTGCCACCTAGCTGGAATCATCGCCCGATCAACCGCGCGACAGCGCCGGACTCAGCAAGTTGAAATTCCTGCTTTTCATTCCCAAACGGACCTGTATAACCTAGCGCCATGATCAACCGCGCAGATATCCCTTTTGCCGATGCCGCCCTTGGCGGTGCGTCGCTGCGTGGCCTACTGATCCTAATCCGCCTCTGAGCGTGCCATTCGGCGCGCCCGCTCAGAGGAGGACGCCCGCGCGCCATTGGCTTTAGGACAGAAGAAGAAAGAGTATCCCATGAACAACGTGACCGACCAAGACCGCGTCGTGATCTTCGACACAACCTTGCGCGATGGCGAACAAAGCCCCGGCGCGACCATGACCCATGACGAAAAGCTCGAGATTGCCGAGCTGCTGGACGAAATGGGCGTCGATATCATCGAAGCCGGCTTTCCCATTGCTTCCGAGGGCGATTTCAAGGCTGTGTCCGAGATTGCACAGCGTTCGAAAAACAGCCGCATCTGCGGACTGGCCCGCGCCAATTTCGCTGATATCGACCGCTGTTGGGAGGCGGTGAAACACGCTGGTCAAAACCGCATCCACACCTTTATCGGCACCTCACCCCTGCACCGCGCCATTCCGAACCTGACCCAGGACGAGATGGCCGAGAAGATCCACGAAACGGTCAGCCATGCGCGCAACCTGTGTGAAAACGTGCAATGGTCGCCGATGGACGCAACGCGGACCGAGTGGGATTACCTCTGCCGTGTGATCGAGATTGCGATCAAGGCTGGTGCCACCACGATCAATATTCCCGATACAGTCGGCTACACCGCCCCGGTCGAAAGCGCTGATCTGATCAAGCGTCTGATCGAGACCGTACCGGGCGCGGATGAGGTGGTCTTTGCCACCCATTGCCACAACGACCTTGGCATGGCGACTGCGAACTCTCTGGCTGCTGTTGCGGGCGGAGCGCGTCAGATCGAATGCACCATCAACGGTCTGGGCGAACGCGCAGGCAACACAGCGCTGGAAGAAGTCGTGATGGCGCTGCGCACCCGCAACGACATCATGCCCTGGCACACCGCCATCGACACAACGAAGATCATGCATATCTCGCGCCGGGTCGCGACGGTGTCGGGCTTTAACGTGCAGTTCAACAAGGCCATCGTCGGCAAGAACGCATTTGCCCACGAAAGCGGCATCCATCAGGACGGGATGCTGAAGAACCGCGAGAATTTCGAGATCATGCGCCCCGAGGATATCGGCCTGTCCGGCACCTCGCTGCCCTTGGGCAAGCACTCGGGCCGCGCTGCGCTGCGCGACAAGTTGAACACGCTGGGTTATGAGGTTGGCGACAACCAGCTCAAGGACATCTTTGTGCGGTTCAAGGAACTGGCCGACCGCAAGAAAGAGGTGTTTGACGACGATATCATCGCCCTGATGACACTGGATGACGATGATGGGGACGACCACCTGCAGCTGGTGTCGATGAAAGTGACCTGCGGCACCGTCGGCAAGGCCGAAGCCACCATCGAGATGGAAGTTGACGGCAAAGAGGTTATCGCCACGGAAACCGGTGATGGCCCGGTCGATGCCGCATTCCGTGCCATTCGGATCGTGCATCCCAACACCGCGCATCTGCAACTCTATCAGGTGCATGCGGTCACTGAAGGAACCGACGCGCAGGCTACGGTTTCGGTGCGTCTGGAAGAGGATGGCATGATCGCCACCGGGCAATCAGCAAATACGGACACGGTCGTGGCCTCGGCCAAAGCCTATATCCACGCGCTGAACCGCCTGATCGTGCGGCGGGCAAAGGCCGGTCCCGGAGCGGACACGCGTGAGATTTCGTATAAGGACCTGTCCTGATTTCAAGCGCGGCGGTCGCCTGTCGACCGCCGCCAACCTATCGCTAAGGCCAATAAAACAGTGTCAGGTCTGACGGCTTGCCGGGCGCGACCAGAGAGTACTCGAACACCGGATTCTCGTTCAGATCATTCATCCCCGACACCGCATAGCCTTCGGTCGGAATGTACGCCTCATCCAGATTCAAATCGTAATCCCCGTTTTCGTCGTGAAAGGCGATAACGGCATAGTAACTGCCATCCAGACTGGCAAAGTCGAACCTTTGCGACCGCCCAGTTGCAGGCGTTTCCTGATATCCGGCTGCGTTTGTGTAATCCATCGCATCAAAGGCAGCTTGCTGATCGAACACCATGACGATCAGATTGCCTTTGGCACTGCGCGCACCGTGCAGGTTGACGACCAGCCCCTGATGCTCGGGGGTTGCGGCCGACGCCTGGTCGGTACCATTACCAAACCCTGACGCGACCCAGGCCCCGCCGACGAATAGCCCTGCGGTCACAAGGGCGGCAAATATGCGTTGAGAATTGCTTGGCATCTGTTGCGCTCCTTCTATTCCGCTGGCTTTTGGTGATTGCGCCCGCTTTTGGGTTGCCAGCCCGGCGGGCCAAAGAACACGCCCAGCTTGTTCCGCATTCCGGGCATCGTCCACACATCTCGAAACAGTCGAGCAAACCCATGCAGGAACGCGACGAAGGGATTGACCGAGTCAATCGGCTTGACCAGCCCGTAGACCACATCCTCGGCTTCTTCTTCGAACGTCCCGAACACGCGATCCCAGATGATGAGAATCCCGGCATAGTTCTTGTCCAGGTATTTGGGGTTCGACCCGTGATGAACCCGGTGATGCGACGGCGTGTTGAAGATGTATTCGATCGGTCGCCACAGCTTTTTGATGACCTCGGTATGCAGCGCGGTCTGATAAAGTTGAACCAACAGTTCCGCGACAAGAACCATGAACGGATTAAAGCCCAACAGAACCAGCGGCAGGTGGAAGAATAGCGGCCAGAACCCATCCAGCGGCCCGTGGCGATAGGCGACCGAGATATTGAAAAAAGGCGAACTGTGGTGAACCGAATGCGTGGCCCAAAGGAAATTGATCCGGTGCAAGATCCGGTGTTCCCAGTAATAGGCCAAATCGGCAAGGATCAGAACGATGATGAACGACGCCCATGTGGTGGGAATATCGAATACTGCGAACTGATAGGCCCAGACATAGGCGCCGATATAGAACCCGGCCAGCAGCACAAAGCTGATGCCGATGAAAAACACCAAGGTCACGAAATTGGTGGCCGTATCGCCAAGCATTTTCCAGTTCAGTTTCTTGACGACGGCATAGCGCAGCAGTTCGAATGCCAGAAAGGCCAGGGCGAAGACGAAGAACCAGTCGTCGATCAGCGTTTCCCAGTAACTGAGGTGAAAGTCACTGATGTGTTGGTTGAGAAAGTCCATCAAAGGGTCTCTTGTTTATTGTCATTTGTGACAATGTATTTACGCATGCAGGTCTGAAATTCAAGGCACAGATAGACAGGTACGCGCAACCCTGCCAACGGATCTGCACAAACAGCTTGATTTCATTGAAATTTTAAGCGGCGATTCCTGCTCACACCGCTGTTGGCACAGGACCTAACGGCGAAGCCCGCCGAAAAGTTCGTCCAACTTGCAAACGGAATCACCCAAACCAAAGGGCGCATTCACCACAAACATGCCCGAGCCGATCATGCCATGACCCTCGCGCGCGGCAGGAAAATGCACCTGGTGGTGCAAAACCTTGGGAAACTGCCGTTTCTGCAACGCATCGCACATCGCTTTTTGGCGGCCACTGGACAGGATCGGATACCACAGCGCAATCACCCCGACATTCCATTTGCGATGTAGGGAGCCGATGATACCGGGAAGGCGGTCGTAATCCGTCTTCACCTCATAGCTGGGATCGATCAGAAGAACTCCGCGACGTGGCGTGGGCGGCAACAAGGACTGCGCCAGTTCGAACCCATCCTGTTGATAGGTTTTGGCTGGGGTCGCTTTCAATGCATCGGTCAGCGCGCGGTATTCCTGCGGGTGCAACTCGGCCAGATGCAACCTGTCCTGCGGACGCAGAAGATTGGCCGCAATCAGCGGTGATCCGGGATAGGCCGATTTGCCATAACGCGATTTGACTGCGGATATCGCCCGGTTCAACGGATGGTCATCGTCGAACCAGCCGTCTACCAGAACACGCTCGATCCCGGCGGCTGCCTCTCCGGTCTGAACGGCTTCTTTGGAATCCAACTGGTACAGCCCGCGCCCGGAATGCGTTTCGACATAGGTCAGCGGTTTGTCTTTTTGGGTCAGATAGGCGAGCGTTTCTGCCAAAATTGCGTGCTTATGGACGTCCGCTAGGTTACCGGCGTGGTAAATATGTTGATATGAGAGCATTTTGCCTTCTAAAGTCCCTACCAATGAGGCGAAAAGGTGCTGATTGTAACGGAATCAGCCCTTTTACCGGGCGAGTTGGCACCCTATAAGTCATCCGTCCCGGAACCGTCGAGTCGCGGGCAGTAGAAAACTGACATACAGGATCAGGGAAAAATATGGGCATCTTTGGCAATCTGGGCGGCCTGTTCACGGCGGACATGGCTATCGACCTTGGGACTGCAAACACGCTGGTATATGTCAAGGGGCGCGGCGTGATCCTGTCGGAACCTTCGGTTGTCGCCTATCACGTCAAGGACGGCGTGAAAAAGGTTCTGGCCGTCGGCGAAGATGCTAAACTTATGCTGGGCCGGACCCCCGGTTCCATCGAAGCCATCCGCCCGATGCGCGAAGGCGTGATTGCCGACTTCGACACTGCCGAAGAGATGATCAAGCACTTCATCCGCAAAGTGCACAAACGCTCGACCTTTTCGAAACCGAAGATCATCGTCTGCGTTCCCCATGGCGCGACACCCGTTGAGAAACGCGCTATCCGTCAGTCGGTTCTGTCTGCCGGGGCGCGCCGTGCTGGTCTGATTGCCGAACCGATTGCGGCTGCGATTGGCGCAGGCATGCCAATCACCGACCCGACCGGCAACATGGTTGTCGATATCGGCGGTGGTACGACCGAAGTTGCGGTTCTGTCACTTGGCGACATCGTTTACGCGCGCTCGGTGCGCGTGGGTGGAGACCGGATGGATGAGGCAATCATCTCGTATCTGCGTCGTCAACAGAACCTGCTGGTCGGTGAATCCACCGCCGAGCGCATCAAAACCACCATCGGCACCGCGCGGATGCCCGACGATGGCCGCGGCCAGTCGATGCATATCCGCGGTCGCGACCTGCTGAACGGCGTGCCCAAGGAAATCGAGATCAGCCAGGCCCAGGTGGCCGAGGCCTTGTCGGAACCGGTCCAGCAGATTTGCGAGGCGGTGATGACCGCGCTGGAAACGACACCGCCCGATCTGGCGGCAGACATCGTGGACCGGGGCGTGATGCTGACCGGCGGTGGCGCACTGCTGGGTGATCTGGATCTGGCGCTGCGCGAACAGACCGGCTTGGCCGTGTCGATTGCCGATGAAAGCCTGAATTGTGTGGCTTTGGGCACCGGCAAGGCGCTGGAATACGAAAAACAGCTGCGCCACGCGATTGACTACGAAAGCTAAGGCGCGCACCCTTTAGGGGCGAACACTCGGGCACGAGCAGCACGGGAAGGTAACCTGTGGCAAAGGACCGATCACAGCGCGACGAATACACGACCCCTCTGCGCCGCCTGCTGCTGGGGATCGTCGTGTTGTGCCTGCTGGGTATCTTCATCGTCTGGCGCATCGACAGCCCGCGCGTGGAACGGTTCCGCGCGCAGGTGGTTGATCAGGTGGTTCCGTCGATGGACTGGGCAATGGTTCCCGTCACTGCGACGGTCAATCTGTTCCGCGACTTCCAAAGCTATCAACGCCTGAGCGAGCAGAACCAGGAACTGCGCAGCGAGCTGCGTCTGATGCGCGCCTGGAAAGAGGCCGCGCTGCAACTGGAACAGGAAAACGCCCGGTTGCTGGATCTGAACAATGTTCGGCTAGACGCCCGTCTGACCTATATCACCGGTGTTGTGATGGCCGATAGCGGCTCGCCCTTCCGGCAGTCGGTCCTGCTGAATGTGGGTGAGCGCGACGGTATCGTCGATGGCTGGGCCACCATGGACGGGATTGGCGTGGTCGGGCGCATTTCGGGCGTCGGCCCGGACACAGCGCGCGTGATCCTGCTGACCGATGCTTCAAGCGCCATTCCGGCAACGATCCAACCTTCGGGCCAGACCGCGCTGATCACCGGTGACAACACGCCTGCCCCGGCGGTGGAGTTTCTGGAAAACCGTGAACTTGTGCGACCGGGCGACCGGGTTGTCACCTCGGGGGATGGCGGCGTCTTTCCGGGTGGCTTGCTGATCGGCCAGATCGCCATGGACCCGGGCGGCAGGCTACGGGTGCGCCTGTCGGCGGATTTCGAACGGCTGGAATTCCTGCGCGTCCTGCGTTTTCAATCCGCGCCCACGATACGTGACCCGGGAGGCATCGTAGGACCAAGACAGCCCGAGGCAGCCTTGACCACTCCGGAGGCTGGCGATGGATAGCTCGGCCTCAACGCTGTGGGTAAAGCGCGGTTTGTATGTCCTGCTGGCTGTCTTTGTGCTGTTCCTTCATCTGCTGCCGCTGGATACGCGGCCTGACCGCTGGCCGTTCCCCGACCTTCTGATTGCACTGACCTTTGCCTGGGTTCTGCGCCGGCCTGAATACGTACCGGTTCTCAGCATCGCGGTGGTTATGTTGATGGCGGACCTGCTGCTTCAACGCCCCCCAGGTCTGATGGCCGCGCTGGTGGTTCTGGGGGCCGCCTATCTGCGCTCGGCTGCACCGGGTATGCGTGACGCGGGGTTTGTGGCCGAATGGACCTCGGTCGCGGCGGTCATCACAGCGATTTTTGTTCTGAACGGTCTGATTTTGGGTATCCTGTCCGTACAACAGGCCGTAATGACCCGAACGGCGATCCAGATCATTGTAACAATAGCGATCTATCCCGTGATTGTCCTTCTTAGCCAAACGGTCCTTGGTGTCCGGCGCGCCTCGGCCGCAGACACCACAACAGCGGGAGCGCGGACATGAAACCTCGCCAGCCCAAAGCCCAAGGTCTTGCCTACAAGCGACTGCCGCGCCGCGCGTTGCTATTGGGTGGCTTGCAGGCCGCCTTCGTCGGCGGGTTGGCCGCGCGGATGCGGTTCATGCAGGTCGATCAGGCCGACGAATACCGCCTGCTGGCCGAAGAGAACCGCATCAACATCCGACTGATCCCGCCAACCCGAGGTCGCATCTATGACCGCAACGGCCAGATCATCGGGCAGAACTCGCCGTCATACCGCATCGTTATCGTGCGCGAAGACGCAGGCGATATCGACAAGGTCATTGCCAAACTGTCCGAGATTATCCCGCTGACGCAGGACGAAATCGAGCGTGCAAGAACTGAGATGCGGCGCTCGGCCCCGTTCTTGCCGGTCACGCTGGCCGATCAGGTCACATGGGAAGATATCTCGAAAGTCGCCGTCAACGCACCAGCCTTGCCCGGTGTCACGCCCGAGGTCGGGATGACCCGGCAATACCCCCGGTACGAGGATTTTGCCCACGTGGTCGGCTATGTCGGCCCGGTCAGCGACTATGACCTCAGCCAGATCACCGACCCCGAGCCGGTGCTGCGGATCCCCCGGTTCCAGATCGGCAAGGTCGGGCTTGAGGCCAAGCAAGAGATCGAATTGCGCGGCAAGGCAGGCGCCAAGCGCGTCGAGGTCAACGCGACCGGCCGGGTCATGCGCGAACTCGACCGGCAGGAAGGCACCGCAGGCGCCGACCTGCAATTGTCGGTCGATGCCGACCTGCAGCAATACACCCAGGCGCGACTGGCGGGCGAAAGCGCCGCCGCCGTTGTTGTCGACTGCGAAACGGGCGATATCCGCGCCATTAGCTCTGCACCCAGCTTTGACCCGAACCTGTTCGTCCGTGGCATCTCGGTCGCGGACTACCGCACGCTGACCAACGACAATTACCGCCCCCTGGCCAACAAGACGGTTCAGGGCACTTATCCTCCTGGGTCGACATTCAAGATGATCACAGCCATGGCCGCGCTTGAGGCCGGAGTGATCGGACCAGGCAACACGGTCTACTGCCCCGGTCACCTGAAAGTGGGCAGCCGCCGCTTTCACTGCTGGAAACGCGGCGGGCATGGCACGGTCGATCTGGGGCTGTCGCTGAAACGCAGTTGCGATGTCTACTATTACGACGTGGCGTTGCGCGTCGGCATCGACAAGATTTCCGAAATGGCACGCAAATTCGGCCTGGGGGTCAAACACGATATTCCCATGTCCGCAGTCGCGGCCGGTTTGGCCCCGAACCAGGTGTGGAAACAACGTGTTCATGGCGAGGACTGGCTGGTAGGCGACACCGCGAACGCCTCGATCGGTCAGGGTTTCATGCTGGCATCACCACTGCAACTGGCGGTCATGACAGCGCGGCTTGCCACAGGTCGCGCGGTTTCGCCGCGGCTCGTAAGGTCGGTCAATGGGGTGGAACAGCCCTCGGGCGCCGGTGAGGCGCTCGACATCAATCCGTACAACCTGGAACAGGTGCGCAAAGCGATGTTTTCGGTCTCGAATGACCGGCGCGGGACGGCCTATCGCAGCCGCATCATCGCTGATGAGTTTCGCATGGCCGGCAAGACCGGTACCAGCCAGGTGCGCAACATCACCAAAGCAGAACGCGCCGCTGGTGTGATCCGCAACGAGGATCTGCCTTGGGAGCGCCGCGACCACGCGCTGTTCGTCAGTTTTGCGCCCTATGGCAACCCAAAATACGCCGTGGCCGTGGTGGTGGAACACGGCGGCGGCGGGTCCAAGGCGGCCGCCCCGGTTGCGCGCGACATCATGCTTCAGGCGCTCTATGACGGTACGCCACCGCTCGAGGCCTATCCCACGGGTGATCGCGAGCGTATCAAAGAGCAGCAAAAGCGGTTGGAAGGTGACCGCCGCCCCAAAGCGCGTCCTGACGAAAAGGACCGCGCATGAGCTATCTTGAATATGCGGTAAAATCCACGCCGTCCGGCTTCCGCAAGGTTCTGTACATGAACTGGCCGCTGACGCTGTTGCTGATCAGCGTGGCCAGTGCTGGATTCCTGATGCTTTACTCGGTTGCGGGCGGGTCATGGACCCCCTGGGCCGAGCCACAGATGGAACGGTTCGGGCTGGGCATGGCCGCGATGTTCATCATAGCGGTCGTTCCCATCTGGTTCTGGCGCAACATGTCTGTTGTGGCATACCTGGGATCCATCGGCCTGCTGATCCTTGTGGAACTGGTCGGCACGGTTGGCATGGGGGCGCAGCGTTGGATTGACCTCGGCTTCATGCGCCTGCAACCGTCCGAGTTGATGAAGGTCACGCTGGTGATGCTTCTGGCGGCCTACTACGACTGGTTGCCCGCGCATAAGACCTCTCGCCCAATTTGGGTGATCCTGCCTGTTGTGTTGATCCTGATCCCCACCTTCATGGTTTTGCGCCAGCCTGATCTGGGCACCTCGATCTTGTTGCTGGCCGCAGGTGGTGGCCTGATGTTCCTTGCAGGCGTCCACTGGGCCTATTTCGCTGCCGTAATCGCGGCGGGGATCGGCCTTGTCACCGCAGTGTTCCAAAGCCGCGGCACCGATTGGCAGTTGCTGAAAGACTATCAGTTCCGGCGCATCGATACGTTTCTGGACCCTTCGACCGACCCGCTGGGCGCGGGCTATCATATCACCCAATCCAAGATCGCCCTGGGGTCGGGCGGCTGGAACGGACGCGGGTTCATGCAGGGCACGCAGTCACGGCTGAACTTTCTGCCGGAAAAGCACA
Source organism: Ruegeria sp. CH11 (assembly GCF_056537105.1). Classification (NCBI taxonomy): domain Bacteria; kingdom Pseudomonadati; phylum Pseudomonadota; class Alphaproteobacteria; order Rhodobacterales; family Roseobacteraceae; genus Ruegeria; species Ruegeria sp. CH11. Next base: position 66,955 of record NZ_JBQFQX010000003.1, read on the forward strand.
CTGATTTCATCTTCACCACCCTTGCCGAAGAGTTCGGCTTTGTCGGCGGCATCACCTTGTTAGTCCTTTATGGGCTGATCCTTGTCTTTTGCATGGTCACGGCGCTGTCGACCAAAGACCGGTTCTCGTCTCTGGTGACGCTGGGCATCGCACTGAACTTCTTTCTGTTCTTCGCGGTCAACATGTCGATGGTGATGGGTCTGGCCCCTGTCGTGGGTGTACCACTGCCAATGGTCAGCTATGGCGGCTCGGCGATGCTGGTTCTGATGGCCGCCTTTGGCATTGTCCAAAGCGCTCATATTCACCGTCCCCGTTGATCCGAAAGGGAACCCATGCCCGTGAACGTCCTGTTTTCCGCTCGCCCTGAACAGTGGCCGATCTACGAACCGCTCCTGACACGGTGTCTGAAAAATGCAGGTCTGGACTTTCATCTGACGACGGATATCGCGCCGGATCAGGTTGACTACATCGTCTACGCTCCGTCCGGCGGTTTGATGGATTTCACCCCATTCACGCGGCTAAAGGCAGTGCTCAGCCTGTGGGCAGGGGTCGAGAAAATTGCCGACAACGCAACGCTGACTGTGCCGTTGGCGCGGATGGTCGATGGCGGGCTGTCCAAGGGGATGACCGAATGGGTCGTGGGACATGTGTTGCGCTATCATCTGGGGATGGACACGCACATCACCACGCAGAATGGTACCTGGCAGCCCGAGGCCCCTCCGCTCGCTTCAGAACGGAACGTGTGCATTCTGGGACTGGGCGCCTTGGGCGAAGCAGCCGCCCATGCGCTTGTCGCGCTGGGCTTTTCTGTCACGGGCTGGAGCCGCACATCAAAGGACATTCCCGGTGTCACCTGCCCGAGCGGGCCCGAGGGATTGAAACAGGCGCTGTCCCAAGCCGAGATCGTTGTGCTGTTGCTGCCCGATACGCCTGCAACCGAGAACACGCTGAACGCGGAAACCCTTGCCCTGCTGCCCAAAGGTGCGCGGATCATCAACCCCGGGCGCGGGCCTCTGATTGACGACGACGCCCTGTTGGACGCATTGAATTCAGGTCAGGTCGGTCATGCCACGCTGGACGTGTTCCGCATCGAACCGCTGCCGCAGGAGCACCCGTATTGGGCGCATCCCAATGTCACCGTCACGCCGCATATCGCCTCGGAAACCCGCCCCGCCACAGCAGCGCAGGTCATTTGCGAGAACATCCGACGCGGCGAGGCAGGCGAGCCCTTCCTGCACCTTGTGGACCGCGAACTGGGCTATTAGGCCGCGATCAGGCCGCGCCCCTTCAACAGAGCTTCGACCCCCGGCAAGCGACCCCGGAAAGCCAGATACAGATCCTCCGCCTCGCGTGAGCCGCCGGTGGAAAGGATGTTGTCCTCAAGCGCTTTGGCACGTTCGGGATCAAAGGCACCCCCCGCTTCTTCGAAGGCTGCAAACGCGTCTGCATCCATGACCTCGGACCACATATAGCTGTAGTAGCCTGCGCTATAACCGTCGCCTGCAAAGACATGCGCGAAATGCGGAGTGGCGTGGCGCATACCAATGGCTGATGGCATGCCCATTTCCCGCAGCACTTCGGCCTGTTTCACCATCGGATCAGCGGGCGCGTCGCCGTCGTGAAACGCCAGGTCAACCAGGGCCGAGGCGACATATTCCACCGTTTGGAACCCCTGATCGAAATTGGCGGCCTTCAGCACCTTTTTCAGCATCTCAGGCGGCATCGGTTCTCCGGTTTCGGCATGGGTTGCGAATTCGGCAAGAACCTCGGGCACTTCAAGCCAGTGCTCATAAAGCTGGCTGGGCAGCTCGACGAAATCCCGCGCGACAGATGTGCCCGAGATGCTTTCATACGTTACGTTGGACAGCATCTGATGCAGCGCATGACCGAACTCGTGGAACAATGTGCGTGCGTCGTCATACGACAGCAGCGCCGGATCGCCTTTGGCAAAATTGCAAACATTGATCACGACGGGGGCTTGTTCCTTCGGGAACTTCGCCTGCCCGCGCATGGCACTGCACCAAGCTCCGGATCGTTTTGATCCGCGCGCAAAGTAATCTCCGATAAAGACGGCTACATGTCGCCCGTCGCGTGTGACTTCCCACGCGCGGCAGTCGGGGTGATAGAGCGGCACGTCCAGCGGTGCAAATTCCAGCCCGAACAGGCGATTGGCGCAGGCAAAAGCGGCTTCGATCATCCGATCCAGCTGCAAATAGGGTTTCAGCGCGGCTTCATCCAGATCATGCTCGGCCTTGCGCCGCTTCTCCGCATAATAACGCCAGTCCCAGGCTTCCAGCGGCCCGTTCACACCGTCTTCCTGCATCATGGCCGTCATGATTTCGGCATCAGCATCGGCCCGTGCTTTTGCAGGAGACCAGACCTGCATCAGCAGATCTCGCACCCGATCCGGTGTGCGGGCCATTTCGGTTTCCAGTTTGAAATCGGCAAAACTGTCGTAGCCCAGCAGCCTGGCGCGCTCCTGCCGCAGGGTCAGAATCTCCGAGGCAATGTCACGGTTATCCGTCTCACCGCCATTCGCACCGCGCGCCGTCCACGCACGATAGGCTTTTTCTCGCAGGTCACGGCGAGGCGAGAATTGCAGGAACGGTACGATCAACGACCGCGACAGGGTCACAACGGGCCCAGCTGCGCCCTTTTCCTGACCCGCCGCACGGGCGGCGTCCACTACAAATTCGGGCAGCCCTTGCAGATCGCCTTCGGTCAGTTCCATGAACCAGTCCCGCTCATCTGCCAACAGGTTTTGGGTAAAAGATGTCCCCAGCGAGGCCAGTCTCGCCTTGATCTCTTGCATCCGCGCGTCCGCATCACCCTGCAAGGCCGCACCGGCCCGCACGAATCCGCGATGCGTTAGCATCAATACCCGCGCTTGTTCGTCGGTCAGGTCCAGTTCGTCACGCTGATCCCATAGATCAGCGACGCGCTGAAACAGGGCCTTGTTGGACGAAATTGCCGAATAGTGCGCCGCCAACCTGGGAGAAAAGTCGCGCTGCAACTCTTCCCGTTTGGGGTTGCTGTCCGCACCGGCGACGGTGAAGAAGACCGACAGGACCTTGTCCATCTGTTCGCCTGCCGCTTCAAGCGCCTCGATCGTGTTGGCGAATGATGGGGAGTCCGAGGCCGTGGCGATCGCATCTATCTGCGCAGTATGGGCCTGCATCGCCTGTTCCAAAGCGGGGGCAAAATCTTCGTCGCTGATATCGGCAAAGGGTGCGATTTCGAACCGGGTGGTCCAATCGGACAGGATGGGATTGGTCATTCAGGTCTCCTTTGACCGTATAGCTAAGATCGCCGGGACCGAGGGTCCAGAGGCCGCTTATTCAGAAGCGCCGCAAATCGGGCAATCGGGCCGCTTTGTCAGCGAGATCTTGCGGCTTTCCCCATAGAGTGCATCGTAGATCAGCATCTCGCCGCGCAGCGCCTGCCCTGCGCCTGTGATCACCTTGATCGCCTCGACCGCCATCATCGATCCCACCACACCGGGTAATGGGCCAATCACGCCAGCCTCGGCACAGGAGGGGGCCAGCCCTTCCGCCGGGGCTTCGGGAAAGATGCACTGATAACAGGGGCCTGACGTGGCCGGATCAAAGACGCTCAGCTGCCCTTCCCATTGCGATAGTGCGCCTGAGATGAGCGGTTTGCCCAGCGCAACGGCGGTTCGGTTGGCCAGATAGCGGGTGTCGAAATTGTCGGTTCCATCAAGGATCAGGTCGAAATCACTGAACAGGTCGGACGCGATCTCTTCGTTCAGGCGGCGGTGATATGGCAGGACAGCTACATTCGGGTTTTGCGCCAGCATCGCCTGCTGCGCTGAAAACACCTTAGGCATGCCGATATCGGGGTCACGATGGATCACTTGCCGTTGCAGGTTGGCGTTCTCGACAACGTCATCATCGATCACGCCGATTGTGCCGACGCCCGCTGCCGCAAGATATTGCAATGCAGGAGCCCCTAACCCACCGGCGCCGATCACCAGCACCCGCGCCTTTTTCAACCGTTTTTGACCCGGCCCGCCCAGTTCGCGCAACACGATGTGACGCGCGTAGCGCTCCAGCTCAGTCTCGCTGAACTTGTCAGAAGACGATGCTTGCGTCTCGGGCAACGCGGGTGCCGCACGGGCGCGCAACGCTTTCAACGCCCGCCCATAGACCAGAACCAATGCCGCAAAGCCAGCCAGGATCAGCCACATCGCCGCCGATCCGCCGGTCGCCTGACGCAACGGGTGCCCATCGGGCAAAACCAGATGCGCCAGGATCACGCCCAACAGCAGAACCGAAACCGACGTGACACGTGCGGTTCTGGACACGCCCGCAAGGTATCCAACGCCCCAGAGACCCGCTGAAAGAAAAAGAACCAGCAGCATCAGCCGCGACCGGTCGAGCCAAAGCCGCCCGCACCGCGTTCCGTGTCACCAAGTGTTTCAACGGCCTCAAACGCAGCCTGAACCACCGGGGCAACAACAAGTTGCGCGATGCGCTCGCCATGCGTGACCTCGAACGCCTCATGCCCTGCGTTCAGCACGATCACGCCCAATGGCCCGCGATAGTCGCTGTCGATCGTGCCGGGCGTGTTTGGCAGGGTGATCCCATGCTTCAGTGCAAGTCCCGAGCGCGGGCGGACCTGCACCTCGTATCCCGGCGGGATTTCGATCCGCAACCCGGTGGGCACCAGAGCACGCGCGCCCGGTTGCAATATGATCGAGACACCATCAGGAAGATTGGCTCGCACATCCGCACCCGCAGCACCCTCTGTTTCATAGGCAGGCAACGCGACCGAGTGATCCGCCCAATCCTCGCGAATGACACGAATTGCGACCATGTTTGAACCTTTCATAATTCGTCGACCAATCGGATCAGCCCGCCAACGCCTCGGCTATTTTCTGCGCCAATCGGCTTGCGACCATGTCCTTGCCCATGAGGGGCCATTCCTCGGCGCCCTCGGTCGAGATCAGAACAACTGCGTTCTCGGACCCGCCCATAATCCCCGTTGACGGGCTGACATCGTTGGCGACGATCCAGTCGCACCCTTTGCGCGCGCGCTTGGCTGTCGCATGTTCGATCACGTTGTCGGTTTCGGCGGCAAATCCGACGACAAGACCCGGTCGTCCGCCGGACAAATTGGACACGCGTTTCAGAATGTCAGGGTTTTCCGCAAATTCCAGCGCTGGCATACCATCACGGCTTTTCTTCAATTTGCGGTCTGATGCACCGGCAACCCGCCAGTCCGCCACAGCCGCCGCAAAAACACCAGCATCGACAGGCAGGGCCGCATCGACCGCGTCCGACATCTGCTGCGCGGTTTCCACGCGCTCCACCTGAACCCCGTCTGGCGGAGGAACATCCGCAGGTCCGGTTACAAACACAACTTCGGCCCCCAACGCGGACAAGGCGCGGGCAATGGCCGCGCCCTGCGCGCCCGAGGATCGGTTGGCGATGTAGCGCACCGGATCAATCGGTTCATGGGTCGGGCCGGATGTGACGAGGATACGTTTGCCGGATAACGGACCATCGGCAAGCTGCGCCTCGATTGCAGCGACGATCTCCAATGGCTCTGACATCCGGCCCGGCCCATATTCTCCGCACGCCATGTCGCCCTCGTTCGGGCCGACAAAGGTGATGCCATCGGCCTTGAGCTGCGCCAGATTGCGCTGCGTCGCCGGGTGATCCCACATCCGTACGTTCATTGCGGGCGCGCACAGTACGGGCGTATCCGTGGCCATCAACAGGGTCGAGGCCAGATCGCCCGCCAACCCTGCGGTCATCTTGCCCATCAGATCCGCCGTAGCCGGAGCCACCACGATCAAATCCGCCGAGCGCGACAATTGGATATGCCCCATCTCAGCCTCATCCGTCAGATCGAACAGATCGCGATAGGCCTTTTCGCCCGCCAGCGCGGACACTGACAAAGGTGTGACGAACTCTTCCGCAGCGCGTGTCAGTACGGGTGTCACAGCGGCACCGCGTTCTTTCAGCCGGCGAATGAGGTCCAGAGATTTATAGGCCGCAATACCACCGCCGATGATCAGCAGAATACGTTTTGATGCCAGCATGTTCATCGCCTCCGGTCGCGGTCGGCCCTGACATTAGGCAACGCCCGGCCCGAGTTCCAGCGGTTAATTCTGGGCCTCAAACGCCTTGCAGGGGTCCTCACGTTCGACCGCCGGGCTATCGATGACCGCATCAAAGGTGCCTTCCAGCTGGCCCTCTTCGGATTGGCCCAGAACAAACACCTTCAAACCCGGACGCAGGCGCGACAGAAAGGTGGGGATGCCACGGTCCTTGCGGGCGTGCCCGTTGCCGGTAATGACGGCCACCGGCCCGCTGGTTTCATCAGCTGCCGTCAGTATGGCCCGTGTCAGAACCGCGTCGCGAAGACGCTGAATGGCAACCATCTGCGGCAACGACTCCTTGGGGATCGCGTCACAATGGGCGGCAAGCTGATCAGCCTCACGCGCGGCCTGATCTTCGGGGGCCAGAGGCACCGTCAACCCGTAGCGCGCCGCATCTGCGCCCAAAGTGGTGGCTGCCCCGCGCTCCATCGCGGCCCGAGCCGCTGCACGCGGCACCATGGCGCCGTAGATCGGTGCATTCGATGCCTGAAATACCGGATAATACATACTAAGCGGAGGCCAGCCGGTTTCTGCCCAGCGCAGAATCTTCGACAGTTCCTCGGGGCTTGTCGCCGCCTTCTGCGCAAGGCGTTGCGCACCTTCTTCCGTCACCATTTCCCAGACAACGGCCGAGGGCGAGATCGCCTCGATCGCTTCGGTCTGCACCAGATGGTGGTCCGGGTTGTCATGAATTTCGCCCAGAATGACGACGTCCGCCGCGGTCATTTCGGCCAGAATGTCGTCAGGTATCAGATCGCCCGCATGGCCCGGGCTGACCGTAACCACAAGTGCACAAAGCAGAATCGCAAGATGTCTCATGCGAAGAAGTGTTGCACCTCACGCGACTGCGCTTCAAGGCTCTTGCGCATCTTGATGAAGGCTGCCGCCTCAAGCTGGCGCACGCGTTCCTTCGACAGCCCCAGTTCCTGACCAAGGCTTTCAAGCGTCCGGGCCGGTTCACGCAGTTTGCGTTCGCGGACGATGAACCGTTCACGCTCGTTCAACGCCTGCATCGCCGACACCAGCCAATCTCGCAATTGCTGCGTATCGTGAGCGTTTTCGACGGTCTCGGCGGCCTGCTCGCGCTCATCCTCAAGCGCGTCGATCCATTCGCGCCCGTCTTCGTCCGCTGACTGCACCGCATTCAGGGAAAAATCGGAACCCGACAACCTGCCTTCCATCATCTCGACATCGCGCAACGGAACGCCGATTTCAGCGGCGATCAACTGATGCAACTGGTGTCGGTCCAACCGTTGTCCGTCTGTTGCGGCTTCGCGCTCCAATCGGGCCTGAACCCGGCGCATGTTGAAAAACAGCGATTTCTGAGAGGAGGTCGAGCCGGTACGCACCATCGACCAGTTGCGCATGACATAGTCCTGGATGCTGGCTTTGATCCACCACACGGCATAGGTCGAAAAGCGCACCCCGCGGTCGGGGTCAAACTTGTCGGCGGCCTTCATCAGACCCAGACCAGCCTCTTGAATCAGGTCGTTCATCGGCGCGCCGTAGCGTTTGAATTTGGCGGCCATCGAAATGGCCAATCGCATATAGGCCGTGATCAGTCGGTGCAGGGCTTGCTCGTCCCTGTCATCGCGCCAGGCATAGGCGAGGCGCAGCTCGGTCTCGGCATCCAGCAATTCGGCCTTCATCGCCTGTCGGGACATCGAAAAATCACGCGCATTGTCCAGTGCCATGCAACTCTCCCATTTTTGCTCGGCGCTGGCCGGGCTTGCCTTGCCGATCTGTGGTCGATACGCAGGACGGTACCGGGTGGATCACCAGAAAGGTAAGAATAGTGCGTCCCAATTTAACCTTTGTTCTTGGCGGCGCAGCATCAGGAAAGTCGGCTCTTGCCGAGCAGCTCGTTGTTTCATCGGGGAAAAATCGCCTGTATCTCGCAACATCACAAGTGTTTGATGATGAGATGCGCCTAAAAATTAAGCAACATATTGCACAACGGGGCGCCGGTTGGGCGACAATTGAAGCTCCGTTTGACCTGACACCAGCCCTGGCGGCTATGACACGCGATCAGATTGGCCTGATCGATTGCGCTACAATGTGGCTGACCAACCACCTGCTGGCCGAGCATGACCTGGAACAGGAACAGGCCTCTTTTCTGAACGCCCTGCGCAGCTGTCCTGCGGATCTGGTCGTCGTCTCAAACGAGGTCGGCCAGGGCATTGTGCCCGACAACGCTCTGTCGCGCAGATTCCGCGAGGCACAGGGGCGGTTGAATATCGCACTCGCCGCGCAGGCCGATCTGGTCGTTCAGGTCACTGCCGGATTGCCGCAGGTTCTGAAAGGGCAACTGCCATGACCCGGTTGCATCTGGTTCGTCATGGGCCGACCCATGCCAAGACCATGGTAGGGTGGTCCGACCTGCCCGCGGACCTGAGCGATCAGGCCGCGATTGACCGGTTGCAAGCCCATCTACCGCTGGGCGGGATTGTCGTATCCTCAGATCTTTCGCGCGCGGCTGACACGGCCACGGCCATTCAAGGCGACCGCCGCCGACTGCCGCATCATACCGATCTGCGCGAGATCAATTTCGGTGCGTGGGAGCTGCGTCCCTTCGCCGAGATTGAGGCCGAGGATCCAGACCTCGCCTTCGCCTATTGGGACAATCCCGGGGATGTGCGCCCGCCCGACGGGGAAAGCTGGAACCAGGTGAGGGCGCGTGTCGATGCTACACTGGACGGGTTGATCGCGGAATTTCCCGGTCATGACCTGATCGTGGTCGTGCATTTCGGGGTGATACTGACGCAGGTACAACGGGCGCTGAACGTGGATGCACAACAGGCGTTTTCGCACCGCATCGACAATTTGTCGGTCACTGAAATCACCCGTCATCCAGAGGGCTGGTCGGTCGAGCGCATCAATCATTGTCCGTGATCAACGGGCGCACAAATCTCTGATTTACGGCAATGCTTTGGTCGGTCATCGTTTGGTCATGACCTATGATCTCTTTATCGGCGACCGCCTGTTTTCCAGCTGGTCCTTGCGCGGTTGGCTGATGCTGGAAAAGTTCGGCCTGCCCTATCGCTCGCATTTGGTGGGACTTTACTCGGGAACGATGGCGCAGGATATGGCACCTCTTGCGCCCGCCCGGCTTGTGCCAGCGCTACGCCTTGCGGATGGAACCGTGGTCGGCGAAAGCCTTGCCATGGCCGAAACCCTGGCCGAGCGGCACCCGGATGCCGGGTTTTGGCCCAGCGACCCTGCTGCCCGAGCCACCGCCCGGTGGCTGTGCGCGGAAATGGTGGCGGGATTTTTGTCGCTGCGCGGCGAATGTGCGATGCAGTTGATGCATCGCTGGGAGGGCTTTACCCCATCCGCCGAGACCATCGCCGATCTGGCCCGGATCGAGGCTTTGTGGGAACACGCCCGCACCATTTCCGGGGCGAAGTCTGGCCCTCTGTTTGGATCCTACTCTCTGGCCGACGTGTTCTACACGCCGGTAGCCGCGCGGATCATCGGATACGGCCTGCCAGTATCGGACGCAAACCGCGCCTATTGCCTCGACCTTCTGTCGGATACAGCTGTCCGCCAATGGCGCGCGATGGGTTTGACAGTAGAGTATGACCCGTTCCCCTACCCACAGGATTTGCCGTCGTCGCCCTGGCCCATTGGCGGCAACTCAGGGGCCACCGCGACAGAGGCCGGGCCTGCGATCAACGCCAATTGCCCCTATTCCGGCGATGCTGTGACGCACAATCTGGAACTCAACGGGCAGATCTGGGGGTTTTGCAACGCCTTCTGCCGCGACAAGACCGTTGCCGATCCGGGGGCCTGGCCGAAATTCCAAACAATGACGCGCGCCGTTAACGAATCCTAAACCGCATTCATGGCAGCAACGTCCTGTTAACCAAGAACAGGCCAAGAGCAGGAAAGCCATGGTTGCCCGCGCCCATACCGTCGCGTTTCAGGGGGTTGATGCCCGCCCTGTCGAAGTGCAATGCGCCGTCTCGCCCGGCCTTCCGGCGTTTTCTATTGTCGGTCTGCCCGACAAGGCAGTGTCCGAGGCGCGCGACCGCGTGCGCAGCGCGCTCAGTTCGATGGCTATCGCATTGCCGTCGAAACGGATCACCATCAATCTGTCCCCCGCCGACCTGCCGAAAGAGGGCAGTCATTTCGACCTGCCAATCGCCATGGCCTTGCTGTCGGCCCTCGACATCATCCCCGCCGACGCCGCCGAGGGCGCGGTCGCACTGGGCGAGTTGTCGCTGGACGGCTCACTGGTGCCTGTGGTCGGAGCCTTGCCCGCCGCGATGACCGCTGCGACCGGAGATCGCAGCCTGCTGTGCCCCCGCGCCTCGAGTGCTGAGGCCGCCTGGGTCGACGCAGCGCAGGTTATCGGCGCGGAGTCCCTGGGCGATGTGGTACGCCATTTTTCCGGCCAAGCTCCTTTGGACGCGGCTATGCCCGGCGAGGTCCTGCTGCCACCAACCGAGCGCGACCTTCGCGACGTCAAAGGCCAGGAACGGGCCAAGCGTGCGCTCGAGATCGCCGCTGCCGGACGGCATCATCTGATCATGATCGGAACGCCCGGATCGGGCAAATCCATGCTCGCCGCGCGTTTGCCGGGTATCTTACCCCCTTTGACCCCCGCCGAGGCATTGGAAACCTCGATGATCCAATCCCTGTGCGGCTTGCTGGACGAAGGCGGTATCAGCCGCGCGCGCCCGTTTCGCGAACCGCACCACACGGCCTCGATGGCAGCTATTGTCGGCGGTGGAAAAGGGGCCAAACCCGGAGAGATTTCGCTGGCGCATAACGGCGTTTTGTTCATGGATGAGTTTCCCGAATTCCCGCGTACGGTTCTGGAAACCCTGCGCCAACCGATCGAAACAGGCGAAGTCATGGTCGCGCGCGCCAACGCCCACGTGAAATATCCCTGCCGGTTTATGCTGGTGGCGGCGGCAAACCCTTGTAAATGCGGATATCTGACTGATCCGGCGCGGGCCTGTTCGCGCGCGCCGGTCTGTGGCGAGGACTATCTCGGACGTATTTCAGGTCCGTTGATGGACCGGTTCGATCTGCGCATTGAGGTGCCTCCGGTCGGATTCACCGATCTGGACCTGCCGCCATCTGGCGATAGCTCTGCCACGGTCGCGGAACGGGTCGAGAATGCCCGCCGCATTCAGGCGGAACGGTTTCGGGACACACCTGCAACCCGCCAAAACGCCGATGTCGAGGGGAAACTGCTGGAAGAAGTCGCCGCACCAGATGCCGAGGGCAAGGACCTGTTGCTGAAAGCTGCGGACCGGTTCGGCCTGTCCGCGCGCGCGTTTCACCGCATCCTTCGTGTCGCCCGGACGATCGCAGATCTGGAGGGTGCCGCAAACATCCGCCGCCCGCATGTGGCCGAGGCGCTGAGCTTTCGCATCAGCGCCAAAGCTGCGTCCTAGATTTTGGCTTCGATCGCGCCCCAGATCTTTGCGGCGATGTTGACGCCGTCGAACCGCTCCAGTTCCTGAATACCCGTGGGCGAGGTTACATTGATCTCGGTCAGGTAATCGCCGATCACATCGATACCGACAAAAATCTGCCCCTTCTCTTTCAGAAGCGGACCGATTCTGGCACAGATTTCGAGGTCGCGGTCAGTCAGGCCAATCTTTTCGGGACGACCACCGACATGCATGTTTGATCGGGTTTCCCCCTTCGCCGGGACGCGGTTGATGGCACCAACCGGCTTTCCGTCGACCAGAATCACCCGTTTGTCGCCATTGCTGACATCCGGCAGGAATTTCTGAACGATCAAGGGCTCACGCGAGAAACCGGTGAATAGCTCATGCAGCGAGGTCAGGTTGCGGTCGTTCGCATCCAATCGAAAAACACCGGCGCCACCATTGCCATAAAGCGGCTTCAGGATCACATCGCCATGCTTTTCCTTGAACGCCTTGATGGTTTGCAAATCCCGCGCGATCGTTGTGGGTGGCGTAAGGTTGGGGAAATCCAGAACCAACAGCTTTTCCGGGTAGTTGCGCACCCAGAACGGATCGTTGACCACCAGAACCTGACCCTTCAGCCGGTCGAGCAGATGGGTCGAGGTGATGTAATGCATGTCGAACGGAGGATCCTGACGCAGCCAGATCACATCGAACTCAGCCAGATCAACCTCGCGTTCGGGACCGAGAACTGCCGGGTCACCGGAGATACGCTGAACCCTCATGTCCTGACCGCGCGCCGTAATGCGCCCTTCCTGATAGGCCAGTTGGTCGGGGCTGTAGAAAAACAACGTGTGACCGCGCGCCTGCGCTTCTTCGGCCAGCCGGAACGAGCTGTCGGCATTGATGTCCACGGCCCCGATCGGGTCCATCTGAAAGGCGATTTTCATGGCGTGTCCTTCGTTCTCACGCCAGTTACATGGCCCAGCCGAGCCTTGTGTTCAATGGGGATCACACATGCCCAAACGCGTTCTCTATGATTTGAACAGCACCCGAGCCATCCACAAGCGCCGCATCAAAGCGCACATTTGTAAGTTGGCCGTCCGGTTCGGTCTCCAGATACTGGGCCGCCGAGGCACAGATGCGGTCGATCTGTCGGCGGCTGATCCGGGCGGCAGCCCGGTCAAAGCTGGAGCTTTGCTTGACCTCAATGAAAACAAGCCCGTTATTGTCGCGGGCGATCAGGTCAATCTCACCCCCAGCCCCGCGCCAACGGCGCTGATCGATGCTATAGCCCCGCCGTTCATAATCGGCGGCCACGCTCAGCTCGGCAGATTGACCGGCATGATAGGAAACACTGCTACGGGCCGATCGTGCGGACATGTCATTCCTTTCCCAGTTTCAATGCCCTTTGGTAAATCGGGCGGCGTGGCAACTTGAACATTTGCGACACCAGATCGGCCGCATCGCGCACCGAATGTGTCTCAAGCGCCTGTTTCAATGCCTCTTCTATGTCGGAATCGTTAACAGTTTCGGAATGCCCCCGATCCACCAACAGAACGATCTCGCCTTTGACGGTCTCGTCTTTCAGCGCGGCAGCCAGCTGCGCCAAAGACCCGCGTCGGATCTCTTCGAATTTCTTGGTCAACTCGCGGCACATTGCAGCCTGCCGGTTTTCGCCGAGGACATCGGCAAGATCAGACAGACAGGCCGCCACGCGCTTGGGGGACTCGTAAAAGACCAAAGTGCCAGGAATATCGCGCAGGGCCTCGATCCGAGCCCGCCTTGCACCTGTGGCATTGGGCAGGAACCCGGCAAAAAAGAACGCATCCGTCGGCAATCCCGCCAAGGTCAATGCCATCAAAGCTGCCGATGGACCCGGAGCGCAGGTGACCACATGACCGGCCTCAGCCGCCTGTTTGCCCAGATCATAGCCCGGGTCGGCGATCAGCGGCATTCCCGCCTCGGAGGCATAGGCAACTGATTTTCCCGCATCCAGCGCATCCAATATTTTCCCGCGCGCGCCTGCGCCGGAATGGTCGTGATAGGCCAAGATGCGCCGCCCCTCCAGCGGTACGCCATGGATCTCCATCAATCGGCGCAGACTGCGCGTGTCTTCGGCGGCGATCACTTCGGCCGAAGCCAAGACGTCCAGCGCCCTGAGCGTGATGTCACGGGCCGCGCCTATCGGAGTGGCAACAAAGTACAGACCTGCGCCCAATCTGGTCTTTTGAAAATTCAAAGCTGGACCCTCACAGCATGACGTTTATTATCGCGGCGCATAGAACAGCAGCGTCCTAGGCCGCCGGATCAGGGAGTTTTCATTTAGATGTTTAGCGTTTGCAAGCCCGCCCGCAAACTAACCAGATTGGCCTTTGCGCTGACAGCCGCCGCGTTCGTTGCGGCCTGCGAACCGGGGCTGAACTCCGGCGGGCCATCGATCAACACTTCGGAACCGGTCCCGGTTGCCCTGCTGGTGCCGCGCGGATCAGGTCAATCCGGTGATGCTGCACTGGCTCAGAGCCTTGAAAATGCTGCCCGTTTGGCGATGTCTGATCTGCCGAATGTCAATATCGACTTGCGGGTCTACGACACGGCTGGCAGCGCGACAGCAGCATCAACGGCGGCGCAGCAAGCGGTCTCGGACGGGGCAAAGATCATTCTTGGTCCGGTCTATGCCCAAGCAGCGAATGCCGCCGGATTGGCGGTTCTGGACAAGGGCGTGAACGTTCTGTCCTTTTCGAACAACACCACCATTGCAGGCGGCAATGTCTATGTGCTGGGCCCAACTTTCGACAACACGGCGAACCGCCTGGTCAACTATGCGGGCCGACAGGGCAAGTCCGGGATGGTAATCGTACACAGCAACGATGCCTCGGGCCAGCTTGGTCAATCCGCCATCGCCGGAGCGTTGAGCAACAGCCGCGTGAACAACGCCGGATCGGTCGGGTTCGAGCGGTCGCAACAGGGCGTCATAAGCTCGGTTCCGACCATCAAATCCGCCATCGATTCGTCGGGTGCGGATTCGATCTTTCTGACCGCGACCACAGCTGGTGCATTGCCTCTGTTCAGCCAGTTGCTGCCCGAGGCAGGTGTATCGCCATCGACAACGCAGTTTGTCGGCCTGACCCGCTGGGATATTCCACCGCAGACGCTTGAGCTGCCGGGAGTACAGGGCGGCTGGTTTGCGCTGCCTGATCCGGCCAAAGCGGCGGGTTACCGGCAGAGATACAACGCCACCTATGGAGAGGCACCGCATCCGATCAGCGGGCTGGCTTATGACGGCATCGCCGCCATCGGCGCGTTGGTGAGCCAGGGTAAGTCGAACGCCCTGACTGGTGCGGCGCTGACGCAGAATGCCGGTTTCCAGGGCGTTGGCGGTATCTTCAGATTGCGCCCGAACGGCACCAACGAACGCGGTCTGGCGGTTGCCACGATCCAGAACAAACAGGTGGTTGTGATTGACCCTGCCCCACAAAGTTTCTCGGGTGCCGGATTCTGATCGACCCGGGACAGGTGTGACGCCTGGCGGCACCCTGATCTGCCCGGATCATTTGATTTTCGACAGCGCCGGGGTGCGTGCCCAGCTTATGAACGCCTTTGCGGACTGCTCGGACAACTCGCAGATGCGCGCGGCCACCGTGCGTGTTTTGCGTGATGCGCAAAAGGCGGGCCGCAGCGCGATTGCCGATGCCTTTGCTGCCCGCCCCTTTGATGCGCGACCCCTGACCCGGTCGTACACCTATCTGACCGACCAACTGGTCTGCACCGCCCTGCAGGTCGCAAACGAACATCTGCATCCGCTGGCAACGCCCACGCAGGGCGAAAAGATCGCCGTTCTTGCGGTTGGTGGCTATGGCCGGGGAGAAATGGCACCGGCTTCGGATGTCGATCTTCTGTTTCTGACACCCTACAAGATCACCGCCTGGGCCGAGAGCGTGATTGAATCCATGCTCTACATCCTGTGGGATTTGCGGTTGAAGGTTGGCCATTCCTCGCGCACGACCCGGGATTGTCTGCGATTGGGGGCCGAGGATTTCACCATCCGCACAGCCATGCTCGAACAGCGTTATCTGGCCGGCGACAAAGCGCTGGCGGACGAGCTTGAACAGCGCCTGAAGGACGAATTGTTCAAAGGCAGCGAACGCGAATTTATCGAGGCCAAACTGGCCGAGCGCGACACCCGCCACCAAAAGCAGGGTGAGCGTTATATGGTCGAACCCAACGTCAAAGAGGGCAAGGGTGGTCTGCGCGACCTGCAATCGCTGTATTGGATCGCCAAGTACATCTATGGCGTACATGACGTGGCCGAGCTTGTGCCGCTTGGTCTGTTCACCCCTGAAGAATTTCAAACATTCCGCGAAGCCGAGGATTTCCTGTGGGCGGTCCGCTCGCATCTGCATCTGGTCACTGGGCGCGCCACCGAGCAGTTGACCTTTGACCTTCAGGTCGAGGTGGCCGACCGCATGGGCTATCAGGACCATGCCGGACGGCGCGCGGTCGAGGTCTTCATGCAGCGCTATTTCCGCGAGGCGACGAAGGTCGGCGAGCTGACGCGCATTTTCCTGACCAAGCTGGAAGCGGCGCATGTGAAGGGCGCAGCGCTGCTTGAACGTATCTTCCGCAGAAGGCCGCGGGTCAAACCCGGGTTCGCAGTGGTGCACGGTCGCCTGGATGTAAGCGATCCCAAGACTTTTCTGTCCGACAAGCTGAACCTGCTGCGACTGTTCGAGGAAGGCTTGCGCACTGGTATGTTGATCCACCCGGATGCCATGCGTCTGGTGACCGCCAACCTGAGCCTCATTGACGATGACATGCGCAACGACAAAGAAGCGCGGCGCATCTTTCTGGACCTGATGCTGAAACACGGCAATCCCGAACGCGCCTTGCGCCGGATGAACGAATTGGGCGTCTTGTCGGCGTTCTTGCCCGAGTTCGAACCCATCGTCGCGATGATGCAGTTCAACATGTATCACAGCTACACGGTGGACGAGCATACGATCCAATGCATCGTCAATCTTGCTCAGATCGAACGGGGCGAGTTGATCGAGGAATTGCCCTTGGCCTCGTCGATTCTGAAGCGCGGTGTCAATCGCAAGGTCCTGTATGTGGCGTTGTTGCTGCACGATATCGGCAAGGGCCGGCCCGAGGATCACTCGATCCTGGGCGCGCAGATCGCGCGCAAGGTTGCCCCTCGCCTGGGCTTGAACAAATCCGATGCCGAGACCGTCGAATGGCTGGTGCGCTATCACCTGCTGATGTCGGATATGGCGCAGAAGCGCGACATCTCGGACCCGCGTACGGTGCGCGATTTTGCCAAAGCGGTCGAAACGGTGAAACGGCTAGACCTGCTGACCGTTTTGACGGTCTGTGACATTCGGGGGGTTGGCCCAAACACCTGGAACAACTGGAAGGCAACCTTGTTGCGGGCGCTGCATGCGGAAACAAAGCGGGCGCTCGAAACAGGTATGGAAGACCTGAACCGCGCCAATCGCGGGGCCGGGGCGAAAAAGGCCCTGCGCGCGGCTTTGGCGGATTGGTCCAAGGGTGACCTCAAAACGGAAACCGGCCGTCATTATGAGCCGTATTGGCAGGGTCTGAACTTGGCGACTCATGTCGAGTTTGCCGAAATGCTGCGCGCATTGGAGCAAAGCGGCAATCCGGGCGACATGGAGATCCGCCTGCATCCCGACGTAGACCGCGACGCCACCCGCGCCTGTTTCGCGATGGCGGACCACCCGGGCATCTTTGCCCGGATCGCCGGTGCGCTGGCGCTGGTTGGTGCCAATGTGGTTGATGCCCGAAGCTATACCACCAAGGACGGATATGTGACGGATGCGTTCTGGATTCAGGACGCCGAAGGCCACCCGTTCGAGGCCAGCCGCTTGCCGCGTCTGACCCAAATGATCCACAAGACACTCAAGGGCGAAGTTGTCGCGGGCGACGCTCTGAAATCGCGCGACAAGATCAAAAAGCGCGAACGCGCCTTCAACGTTCCGACGCATATCACCTTCGACAATGATGGCTCCGAGATTTACACCATCATCGAAGTCGACACCCGCGATCGTCCCGGCCTGCTGTTCGATCTGACCCGAACGCTGGCAAGCGGCAATGTCTATATCGCAAATGCGGTCATCGCGACCTACGGCGAGCAGGTGGTTGATACCTTCTATGTCAAGGACATGTTCGGTCTGAAATATCACTCGGAAAGCAAACAGCGCGGGCTTGAAGCCAAACTGCGCAAAGCCATCACCGAAGGTGCCGAGCGGGCGGCCTCATGAAGCAGATCCGTTTGTTCTCGGGCCTGTTCACCGTGGGTTTCTGGACTCTGGCCAGCCGAATACTGGGGTTTCTGCGGGAAATCCTTTTGACCGCCTATATCGGCCCCGGGCCGGTCATGGACGCGTTTGTCGCCGCCTTTCGGTTGCCAAACATGTTCCGCCGGTTCTTTGCCGAAGGCGCGTTCAACGCCGCCTTCGTACCGATGTTTTCCAAACGGCTTGAAGCGGATGAAAACGCGCAGGGTTTTGCGCAGGATGCGTTCAACCTGCTGGCCATTGCCGTACTGGCATTGGTCGGTCTGGCGATGGTGTTCATGCCCGCGCTGGTCTGGATCACCGCCGAGGGGTTCTACGGCGACGAACGGTTCGATCTGGCGGTCGACTACGGATACGTGGTCTTTCCGTATATCCTGTTCATGGCGCTTGCGGCGCTGTTCTCGGGTGTTCTGAACGCGACCGGGCGTTTCGCCGCCGCTGCCGCCGCACCGGTTCTGCTGAACATCTTTGCCTGCTCAGCCCTGATATTTGGCGCAATGTCTGGCGGAGAGGTGATCCGCTGGCTGATCGCCGTCATCCCGATCGCAGGAATTGCGCAGCTTGCGCTGGTCTGGGTGGCAACGGAACGGGCGGGTATTCCGATCCGTCCCGGCGTGCCGCGCCTCAGCCCCGAGATGCGCAGAATGGTCCGTATCGCGGTTCCTGCAGCGCTTGCCATGGGGGTGACGCAGGTCAATCTAGTGGTCGGGCAGCTTGTGGCATCGAAGACCGAAAAGGCGGTCAGCTGGCTTTTTGCGGCGGACCGTCTGTATCAACTGCCGCTGGGCGTCGTCGGCATTGCGGTGGGCATCGTCCTGCTGCCCGACCTGTCGCGCCGCCTGCGCGCCGGTGACAAAGACGGTGCGCGCCACGCCTTTTCCCGCGCCGGTGAGTTTACGCTACTGCTGACCATCCCTTCGACCGTGGCCTTCGTGATCATCCCGAACCCAATGGTTTCGGTTCTGTTCGAACGCGGGCACTTTACGGCCGAAGACACAGCTGCGACCGCTCTGGCCGTGACGATCTACGGATTGGGTTTGCCTGCCTTCATGCTGCAAAAACTGCTGCAGCCGCTGTATTTCGCGCGGGAAAATACCCGAGCGCCTTTCCACTATGCTGTGGTCGCAATGATCGTGAACGCAGCCCTTGCCTTTGGTCTTTTTCCGCTGGTCGGCTGGATCGCGCCTGCAATCGCGGCCTCGGTCGCCGGGTGGGCGATGGTTCTGTTGCTGGCCCTGGGCGCGCGCCAGATGGGCGACGAAGCCCGGTTCGACGAACGTTTCCGGCACAAGGCTTGGCGGATCGTGGCGGCGTCGCTGGGTATGGGGGCGGTTCTGTTCGCAGCCATTCATCTGTTCGGATGGGCGTTCAACATGTCCGGATGGCGGTATCTGGCGCTGATCCTGCTGATCAAAATTGCTGCGGCCACATATTTCTTCCTGGGCCACCTGCTCGGCGCGTTTGAACTGTCCGAGTTCCGCAAGGCCCTGCGCCGGTCCTGATCAATCGCGACGAATGCGACCGACGATCCGCGCCCAACCCCCCGGGGCCAGAAAGAATGACAACACGAACCCGGTTGCGAACCCGCCCAGATCGGCGACCCAATCCAAGGTTCCGCCAAACAAAAGCCCGAACAAAAGCTGGATGCCCATCAGAACGGCGATTAGCTGAAAGGCGCGACTTTGGTTTTCGCCCACCAATGACAGTTTGCGCCACAGCAACCACGTGAACGCGCCGATCAACCCGTAGACTGGTGGGAACCCTCCGATCAGGGGGTATTGCGGGTTCAAAAGCAACGCATAGACCAGCGCGCCGCCAACACCCGACAGCACAAAGATGATCAGCATCGGGAACCCGCCGAACACCTCGCCAACCATTTTCCCCATGGCCAGAACGAAGACGCTGACAAAGATCGCCTGCGTGAAGCTGACCGAGACAAACGGGTAGGTGACAAACCGCATCACATGCTCCAACGGCCAGCGGCCATTCTGGATCATCCAGTCGAAGATATCGGGCGAAAAGGAATAATGCTGGATTGCGTCCAGCCGCCACCCAACTGCGGTCGGCCCGCCGACAAGCCCGCGAGAGCCAAACGTGAACGCCAGTTCAATCCCCATGATGAACAAAACCAGCGCCACGACAACGGGCGGCAGGGGGTTCACGGCATGTGTATTGTGCTCACTGCTCATTGGGCGGCCTTTCGCGGCTGTTGACGTCCCTTGGCCTCATGGGTAAGCGACGGGGGCTGATTTTTCCAGACGGGAGTTCCCTTTGATGACCGAAACCAAATTCACGCCCCGCGTGTTTTCCGGCATCCAGCCTTCGGGAAACCTGCATCTCGGTAACTACCTGGGTGCGCTCAAACGCTTTGTCGACATGCAAGGACCCGAGATGGAGACGGTCTATTGCATGGTCGATCTGCATGCGATCACCGTCTGGCAAGACCCCAAGGAACTGATGCATTCGACCCGCGAACTGTGCGCCGGGTTCATTGCTGCGGGCATCGACCCGGAACGGTCGATCCTGTTCAACCAAAGCCAGGTGCCTGAACACGCGCAGCTGGCCTGGATTTTCAATTGCGTCGCCCGCATGGGCTGGATGCAACGGATGACGCAATGGAAGGACAAGGCGGGCAAGAACCAGCAGAACGCCTCGTTGGGTCTGTTCGCGTACCCGTCGTTGATGGCTGCGGACATTCTGGTCTATCACGCGACACATGTTCCGGTTGGCGATGACCAGAAACAGCACCTTGAACTGACCCGCGACATCGCGATCAAGTTCAACAACGATTTCGGCGTCGATTTCTTCCCCATCACCGAGCCGGTGATCGAAGGGGCCGCAACCCGTATCATGAGCTTGCGGGACGGGGCCAAGAAGATGTCGAAATCCGACCCGTCCGACATGAGCCGGCTCAACATGACCGACGATGCCGACACAATTGCCAAAAAGATCCGCAAGGCCAAGACCGACCCGGATGCGCTTCCCTCGGATGTCGACGGGCTGGAAGGCCGCCCCGAGGCGCGCAATCTGGTGAATATCTACGCCGCGCTCAGCGATCAGACACCTCAGCAGGTACTGGCCGAGGTTGGTGGCAAGCAATTTGGTGAATTCAAGCCGATGCTTGCGGATCTGGCGGTGGCAAAGCTGTCACCGATCACGTCTGAAATGGCGCGTCTGATGGGCGATCAGTCCGAGATCGACCGCATTCTGGCGCGTGGTGCGGAACGGGCGCGTGAGATAACCTCTCCGATCCTGCGCCAGACATATGAAATTGTGGGGATGGTCGGTTCCGGTCAGGGCTGATCGACCTTACAATCTTCTGGACCTGCGCCGGATGCCCTCCTAGGTTTGCCCAAAGCTTGGGAGGGCTTCATGGCAGTCGGCAAAAATATTCGCACCTATTTCGAGGGCCATTGGCATAACGGCGACACCCCGATCATGCGCGCGGCCGACCACGGTGCCTGGTTGGGCTCGTCGGTCTTTGACGGCGCACGCTTTTTCGATGGTATGTCCCCGGATCTGGAGGCGCATTGCGCCCGTGTGAACCGCTCGGCCGAGGCGCTGATGCTGACGCCAACCGTGACGCCCGAGCAAATGGTCGACATCGTGCGCGAGGGGCTGACGAGCTACGCAGAGGACGCGGCCGTCTATATCCGCCCCATGTACTGGGGTATCGACGGCGACCGAACCGCGATCGTTCCGCAGGAAAACAGCACCGGCTTTGCCATCTGTCTGGAAGAGATCCCGATGGCGCCCGAGACCGCCTCGATTACATTGACGACCACACGCTTTCGCCGCCCGGTTCTGGAATCCGCCGTGGTCAATGCCAAGGCCGGGTGCCTTTACCCCAACAACGCCCGCATGCTGCAGGAAGCGCGTGCAAAGGGCTTTTCCAACGCGCTTGTGGCGGATGCGATGGGACATGTGGCGGAAACGGCGACTGCCAATATCTTCATGGTTCGCGATGGTGAGGTGTTCACCCCGATCCCCAACGGAACCTTTCTGGCTGGCATCACCCGCGCGCGCCACATCAGGAACCTGCGCGCCGATGGTGTCACGGTCCATGAAACCGTTCTGAGCTTTGACGATTTCCACAGCGCGGACGAGGTGTTCATGACCGGCAATATGAACAAACTGACACCCGTTACCGCCCTGGATGACACGCACTACCAGATCGGGCCGGTTGCCCGACGCGCACGCGAGATGTATTGGGACTGGGCCGCAGGCGAAGGTTAGGTTGAACCTGTGCAGTTTGGTTGCCAGCGCGCTGGCAGTCGGGCATGATCCCCGAAAATCATAGAGGAAAATCATGCGCAAATTCCTTGTCGTTCTGGATGACAGCCGCGAATGCCTGAACGCGATGCGGTTTGCCGCTATGCGCGCAGCCCATACTGGTGGTGGTGTGACAATCTTGTCGGTGATCCCGCCGGATGAGTTCAATCACTGGATCGGTGTTGCCGAAGTCATGCGCGAAGAAGCACGTGAACGCATCCATGCCCATTACGAAGTGTTCGCGAAGTGGATGCGGGACAAGCAGAACATCGACCCTGACCTGGCGATTCGCGAAGGCGACCCGGTGCCTCAGATCATTGAGCATGTGCAGCAGGATCCCGAGATCGGGGTTCTGGTTCTGGGCGCGGGTACCGACAAGAAAGGTCCGGGTCCTCTGGTCACGCAATTGACCAAGAACTCGGGCAGCCTGCCCATACCGATCACCATCGTGCCGGGTGATCTGAGCAAGGAAAAGCTGGAAGAAATCACCTGACGGTATTCACATGGGCGCGCAAATCCAGTTCTGGTTCGATTTTGCATCGACCTACTCGTATCTCAGCGCGATGCGCATTGAACAAGCGGCCCAAGAGCAAGGGGTTTCCGTGCTGTGGGAACCCTTCTTGCTGGGACCGATTTTCGCGGAACAGGGCTGGAACAACTCGCCGTTCAATATCTACCCCGCCAAAGGCCGTTACATGTGGCGCGATATGGAACGGCTCTGTGCAGCGCGTGATCTTCCCTTGCATTGTCCGGACGTCTTTCCGGCCAACAGCCTGACGGCCGCGCGGTTGGCCTTGGCCCTGTCCGATGATGGCGAGCGCGCAAGATTTGCGCGCGCGGTGTTTTCGTCGCAATTCGGGGCTGGGCGAGACATATCCGACACTTCGGTTCTGACCGAATGCCTGACTGCGTCCGATGTGTCTTTGGACATGCTGGCCCGTGCGGGCGATTCGGACATCAAACAGGCACTGTTCGCGCAGGTGGCGCGCGCCAAATCTCTGGACATTTTCGGCGCGCCCAGTTTTGTCGTGGGTGACGAGCTGTTTTGGGGAGATGATCGTTTGGATGCCGCGATATCTCACGCGGCGACAATTTAGAATCGTTCCAATTCTTGACTTCCGCCGTGTCCGGGCGCATATCTGTGGCACCCAAATCGGAGACGCGCCATGTTCATCCAGACCGAATCCACACCGAATCCGGCCACATTGAAATTCCTGCCCGGCCAGACCGTGTTGGATGCAGGTACCGCAGATTTTCCGTCCGCCGATGCGGCCGAGAAATCACCGCTGGCAAGCCGCATTTTTGCAGTCAATGGCGTCACCGGCGTGTTCTTCGGGAACGATTTCGTCACCGTGACCAAGTCCGACGATGTCGAATGGGACCACATCAAACCCGCTATTCTGGGCGCGGTGATGGAGCATTTCCAATCCGGCCAACCGGTGATGGGCGCCGACGTGGCCGCGGCTGCCGGCCATGCCGAGCACACCGGAGAGGACGCTGAAATCGTTCACCAAATCAAAGACTTGTTGGATAGCCGCGTCCGTCCTGCTGTGGCGCAAGATGGTGGCGACATCACGTTCCATGGCTTTGACCGCGGTATTGTCTATCTGCATATGCAGGGCGCCTGCGCGGGTTGCCCCTCGTCAACGATAACGCTGAAAATGGGGATCGAAAACCTGCTGCGCCACTATATCCCCGAAGTGGTCGAGGTGCGCCCGGTTGTCGCCTGACCCGACCATACTGGCGTTTGATACATCGGCCGCGCATTGCGCGGCCGCTTTGTTGCGCGGCACTGAAATCGTGACCACGCGCGTAGAAACGATGCGACGCGGGCAGGCGGAACGGTTGATGCCGTTGCTGGAAGAGGTTCTGGCCGAAGCGCAATGCACGTGGCAGGATCTGGATGCCATTGGCGTTGGCGTCGGGCCAGGTAATTTCACGGGCATCCGAATCTCTGTCTCGGCAGCGCGTGGCCTTGCACTTGGGCTGTCGGTCCCTGCCGTCGGGGTAACCGGATTTGAGGCCCTTGCGTTCCTAGAGCCCGCGCGCATCCCGGCCATACCGGCCCCCCGCGATCAGGTCTATGTTCAAGCAGCGGGTGACGAGCCGCGCCTGATCAGTCGCAACGAAGCCGACGCGCTTGGGCCTTTGTACCTGTGCGACGACCCGGCGTTGCAAGTGCAGGCCATTGCCCACGTCGCCGCGAATCGCCGGTCCGAGGTCCTGCCCGCACCTGCCCCCTGCTACGTTCGCCCTGCTGACGCCGCGCCTTCCAGCGACGTACCGCCGGTACTTTTGGACGGATGACACCGCAGGAGATGGCATCGACCCACGCTGCGGCCTTCACCCAGTCCCGTCCGTGGACGGCGGATGAATTTATCGACCTTTTGTCAAATCGGTTCACCCATGTTGTTGGGAACAAAGCCTCTTTCGCCGTTTACCAGGTGATTGCAGACGCGGGTGAGTTGCTGACAATCGCCACGCACCCGGATCACCAGAATCAAGGCCTGGCCCGCAAGATCATGCAAACCTGGCACAACGAGGCGCTCCGGCTGGGGGCGACGCGCGCGGTCTTGGACGTCGCCGCAGACAATATCCCGGCCCTCGCGCTGTATCGAAGCTGCGGCTATGTGCAGTGCGGGTCCAGACATGCGTATTATCTGCGCGAGAACGCTCCGAACATGGACGCGATCGTGATGGAATGCCTGTTATCCACGGGTCAAACGTAATTTTTGGACCATATGGTCAAATTTCAGTTGACCCCCGGTGTTGCAAACGCTCTTAATTCCCGCCATCACAACGGTTATGCTCGCTCTGAGTGGGTAAACGGGGCTATCTTGGCCTTGGACCGACAAAAAACCAACGGGAGTAACAAATGACCCTGATGAAATCCTTGATGGGCGCGGCCACCGCGGTTGCACTGACAGCCGGCGCCGCCTTGGCAGAACCGGCCCTGATCTTTGACCTGGGTGGCAAGTTCGACAAATCCTTCAACGAAGCAGCGCATAACGGCGCGCAGCGTTGGGCCAACGAGACCGGTGGCAAATACCGCGAGATCGAACTGCAATCGGAAGCCCAGCGCGAACAGGCGCTGCGCCGCTTTGCCGAAGCAGGAGCAAACCCGATCATCACCATGGGCTTTGCCATGGCAGATCCGCTCAGCACGGTTGCACCGGATTACCCTGACACGAAATTTGTCGTTGTCGACGTGACCTGGCTGGACGTACCCAACCTGCGTCAGGTTGGCTTTGCCGAGCATGAAGGATCGTACCTTGTTGGCATGATGGCGGCGATGGCATCGAAGTCAGGCACCGTTGGCTTTATCGGTGGCATGGACGTGCCCCTGATCCGCCACTTTGGATGCGGCTACGCTCAGGGTGCCAAGGCGGTGAACCCGGACGTCAACGTGATCGCCAACATGACCGGCACCACCCCTGCGGCGTGGAACGACCCGGTCAAAGGCTCGGAGCTGACCAAAGCCCAGATCAGTCAGGGTGCTGACGTGATCTATGCCGCCGCCGGCGGTACCGGCGTAGGCGTTCTGCAAACTGCTGCAGACGAAGGCATCCTGTCGATCGGCGTGGACAGCAACCAGAACCATCTGCATCCGGGCAAGGTATTGACCTCGATGCTCAAGCGCGTCGACGTTGCTGTTTACGAAGCCATGAAGGCCGGTGAAGACGTAGAAACCGGTGTATTCACCATGGGCCTGGCCGAAGATGGTGTTGGCGTCGCAATGGACGAAAACAACGAAGCACTTGTTTCGCCCCAGATGAGCGACGCGGTAAGCGACGCACGCAGCGACATCATCGATGGTGATATCACGGTCGTCAGCTACTACGAGAACGACAGCTGCCCTGCACTTCAGTTCTGATATCGCGTGGGGCGGGGGGCTCCCCCGCCCTGCTTCCACTCTGCCGCCCTGCATTTGCGCGGCCCTTTTCGGCAATTGAGGACAAGACATGACCGTCCCCGCCATTGAGCTCAAAGGGATTTCCAAAGCCTTTGGGCCGGTTCAGGCCAACAAGGACATCTCGATCAGCGTCGCCCCCGGTACGATCCACGGGATCATCGGTGAAAACGGCGCGGGCAAGTCCACGCTGATGAGCATTCTCTACGGATTCTACAAGGCCGACAAAGGTGAGATCTGGATCAACGGCACCAAGACCGACATCCCTGACAGCCAGGCGGCCATCGCCTCGGGCATCGGGATGGTATTCCAGCATTTCAAACTGGTCGAGAATTTCACCGTTCTGGAAAACATCGTTCTGGGCGCCGAGGATGGCGGGCTGCTTGCCCCTTCATTGGCCAAAGCCCGCAAAGAACTGAAAGAGCTTGAAGAAGAATACGAGCTGTTCGTCGACCCCGACAAACGCATCGACGAGATTGGCGTCGGCATGCAACAGCGGGTCGAGATCCTCAAAGCTCTGTACCGCAAGGCCGAGATTCTGATTCTGGACGAACCTACCGGCGTGCTGACCCCGGCCGAGGCCGATCAGCTGTTCCGCATCCTTGACCGGCTGCGGGCCGAGGGCAAAACGATCATCGTGATCACGCATAAGCTGCGAGAGATCATGGAGAATACCGACACGGTGTCGGTGATGCGTCGTGGGCAGATGACCGCCACCGTCAAAACAGCCGAGACGAACCCGGAAGAGCTGGCCGAACTGATGGTTGGCCGCAAAGTGCTGTTGCAGGTCGACAAGGTTCCGGCCCAACCCGGCAAACCGATTCTGGAAATCGAAAACCTGCAGGTCTTTGACTCGTCGGGCGTCGAGCGGGTCAAAGGTATCGACCTGACCGTTCGTGCGGGCGAAATTGTCGGCATCGCTGGTGTCGCCGGAAACGGCCAATCCGAACTGCTTGAGGTTCTGGGCGGGATGCGTCCCGGACAGGGTTCGATCAAACTGAATGGAGAGTCGCTGCCGCTCAGCGGTCATGGCTCTGACGGTCAGGCCCGGCGGGCGCAGCATATCGCGCACGTGCCCGAAGATCGGCAGCGCGAAGGTCTAATCATGGACTTTCATGCTTGGGAAAACGTGGCCTTCGGCTATCACCGCGATCCAGCCTACAAACGTGGGCTATTCATGGACAACGCGGCGCTGCGCGCCGATACCGAAGCCAAGATCGAGAAATTCGATGTCCGCCCGCCCAACGCATGGCTGACGGCCAAAAGTTTTTCGGGCGGCAACCAGCAAAAGATTGTCGTCGCGCGCGAGATTGAGCGAAATCCGGATCTGCTGCTGGTGGGCCAGCCCACACGCGGCGTGGATATTGGTGCGATTGAGTTCATTCACAAGCAGATCGTTGCCCTGCGTGACCAGGGCAAGGCAATCCTGCTGGTCTCGGTCGAGCTGGAAGAAATATTCTCGCTATCCGATCGGATCGCAGTGATGTTTGACGGACATATCATGGGCGAACGCCTGCCCCACGAAACAGATGAAAAAGAACTGGGCCTGTTGATGGCCGGTGTTGCCGGGGAGGCCGCGTAACATGGAAAAGATGCCCAAATGGGCCGACGTGGTTCTGATCCCTTTGATCAGCCTTCTGTTGGCCGCAATCCTATCGGCGATCGTGATCCTTGCCATCGGCGAAAACCCGATTGAAGCGGTAAACCTGATGGTCACCGGCGCGCTGGGGTCGACCTATGGCTGGGGCTACACGCTCTACTATGCGACCAATTTCATGTTCACCGGTCTTGCGGTCGCCGTTGCCTTTCACGCACGGCTGTTCAATATCGGCGGTGAGGGTCAGGCCATGCTGGGCGGGCTGGGTGTTGCCATCATCTGCCTTTCAGTGCCGTGGCCACACTGGAGCATCGCTCTGCTTGCCGCCTGCGCCGCTTCGGCCTTGTTCGGCGCGGCCTGGGCCGCAATTCCGGCTTATCTGCAAGCCAAGCGCGGCAGTCATATCGTGATCACCACGATCATGTTCAACTTCATCGCTGCGGCCTTCCTGAACTACATGCTGGTCAATGTGATGAAACCGGCCGGTTCGCAGGACCCTGCAACCGCGCGCTTCCCCGAAGCGACGCACCTGCCGAG
Source organism: Ruegeria sp. CH11 (assembly GCF_056537105.1). Classification (NCBI taxonomy): domain Bacteria; kingdom Pseudomonadati; phylum Pseudomonadota; class Alphaproteobacteria; order Rhodobacterales; family Roseobacteraceae; genus Ruegeria; species Ruegeria sp. CH11. Next base: position 95,102 of record NZ_JBQFQX010000003.1, read on the forward strand.
TTTCCAGTCGATGTTCTCGACTGCGGAAAATGTCGTATTCCGGGGCGCACCCGCAAACATCTCATTCTTCGTCGCAATTCTGGCCTGCGTTTTGGTCTGGGCTCTGATCTGGAGGACCCGGCTGGGATATGAAATCCGGGCCTATGGTTTTTCCGAAACCGGCGCGGTCTATGCCGGTATCTCGCCGGTACGGATCACGATCATCGCGATGCTGATATCCGGCGGGCTGGCCGGGATGATGGCCATCAACAACGTCATGGGCGAAGCCGAGCGTCTGGTGCTGAACCCGACCGAAGGTGCTGGCTTTATCGGTATCGCCGTTGCGCTGATGGGCCGGTCGCACCCGTTCGGGGTGTTTCTTGCAGCGCTGCTGTTCGGGTTCCTCTATCAAGGCGGCGCGGAACTGGCGTTGTGGACCCAGATCCCGCGCGAGCTGATCGTCGTCATTCAGGCATTGGTCATTCTGTTTACCGGAGCATTGGACAACATGGTGCGCATACCGCTTGAAAAGCTGTTCCTGACCTTCCGGGCGAGGGCGGACTGATGGAGGTATTTGTCACACTCATTCAGGTCCTTGACTCGACCATTCGTCTGGCCACACCTCTGCTGCTGGCTTGTCTGGCCGGGCTATATTCGGAACGCGCCGGTATTTTCGACATCGGTCTCGAGGGCAAGATGCTGATGTCGGCATTCTTCTCGGCGGCGGTGGCAGCTGTGACCGGATCGGTCTGGCTGGGTCTGCTGGCCGGGGTTACCGCGTCGCTGATCCTGTCGGGTCTGCACGGGGTCGCGTCGATCACCTTCCGCGGCAATCAGCTGATTTCGGGCGTCGCTATCAACTTCCTGGCGTCAGGGATGACAGTTCTGGTGGCGCAAAGCTGGTTTCAGCAGGGTGGGCGAACACCGTCATTGTTCGGCGGCGGGCGCTTTGAATCCGCCGAGTTCCCGCTGGCCATCGGCCCGCAGGATGCCGAAGAAACCGGGCGCTCGGTATCTGAGCTCATGTCCGAGGCAAACATCGTTCATCTGATCTATTCCGAGCTGCTCTCGGGCCATTCCATTCTGGTCTATGTCGCTTTCTTGATGGTTCCGGCGACGTGGTGGATCTTGTATCGCACCCGATTTGGCCTCCGCTTGCGGGCGGTTGGCGAAAACCCTGCTGCCGTTGACACGGCCGGGGTGTCCGTCGTTGGTCTGCGGTTCGCTGCAGTCGCAATCTGCGGCATCTTGTGCGGGGTCGCTGGTGCGTATCTGGCCACGGCGCTGCAAGCGGGCTTCGTCAAAGAGATGACCGCGGGACGGGGATTCATCGCGTTGGCGGCGCTGATCTTCGCCAAATGGAGACCCTGGCATGCGATGTGGGCCTGTTTGCTGTTCGGATTGCTGCAAGCCATCGCGCTGCGGTTCCAGAATATCGATCTGGGCGGGATCGTGATCCCGGTACAGATGATGGACGCCCTGCCCTATATCCTGACTGTGGTCATTCTGGCCGGGTTTGTTGGCAAGGCTGTACCGCCCCGCGCAGGTGGCGAACCCTATGTGAAAGAGCGTTGATAAGTCCAGATTGCAACGGCATCTCAGTCCTGATTGCTGCAAAGCGGCATGAACGGTTGATTTTCGGATCGCAACCGTTCTAAAGGAAGAGGGAATCGTCCGACTTAGTTCTGATATGAACGGGTTCTTCTAAGGGATAGGACCCAGATCGGGGCGAGCAGGTTCGTACCAGCGGCGCCCCACGTTCTGTCAGTCAAAGCGCAAACCCATCCAGTCATGCTGCGCCGTCCGGCGCGGCAAACCCCGTTCAGAAGAAGCCATGCAGATTTACCTACCGATCGCCGAAGTTTCTGTGAATGCATTTTTGCTGTTCGGCCTCGGGGGGATGGTCGGCATCCTGTCCGGCATGTTTGGCGTCGGTGGCGGGTTCCTGATGACACCTTTGCTGTTCTTCATCGGCATCCCGCCCGCAGTTGCCGTTGCGACCGAGGCTAATCAGATCGTGGCCTCGTCTTTCTCAGGCGTGTTGGCGCATTTCAGGCGGCGAACAGTCGATCTGAAGATGGGGACAGTTTTGCTGATCGGGGGTCTGACCGGTGCGGCGCTGGGTGTTGTTGTCTTCAACTACCTGAAAAGTCTTGGGCAGGTCGATCTGCTGGTCAAGCTCTGCTATGTCGTGTTTCTGGGCATCATCGGCAGCCTGATGTTTGTTGAAAGCCTTAACGCCATACGTAAGTCCCGCAAAGGCACGGCGACGGCTAAACGACGCCAGCGCGGCTGGGTGCATGCGATGCCGTTCAAGATGCGGTTTCGCACCTCGGGCCTTTACATCTCGGTCATTCCACCGCTGATCGTGGGCGTATTCGTCGGCATCCTGTCCGCCATCATGGGTGTGGGAGGCGGGTTCATCATGGTGCCCGCAATGATCTATCTGCTAGGTATGCCGACCAAGGTCGTGGTTGGAACTTCGCTGTTCCAAATCATCTTCGTGACCGCCTTTACCACCATGCTGCACGCCACCACGAACTATACGGTAGATGTTGTTCTGGCGGTTCTGCTGCTTGTCGGCGGTGTGGTTGGCGCCCAGATCGGCACCGTGATCGGTGCACGTATGCCTGCCGAACAATTGCGCGTCCTTCTGGCAGCGCTTGTCTTGGTGGTCTGCGGCAAGCTTGCACTGGATCTTCTGCTACAACCGACCGAGCTGTATTCGCTTGGCGCTGCAGGAGGGCACTGATCATGATCCGCATGATCTTCGCACTCTTCCTGTTGTGCCTGCCAGCGCATGCGGCGCAGGAACAGGTCGTGCTTGGTCTCAGCCAGGACCGGGTTTCGATCACCGCCAATTTCGACGGATCCGAGATCCTGATCTTCGGCGCGGTGAAACGCGAAGCCCCCATTCCCGATGGCCCGCCGCTTGAGGTGATCGTTTCGGTCGTCGGCCCGTCCGAGCCCGTCACCGTGCGGCGCAAGGAACGAAAGTTCGGCATCTGGGTGAACACCGACAGTATCGAGGTCGATCTGGCCCCCAGCTTTTATGCAGTGGCCACAAGTGCGCCGTTTCGCGAAGTTCTGTCGAGCACCGAAGACCTGCGACACCGCGTCTCGATCGAACGCGCCATTCGGTCCGTTGGTGCAGATATGGACGTCGAAGGCGCACAGGAGTTCGCCGCCGCAGTCATCCGCATTCGCGAGCACGAGGGCCTGTATTCCGTACGCGAGAACACCGTTGCTGTCGATGAACAGACCCTATTCCGTACCTCGATCGACATGCCCGCCGATCTGACCGAAGGCGACTATCAGGCGCGCATCTTCCTGACACGGGGCGGGCGCGTTGTTTCTCAGTTCGAGACGGCAATTGACGTCCGCAAGGTCGGGTTGGAGCGGTTCCTGTACAACATGTCGCGCCAGCAACCGATCTGGTACGGGCTGATGTCGCTGGTCATCGCGATTGCCGCCGGTTGGGGTGCCTCGACAGCCTTCCGCCTGCTGCGCGAGAAGTAGACCTAACCCCTGCCGATATACTGCATCGTGGTGGCCATCACGGTCATGAACTGAACATTCGCCTCGGGCGGAAGATTTGCCATATGCAGCACCGACCGGGCAGCGTCTTCGACTGGCATCGTCGGATCGGGTGTGCGCCCCTCGGCTTTGGCGTTATTCACAAGCTCCTGAACCATTGGCGTATTGGCGTTGCCGATATCAATCTGGCCACAAGCGATCCCAAGATCGCGCCCATCCAGCGACAGGCTGCGCGTCAGCCCGGTGATGGCGTGTTTCGTTGCCGTATAGTGCACCGATTTCGGGCGCGGCACATAGGCCGCGATCGAGCCATTGTTGATAATGCGCCCACCTTGTGGAGATTGGTTTCGCATGATCCGGAACGCCTCGCGTGCACACAGGAACATGCCGTTGAGATTGACATTTACCGTCTGAAACCAGGACTCCAGCGCGATCTCATCAATCGTGCCACCCGGTGCGAAAATGCCCGCGTTGTTGAACAGAACGTCCAGCCGGTCGACCTCGTTCAGAAACGACCGAAAGGCCCGCGCAACCGCGATTGGATCGGTGACGTCCGCAACCAAGGGGATTGCGTTCCCGTTCTGCGCTGCCATGTCCTTGAGCGTATCGGCGCTGCGGGCCAGAATGCCGACAGTCCACCCTTCGTCCAGAAACAATTCGGCCGTTGCGCGGCCAATGCCCGAGCTTGCGCCGGTTACGATGATTGTTTTCATGGCTCTTCTGCCTCCAATGTCAGGGATGCGGCCGGAACCGCCCGCAGGTCATCCACACGCAACGGGTGGGTCGGCTTGGACAGGCGGTTCCGAACCACCCAGATCAACCGCTCTTGTGCGCGCGTGATGGCCACATAGGCCAGCCGTTTCCATAACGGTTGCCCGGCCTCGGTTCGGCCCATGCGGGCTGCGGCATAGATATCCGGTGCAAACACCTGCACCGTATCCCATTGCGAGCCCTGTGCCTTGTGAATGGTCACCGCCGCACCGTGCAGAAACGTTGCCCCCATCCGGGCGGCGTAGGGGATGAAAGGCTCTTCTTCGTCAGGCTTTTCGATCTGCACGATCGAGGCGGCGCTGACTTGCGGGTCCTCTGCCCCCATCACATGAAGACGCGAAAACCCGGGCTTGCGGCCAGGGCCGAGATAGATCACCTGAGCCCCCTTGATCAGGCCGCGCGCCTCAAGATCCAGTCGTTTCTTGCGGTGCTTAAGTGGCAATTCGATGCCGTCGCAGATCAGCGGTTCGCCTTCCAGCAATTCGGTTTCGGGCGCGCCATGCACATTCCGAAACGCCTGAATCAGGCGAATACGTGTTGCGTTGCGCCAGACCAGCACGGGACTGCGTGCCATCAGATCGACCTCGACCCGCTGCCCCCAGACCACTCGATCATCCCGCCGGGCGGTGTCTTCGACCAAACGTTCGAAATCCTCGAACCCCAAGGCCGGATCAGCCAGCGCATGTGCGAGGTCGAGGATCGGATTGTCTGCCGTTTGCCGGTGTACCCTGTGCAATTCCAGCTTGCGTGGCTCGGGCAGACCGTCAAACACCATCGAGCCGGACTGGTTCACCGGTGCCAACTGCGCGGGGTCGCCAAACAACAGCAGGGTCGGAAAGATCTCTTGCAAATCTTCGAACTGCCGGTCGTCCAGCATCGACGACTCATCGACAAAGCCGATATCCAGCGGCTCATCCCGTCGTTTCCAGCCAGTGATAAAGTCCGATCCCCGAAGCCCCGCCGCCGCCAAAGCCCCAGGAATAGACTTGTTGTTGGCATAAAACGCCGCAGCGCGGTCCAGCGCTTCATCCGTGAGGCCTTCGATCTCGGGGCGTTCGTCATTTCCGGCCAGCCATTCGGCGATGCGTTCATATTCCGGGTCGTAGACCGGGGTATAGAGAATGCGGTGAATTGTGGTTGCGGGTACGCCGCGCAGACGCAAAACGCTGGCGGCCTTGTTGGTCGGGGCCAGTATCGCGAGGCTGCGCTTATCACGCGACTTGCGGCTTTCAAAGTCGCCGGACACAAGATTGACGCCTGTTTCCGCCAAAGCCTTGTAAAGCTCTGCCAGTAAAAGGGTTTTCCCCGAGCCCGCTTTGCCGATAACGGCCATGACACCCGATTTTCCGTTTCCCGGAAGCTTCAACAAAGCGTCGTCTTCAAGGTCTACGCCAGCCGTGCGCAGCATTTCGGCAATGCTGTCGAATGCGGCGGCCTGATCTTCGGAAAAGGTGACTTGGGGCAAGGACATGGCGCGACCCTACAGGGCCGCGCCACCCTCGGCCAGATGCGGAATTCGTTTTTCGATATGCTAGGCCGACAACGCAAACCGGTGTCGTGCAACATGGCCAAACGCGGTCTTGAACCACAGGCGCGACAGCTCGCGCGGGATACCGGCCCGCTCGGCGACACGGTTGCAGTCATCGGCAGAATAAGGCCACAAACCCACCGAGATTTGATCGCGTCCCTTGCCTTGTGATCCCAGCACAATTGGCGAGGATCCAATCAGACGATAGATCCGGATCATCCGCGCATCGAACACACCGGCGATATGGGTCAGGCCAAACCCCTCCATCATCTCGCCACCGCTCAGCATGATCGCTCCGGCCGTGTGCGGACTGGCTGTGCGTGACAGGCAAAAGCGCGTCACCTCCCAGATCAGCGGGCTGTGGATCGGCGCGCCACCGTTCAAGTGCCCGAAAACCTCGTTTACCATCACCGGCCCGGTTGTTGGCATGACCCGCATGGATCCACCGTGGCTGCCGTCTTCCTCTTCCCAGATGACATAGAGCGGGTTCATGGCGTCATACTGATCCCGCTCCTCACCGTTTTCATCCACTGTCACGTCCCAACCCAGCCGGATTTTGAACTGATCGGCGCGGTCCCGAAACATGCCTTCGGCCAGAGCCGGGAATTTATGCAACTCGTCGGCATACAGATAACGCAACATGACTTGTTCCCCTTGTCGTCCATGCTTGGAACAAAGGGAGTACGGACACGTGGTTAATTATGCGTATGAGCAACGCGCGGTCGTTAAACGACTATTAAACCTCTGCTGAGTGCGGTTGCGATGGCATGAGTTGTGTTCTGCGCGCCCAGCTTGGCCCGGGCGCTTTCGATATAGGCGCGTAACGTATGTTCCGAGATCGACAGGGAATGCGCCACCTGCGCCCGGCTGTATCCCAGCGCCAGCAGGGTCATGGCGTCAATTTCACGCGGCGACAGGGCACGTTGATGTTCAGGCTGGCGGTCACGTGCAAATTCCAGAGCCTTACGATTCAGGTAATGTGCGATCAGGATCAGATCGCGGCCATAGGTCGAAATGAAAAATTGCCATTGGTCGTCGTCACAGGTGTGGTTGACGGTTAGCAGGGCGAACTGACCACCAGGACCGCGCAGCGGGATCGAATAGCCCTGATTTCCGACACCATGGTCGCGGGCATCTTGCAAAAAGGCGCGAACGGATTTCGAGGACCAGTCAAGCTGTTTCCAATCCACCGGGTGAAACCGCTGGAAGCAGCCTAGGATAACCGGGTCGATCCGGTGATAGTTTCTGTCTCGGTACTGATCGTTCCAGGCGTCAGAATAGGTCGTAAAGCCGTACTGATCACCTGCCCCATCGACCCAATGATATGTGATGTGGTCCAGTTCCAGATTGTCGCGCATCCGGACCGCGACATCTGTCAGCTCGTCAAGCGTGCTGGTGTTTTCCAAATCCTCCGGGACCTGGCTCAAATCGAATTTTGTTCCCATTCGCTGGCGACCGTGCCTCATCCTGCTTGGACGCAATCTCGGCCGCTGCGATCAGCCGGGTGTCATCCAGCTGCTCGGCCAGCGCGCTCATCCCGTTCGCCACCGCAAAGGCGTTGAGATCCGACAAAACGTCCAATATCCACTCATTTTTCGCCATCAAAGGTGTCCCCGAAATAGTTAACGAAGGGTTAACACAACCATAACATGTATGCGCCAGTGTGGCCTATTCACCGCTTTCTACTCCCCAGAAATAGCGGAGGGCGAACGCACAAGTCTTTGAATTTGCGCACTTCGGTATTTTGTACGCAAAAGCACCCGCAAAGCGCTGTAACGCCTTGCGGATGCTTCGGTTCAATTTGAACGGTATCAGTCGCGCGCAGCCAGAACTTCTTCCAGCGTTCGCATACCCGTACGGGGTGCCTGAACGAGAACCGACATGTTGCCGGGCTTGTGCTCGTTACGCATCATCTTCATATGCGCCTCGGGCAGATCATCCCACGAGAACACTTCGGACATGCAAGGGTCCAGGCGGCGTTCGACCATCAACTGGTTCGCGGCGGACGCCTGTTTCAGATGCGCAAAGTGCGAGCCCTGCAGACGCTTCTGGTGCATCCACATGTAACGCACGTCGAAGGTCAGGTTATAACCGGTGGTTCCGGCGCAGATCACGACCATGCCACCCTTCTTCACCACGAAGGTCGAAACCGGGAACGTGCTTTCGCCGGGGTGTTCGAACACCATGTCGACGTTCACACCCTTGCCGGTGATGTCCCAGATGGCTTTGCCGAACTTGCGGGCTTCTTTGAACCAATCGGCATATTCCGGCGTGTTGACGGTAGGCAGTTGCCCCCAGCAGTTGAAGTCTTTGCGATTGATCACGCCTTTCGCGCCAAGGCCCATGACGAAATCACGTTTGCTTTCGTCCGAGATCACACCAATCGCATTGGCACCAGCAGTGTTGATCAGCTGGATCGCATAAGACCCCAGACCACCCGAAGCGCCCCAAACCAGAACGTTCTGACCCGGTTTCAGGTCATGCGGTTCATGGCCGAACAGCATGCGATATGCGGTGGCCAGCGTCAGCGTATAGCAGGCGCTTTCTTCCCAGGTCAGGTGCTTGGGGCGCGGCATCAACTGCTGAGCCTGCACGTTGGTGAACTGTGCAAACGAACCGTCCGGCGTCTCGTAACCCCAGATGCGCTGGCTGTCCGAATACATCGGGTCACCACCGTTACACGCTTCGTCGTCGCCATCATCCTGGTTGCAGTGGATCACGACCTCGTCGCCCACTTTCCAACGCTTGACCTTGTCGCCAACGGCCCAGACGATGCCCGAGGCATCCGAACCAGCGATGTGGAAAGGCTGACCGTGACCGTCAAACGGGCTGATCGGTTTGCCCAGCGAGGCCCAGACACCGTTATAGTTGACGCCTGCAGCCATCACCAGAACCAGCACTTCGTGGCTGTCCAGCTTCGGAACATCGACGACTTCCAGCTGCATTGCGGTGTTCGGTTCGCCATGACGCTCCTTGCGGATCGCCCAGGCGTACATCTGTTTCGGCACATATCCCATCGGAGGGATCTCGCCCATCTCGTAGAGGTCCTTTTCCGGCGCCTCGTATGACGCGATACCGCTGTCGGTGTCCAAAGCCATGCTGGCCTCCTTATGCTGACTGTCTTGCCGCGATGCAGAATCGCGGTTTCTGAAAGATGGAATATTGACGGCTGAGAAATAATGCAACCGTTTTTGGTGTCGTTTTTGTAATTTTATGACCCAGCAGGTGCAGAAATGCCTTTCGCACTCGCAGCATCCACCACAGATCCCTGCGACGACGAGGCAGCGTAGTATGTCAACAAGTCGGATCTATCCCCGGTCGGCATCAGCAGTCCGTCTTTGCGGGCCAGCAAGCGGCGATCAACAAGTTGATCAATGGCATCCGAAATGGCCTGCTCGGCGTCGTCCGCCATTTCGGGCCTGGCGCGCTCTAACAGCCGGGCTTTCAATTCCCCTTCCGAAAGCGGACCATCCTGTAACAGGATGCGACACGCTTCGGGCAACGGAGCATAGGGAATCCCACCGCCAATGCGCCGCATAAGCTCTCGCGCAAGATCGGTTGTCAGATCGCGCTCATGCTTCTGTCGGAACGCGTTCAGCGAAATCGGCTTGGCATATCGGACCGAAGCCAGACCAAAACGCTTGTACCGACCAATCAACCGCCGCCAGATCTGTTTGAGCGTCCATCGCGTGACCACACCAATCCGGGCCCTGAAACGCCTTTCGCTGTCCTGAGCAGCGGCGGTCAGAATGGTGTCTTCGAGGACACGGTCGTAGTTCAATGCCACGGGGACGAACACCACATCCCGATCACTCGCCCCTGCCCCATCGATAATGTATTTCAGAAGACCCAGCTTCGGGCGACCCAGATGACCGGTCACGCTCAACCCGCCCTCGGGAAACATCGCTTGCGTTACCCCGGCCTCGGTCGCGTGGCGCACATAGCTGGCCAGAACCTGTCGGTACAGATCGTTGCCCGACCTGCGCCGGATAAAATACGCGCCCATCGCACGGATCAGACGGCTGAGGGGCCAGACCCGGGCCCATTCGCCAACCGCGTATGACAAGGCCGACCGGCTGGCCGCAAGGTAGGTCACCAGAACGTAGTCCATGTTGCTGCGGTGGTTCATGACAAAGACCACCGTTGCATCGGGGTCGATCTCGTTGATCGCTGCCTCATCCTCATAGCCGAGCCTTACCGTATAGAGCGAATTGCTCAGCAACCGGGCCAGACGGATGGCCAAACCGAAATAGGCGAATGCGGAAAAGGATGGCACGATTTCGCGCGCATAGCGCCGCACCTGCTCTGAGGCGACGGCCTCGGGCACGCCGGTATCTCGCGCGTATTCCTGTGCCGCCTTGCTGACCTGAGGGTCATAGATCAGCCGTTGGATCATGTCGTGACGCCCGGCCAGCTTGAATGGCTGGATCGGACGTTGCAGGCGCTGGTTCAGCCGCGCCACTGCGCGTTCCAGTCGCCGACGAAAGAACCAGCGCACCGAAGGGAACAGGAAATGCGAGGCAAAGGTGACCGTGGCAAACACCACGATCAGCACAAACAGCCATAACGGAATTTCCACGCTCTGCGTCATGGGCGCACAGTGCCACTAATCTGCATCGCCCACAATCTGAAGAAACCGGAGAATGCCGCAATGCAGCGAATTGACATATCCCAAAAATTGCGCTTTAGAACCTGAGTACGTAATTTTGTTACCCTTGGACTCACTAGGATTGCACCATGACGCAGACGCAGAAAGATCGCCCCTGGCTTATCCGCACCTATGCCGGTCACTCGACCGCTCGGGCGTCAAACGCGCTCTACCGGAACAATCTGGCAAAGGGTCAAACCGGACTTTCTGTGGCGTTCGACCTGCCGACCCAGACCGGGTACGACAGCGATCATACCCTGGCGCGCGGCGAGGTCGGCAAGGTTGGTGTTCCGGTCTGCCATCTGGGCGACATGCGCGTGCTGTTCGATCAGATACCGCTGGAACAGATGAACACCTCGATGACAATCAACGCCACAGCGCCTTGGTTGCTGGCGTTATACATTGCCGTGGCCGAGGAACAGGGCGCGGATATCTCGAAACTGCAAGGCACCGTTCAGAACGATCTGATCAAAGAGTATCTGAGCCGTGGAACCTATGTCTGCCCGCCGAAACCATCGCTGAAGATGATCGCGGATGTGGCCGAGTATTGCTATACCAACGTGCCGAAATGGAACCCGATGAATGTGTGTTCCTATCACTTGCAAGAGGCGGGCGCGACACCCGAGCAGGAGTTGGCCTATGCGTTGGCCACTGCCATCGCGGTGTTGGACGAACTGCGCCCGCGTGTCCCGGCGGAAGACTTCCCTGCACTCTGCGGGCGGATTTCATTCTTTGTGAATGCCGGCATCCGCTTTGTCACCGAAATGTGCAAGATGCGGGCGTTTGTCGATCTTTGGGATGAAATTCTGCAAGATCGTTATGGTGTCGAAGACCCCAAGTTCCGCCGTTTCCGCTATGGCGTTCAGGTGAACTCGCTGGGCCTGACCGAACAACAGCCCGAAAACAACGTCTATCGCATTCTGATCGAGATGCTGGCCGTGACTCTGTCGAAAAAGGCCCGCGCCCGTGCGGTGCAATTGCCCGCCTGGAATGAAGCGCTTGGCCTGCCGCGCCCATGGGATCAGCAATGGTCGATGCGGATGCAGCAGATCCTGGCCTATGAGACCGACCTGCTGGAATTCGGAGACCTGTTTGACGGCAACCCGACGGTGGATACCAAGGTCGAGGAGCTCAAGACCGGGGCCCGCGCGGTACTGGCCAATCTGGACTCGATGGGCGGCGCTGTCGCCTCCATCGAATACATGAAGTCGCGGCTGGTGGATTCCAACGCCGAGCGTCTCAACCGGATCGAACGCAATGAAACGGTTGTTGTCGGCGTGAACAAGTGGACACAGGGCGAGCCCTCGCCCCTGCAAACCGAAGATGGCGGCATCATGGTAGTCGACCCGGCGGTCGAACAGGAACAGATCTCGCGCCTGAGCGATTGGCGCGCCAAACGGGACGAAGCTGCTGTGAACCGGGCGCTGGCGGACCTGCGCAATGCGGCGAAAACCGGTGCCAATGTCATGGAGCCGTCCATTGCGGCAGCAAAGGCTGGCGTGACAACCGGGGAATGGGCCGAGGAAATGCGCAAGGCTTACGGCACCTATCGCGGCCCGACCGGCGTGTCTGGGTCGGTATCGAACAAGACCGAAGGGCTGGAGGACCTGCGCGCCTCGGTCGACGCAGTCAGCGACAAGCTGGGCCGCCGGTTGAAGTTCCTGGTCGGCAAACCCGGATTGGACGGCCATTCCAATGGCGCCGAACAGATCGCATTCCGCGCGCGTGACTGCGGCATGGACGTCAGCTATGAGGGCATCCGCCTTACCCCCGAGGAAATCGTCGCGGCAGCAGCAGCGGACGACGCACATGTAATCGGCCTGTCGATCCTGTCCGGCAGCCATCTGCCATTGGTCAAGGATGTCATGACACGTCTGGCGCAAGAGGGGCTGGACCATATCCCAGTGGTCGTCGGCGGCATCATCCCGGACGAGGATGCCGAGCAGTTGAAATCCATGGGCGTCGCAAAAGTGTACACGCCCAAGAATTTCGAATTGAACGCAATTATGGGCGATATCGTTACACTGGTTGATCCGCAAACTCTTGCCGCTGAATAGGCGGAAAATCCGCGCTGATCTTTTTCGATTCTAATTCCCCCTTGAAAGGGATAGACAACTTGGGCGAATGCGGTTTTGTCCAAGCGGTTTTGCATTGGGCAACCCTGACACACGGAGGGAATGATGGGGATCAATCTGGAAAACATGTCGCGCAAAGAACTGCTGGAATTAGGCGCGCAAGTTGAAAAAGCAATAAAAAACGCCGAAGTCCGCGAACGGAAAGCGGCCTTGAAAGCGGCTGAAAAGGCTGCCGCCGAATTTGGGTTTTCCCTGTCAGAGCTTTCGCCCGATTCGCAATTCTCTGCAAAAGGCACCAAGGCGAAAGCGAAGTACCGCAATCCGGAAAATCCAGTGCAAACCTGGACCGGCCGTGGCCGGAAACCGCAATGGATTCATGACGCTTTGCAATCCGGCGCCGATATCTCTGATCTAGAAATCTGACGGGCGGATTTGAAATGACAATTCATATTGGCGCTGAAAAAGGCGAAATCGCAGAAACAGTTTTGCTGCCGGGCGACCCATATCGCGCGAAATGGGCGGCAGAAACATTTCTTGACGATGTTCGGCAAATTAACGACGTGCGGGGCATGCTTGGCTTTACCGGTAGCTGGAAGGGAAACCCTGTCACTATTCAGGGCAGCGGAATGGGAATGCCCTCGCTGTCGATTTATGCCAACGAATTGATTCGCGATTATGGCGCCAAAACGCTGATCCGTATCGGGTCCTGCGGTGGAATGCAGGAAAACGTCAAAGTGCGGGACGTGATTGTGGCGATGACCTCGACAACGCTCAGCACCCCGTCGCGCGGGATCATGAAAGAGCTGAATTTCGCGCCCTGTGCCGATTTCGATTTACTTGAGGCGGCCGTCGCCGCCGCACGTGCCAAAGGTACGCCGACCCATGTTGGCGGGATTTATTCGTCGGACGTGTTCTACGATGAACGGCCCGACCTGAACGAACAGATGGTGCGCCACGGCATCCTTGGGGTCGAAATGGAAGCCGCCGAGCTTTACATCCTTGCCGCGCGCCACAACTGCCGTGCACTGGCGGTTCTGACCGTATCGGATCATTTGCTTACCGGCGAAGCCCTGCCCGCGTCCGAGCGTGAGCGTAGCTTTGGCGACATGGTTGAGATTGCTCTACAGGCGGCCTTTCCGAACGCCTAGACCAAGGACAGGGCGAAACGCCGCCCTTTCACTTTGGCGCGCCGCGCAGACAGGCAGTTGGGGCATCCGACCCGGCCTGCTGCGCCCCGCAATAGGCGCAGGTCCAGACACCCTCCTGTCGGTGTTGCCGCCAGCGGCAATCGCGGGTCAGGGATGTCGTTCTGGATCGCCAGACGAAATAGGCAAATACACCAGCGGCCAGTATCAGCAGCAGAATGGGCATGCTTATGCTTTGCCCATTCGTCGACCAAGTTCAAGTGTCAGGCTGCGTTGGCGTATTCGAACAGGTCGGGCGTACGTTCGTTTGTTGCTGGCGCCGGTTCTGGCATATAATAAGCCCAAGCCTGTTCCAGCGCCTCAAGCGCCTCGGATTTGCTGTCTTTCTTTTCCATCGAAGAGTTCCTGTTCTAAACCAGTCACCCCTCCCTGTTTGAATGGTAAGCCGGAAATCCGCCGAGTTCACCGCATCTTTTTGCAGTCTTGATATGATCAGAACGCAAGAGGCTGGCAGTTGTTTGTGCCAGCCCCGTTTGTTGCCGCGCTTATGCCGCCATGCAGGCGTTTGCCTTGGCCGCTTGTGCTTCGGTTACGCCATTACCGGGCACAAATACTTCGGTTTGTTTGCCGTCCCGCAATTCGTACTGCGTGGTAAATGAGCCGTTGATCCCCGCCTGCGCGGCGCAGTCCACTTGTTTGAATACAAGATCTGCCCGATTGCTGCTCGTTCCACCACAAGCCGCAAGAAAAGTGATTGCGATGGCGCAAAGGACGAAGATTGATTTTTGAGTCATTGAAGGTCTCCGATTATTCAATGCTCGCAGAACACGAAAAAACCCGAGGCGTTTCCACCCCGGGTTTAGAATTTTCTGGCACTGTGATCAAACTGCGCGGTCGACCATCATCTTTTTGATTTCGGCGATCGCCTTGGCCGGGTTCAGACCTTTGGGACAGGTCTTGGCGCAGTTCATGATGGTGTGGCAACGATACAGCTTAAAGGGGTCCTCAAGCTCGTCCAAACGCTCGCCTGTGGCTTCATCCCGGCTGTCGATGATCCAGCGATAGGCATGCAACAACGCGGCGGGGCCGAGATAGCGGTCGCCGTTCCACCAATAGCTGGGGCACGAGGTTGAGCAGCTGGCACACATCACACATTCATACAGACCATCCAGCTTTTTGCGGTCTTCGATGGACTGTCTCCACTCTTTTGCGGGGCGGTTGGTCTTGGTTTCCAGCCACGGCATGATCGAGGCGTGCTGCGCATAGAAATGCGTCAGGTCCGGGATCAGGTCCTTGACCACCGGCATATGCGGCAACGGATAGATTTTCACGTCGCCCTTGATCTCATCCATGCCGTAGATACAGGCCAGCGTGTTGATCCCGTCGATATTCATCGCGCAGGAGCCGCAGATGCCTTCGCGGCAGGACCGGCGGAAGGTCAGAGTCGGGTCGATCTCGTTCTTGATCTTTATCAGCGCATCCAGAACCATCGGGCCGCAGCTATCCATATCGACGAAATAGGTATCGACGCGCGGGTTCTGGCCGTCATCCGGGTTCCAGCGATAGATCTGGAACTTGCGCACGTTGGTCGCGCCTTCTGGCTTGGGCCATGTCTTGCCCGTTGTGATCCGGGAATTTTTGGGGAGGGTCAGTTGTACCATAAGTTCCTCTCCTTAGAACGTCCGCGCCTTGGGCGCGATCTTCTTGAGGCTGATGCCACCTTCGTCTTCGGTGGTCAGCGGATCAACGATCACAGGGCGATAGCTGAGGTCTACCTTGTTGCCCTCGACGCGGCTGACAGTGTGGACCCGCCAGTTTTCATCGTCACGCTCGGTGAAGTCCTCATGCGCGTGCGCGCCGCGCGATTCTTTGCGCGCCTCGGCCCCGACGATGGTAGCCAGCGCGCTTGGCATCAAGTTGGTCAGCTCCAGCGACTCCATCAGGTCGCTGTTCCAGACGAGGCTGCGGTCCGAGACTTTCAGATCGTCCATCTTGGCGGCGATCGCAGTCATTTTCTCGACACCTTCCGCCATAGTCTTGGCGGTCCGGAACACGGCTGCGTCTTCCTGCATGGTGCGCTGCATCTCAAGCCGTAGATCGGCAGTTGGAATCGCGCCGCTGGCATTGCGCACCACGTCAAAGCGATCGAACGCTTTATCGACCGATGCCTGGTTCAGCACCGGGTTCGGTGCATCCGCATCCACAACCTTGCCCGCCTTGATCGCTGCCGCACGGCCAAAGACCACAAGGTCGATCAACGAGTTCGATCCCAAACGGTTCGCACCATGGACCGAGGCGCATCCGGCCTCACCCACAGCCATCAGGCCGGGCACAACGGCAGTTGGATTGTCGGCGGTGGGGTTCAGAACCTCACCCCAATAGTTGGTCGGGATACCGCCCATGTTGTAGTGAACCGTTGGCAGAACCGGGATCGGTTCCTTGGTGACATCCACCCCGGCAAACACGCGCGCGGATTCCGAAATGCCCGGCAGACGCTCAGCCAGTGCTTCTGCGGGCAGGTGGCTGAGGTTCAGGTGAATGTGATCTCCATTATCACCGTGACCGCGGCCTTCGCGGATTTCCATGGTCATCGAACGTGAGACGTAGTCGCGCGGCGCGAGGTCCTTGTACTGGGGCGCGTAGCGCTCCATGAACCGCTCGCCTTCCGAGTTGGTCAGATATCCGCCCTCGCCCCGTGCGCCTTCAGTGATCAGACAGCCTGAACCGTAGATGCCGGTGGGGTGGAACTGCACGAACTCCATATCCTGCAGGGCGAGCCCCGCGCGGGCGACCATGCCGCCACCATCACCGGTACAGGTATGGGCCGAGGTTGCGCTGAAATAGGCGCGGCCATAGCCGCCGGTCGCCAGCACCACCATCTTGGCGTTGAAGACATGCATCGTGCCGTCGTCCAGCTTCCAGCAGACGACGCCCTGACATTGCCCGTCATCGGACATGATCAGGTCGATGGCAAAATATTCGATATAGAACTCGGCGTTGTTCTTCAGCGACTGACCATAAAGCGTGTGCAGGATCGCGTGGCCGGTCCGGTCAGCGGCTGCACAGGTACGCTGCACCGCAGGGCCTTCGCCGAACTCGGTGGTGTGACCGCCGAACGGGCGCTGATAGATCTTGCCCTCTTCGGTCCGGCTGAACGGAACGCCATAATGTTCCAGTTCATAGACGGCCTTGGGCGCCTCACGCGCCAGATATTCCATCGCGTCGGTATCGCCCAGCCAGTCCGAGCCCTTGACCGTATCGTACATGTGCCACTGCCAGTGGTCCGGCCCCATGTTCGATAGTGACGCAGCGATACCGCCTTGGGCAGCAACAGTGTGCGAACGGGTCGGGAAAACCTTGGTTACACAGGCCGTGCGCAGCCCCTGCTCGGCCATACCCAGCGTTGCGCGAAGGCCAGCTCCGCCTGCCCCAACAACCACCACGTCATATTCGTGGGTTTCATATTCATATGCAGTCATCGTTTGAATTCCTTACCGCGCAAATCACAGGGCGAGCTTGACGAGGGCGAACAGCCCGGCAGCGATCAGAGTGTATCCGAAAGCAGCAACGGCCATCAGGCTCAGCTTTTCTGCGACGCCGTGAACGTAGTCTTCGATGGCGGCCTGTGCCTCGCGCACTAGGTGCAGAATGACGACAACCAGCGTCAGCGCCGTGATGATCGCCGGGAATGGACGGCTGTAATAGGCCAGAACCTCTTCGTAGGTTCCGCCCAGACCGGCAGCGAAGGTGAAGACAAACAGGGGCACCAAAAACACCAGCGCGGTCGAGCTTGCCATCATCTGCCAGTGATGATGCGTACCCTGCCCACCGGCACCCATGCCCTGTGCGCGTTTACGGTCTGTCAGATAGTTCTGCATGGTCCGTCTCCTTAAACCGCAATCGCCGTGATGAACGCCAGAATGGTGGCGAGGACGAACATGCCGATGCCCATCTTCTCGGATACGGCAACCTCGACGCAGTAGCCAAGATCCCAGATCACGTGACGCAACCGGCCCAGCATGTGATAGAAAATCGCCCAGGCCGCGAGGAACATCACCAGATCACCCAACCAGCTTCGCATCAGCCCATCGATGACGTTGAACGCACTCTCAGAGGTTGCAGCCGCCAAAAGCCACCAGACAACAAAAAAGGAAACCGCCAACGCGGCAAGACCCGTAATCCGCACCATGATCGAGGATATCGACGTCATCTGCGGACGATAAATGGTGAGGTGTGGTGAAAGAGGGCGATTGCCCCGATTTACATCGGCCATGTTGGCTCCTTTTCGGTTGGCTACCGAAGGTTTTACCGTTTTTTGCGACTCTGTCACGTGCTGCGGGTGCAAAAAACATCGAATCTTGCATTAAATCCCAGATAAATCGGGTATGTGATCACGCAAAATTATCTTGTGATCACAAATTGCATTCACCTCGCGCAATGTTAGCGTTTTCAAGGGGAAGCTATTGTGATCACGAATCTGCTGCGGCGTCATTCCAGACCCGCCGTTTGTTGAGTCACTTCGCGCAGCAGCTTCTTTCTTATGCGTTCGGGGTAGTCCGCAAACCCGGCGGCCGAGACTACGAAGGCACCCTCGCCAACAATGACATTTTCAAAAAAATAGGCGGTCAGGTCCGGCTCGCTTTCCTCGATGGCGATGGCGTTAACCGTGATGCCCCGGGCGTTCAGCAGACCGCGCATTTCGGATGGCTCAACGCCTTCGTTCGAGACCCCGTCCCCGGACAGGTCAATCAAATGCCGCCCGCAATCGGCGACAGCGTCAAAGCTTGCCACCGTCATCTCAAGCGCTTCGCCTATCGCGGTCGAGAAGTTTCGCCACACACGGGGATCAACGGCGACCTGATCTGCAAAGGCGTCCAGCGCAGCAAAGCTGTCGATGCGTGTCCAGGGAATGGTGATGCGCTGGCGTGAACTACCCGTCCATTGGACCAACATCAGACGGGCTTGCCCCTGAACCAATGCTTCGGACACTACGGGGTCGCGCAGCCCTGCGGCCAGACCATCCATCTGAATTCGGAACTCGCTGGAATCGACCGACCCGGATACATCGACGGCCAGCGCCAATGCCAGATCACAGGCGACGGCAGGTGTCGCAAGCAAACAAGCCAGAGGAGCTGCGCGCAGGAATTGCATAGGGCGAGCCTAACACAAATGCGCAGTTTGACTCTCAATTTCGCGTCAGGGCGCAATCTCGCGCAGCCAGTTCTCGAATTCCGTACAGATCACGATGTCTTTGTCCTCGAGGTTGTAAAATGCGTTTGCCTCACCGCATTGTTCGACCCGAACATCCAAGCGGAGCGGCAGGTTGAAAACCTCGTTCAAGGCCGCGACTTCGTCAGCCATTATCACCCCGGCAAACGTCGACGCGTCGCCCTGGTATCGGATCGAACGTCCGCTGCCGGCGATTTCATCAAAGACCGGCCCCCAACTGTCATTGGCAAGCTGGAACTCGTCTTCGCAGGTTTCCTGACGTTTTTCGGGCAGGCCCAAGTCATCGGCCATAGCTGCGCGGCTGTCCATGTCCGCCCCCGCGAACAGGCACACAAGATTGTAGTAACGCTGAAGATCGGGGCCGTGCACCCCCCAATACAGGATGTCATCACCAGCAGCATTCGCCTCGCCCAGAAAGCCGAAAGCGGCGTCATAAGCGATACTGGTCGCGGTTGTCTCGTCGAACAGCGCGTCGATGAGAAGTACCGAGGCCACATCGGCCGCGTCCTCTTCCTGGCCAAAAACGGGCAGCTGTAGGATGTCGATGATCGCGTGTCCAAGCTCGTGATAGAAGATGGACAGCAGGTTTGCCTCGACGAACTCGTCGGTGCTTGCGGCGACCGGGGAAGCCGCAGCAAAGGCGCAAGCTGCGAGTTGCTTTAACATCGCGACCCCTTTCACGGCGGCTACTTGGGCATCAGCGCCCAGACGTCCAGATCCAGCAATACGTCGGACAAATACCGCCCGTCATCACCTTTCAACGCAAAGGGTTCACCGTCATTTGTAGCCACCAGTCGCAGACGGATGGCGCCCACGCCGGGCGCATCCGTGTCCGCCTTGTCCAACACTTCAGACCAGGCCTTGATCGTCTGGCCCGCAAAACAGGGGTTGGCATGGGCCCCACCATTGAGGCCAACAATCATCTGCGCGTTGGCCAGACCGTTGAATGACAAGGCCCGTGCCATCGAGATTACATGACCGCCATAGATCAACCGCCCTTCGGGGCGGAAAGTCAGGTCGAAATGCACCTTGGCCGTGTTCTGCCACAGGCGGGTAGCCAGCATATGCTCGGCCTCCTCCACGGTGACGCCATCGACGTGATCGATTGTCTCACCCACCTCATAATCGCCCCAGCGATGGGTCTCGCCCGCCTGCGCGTCGTCATAGGACGAAAAATCCAGCCCTTCGGGCACGACCAAATCCTGCGGGTTCAGCACCTTTTTCAGCTCGGGTATCAGCGTCTCGGGCGCGGGCGCGTCCAAATTCGATTTGCGCACCATCACCCAACGAACATATTCGAGGACGGCCTCGTCGTGCTGGTTGAGGCCACGTGTGCGCACATAAACGACCCCGGTCTTGCCGTTCGAGTTCTGCTTGAGTCCAATCACTTCGGATTCTGACCGCAGCGTGTCACCGGGATAGACCGGCTTTAACCAGCGTCCTTCGGCATAGCCCAGATTGGCCACCGCGTTCAGCGATATATCGGGAACGGTTTTGCCAAAAACCACATGGAAGGCGGCGAGGTCATCAATCGGGCTTTGTGGCAGGCCGCTTTTTCGGGCGAATTCATCCGAGGAGTAGAGCGCGTGCCGCGCCGGGTAAAGCGCGTGGTAAAGCGCCCGTTCGCCATCCGTCACCGTGCGGGGAACCGCGTGATGCAGCACTTGCCCTATTGAATAATCTTCGAAGAAATTGCCCGGATTGGTCTTTGCCATCATTGCTGTCCAAGTTTCATGTCGGAGGAATAATCAGCCGCAACCTCTTTGATCACCGCCTGCGCGCAGCGCATCACATTGTTTGCGGCGTCAAAGGCGTAAGAAGGATCGCCATACAGGTCCCACCCTTTCGCCAACGCGTCCGAGACCTTGTGGCAAAAGGCCGAGGTGTCTTCCTCGGTCAGCAACCGATAGAGTTTTGCCATAATGTCTGCTCCTTATGATCCGAACGGGGACGGGCCGACCAGCCCGTGAACATAGCCGACAACGCCAAGCAGCACGATCGAAGCCACAAAGAACATCGCATCCTTGCCATAGGTGCCAGGCTCGCCAGGGGTCCAATCGGGTTCGGACTTGTTGATCACGATCACCTCAACCACCGCCCAAGCCAGCAACCCGCCAAACAGGACGATCGACGCCAGATCGCCATTCACCAGAAGATGCGCGAATGCCCATAGCTTGAAACCACCCAGCATCGGGTGACGTACTTTGTTCAACAGGCGGCCTTTGGTTCCGGCCGGGCTCGCCATGTAGAAGGCAATCAACACCAACAAGTTGTTGACGTGGATCAGGAAGGTTGGCGGAGCCCAGACATGGATGAAGTCTGTCATGCGATAGCCGAAGATCATCAACAATATCGAGGCCACCAAGGCCAGCGCCACGACGCCTTTGCCCGCGTCGCCCATGGCGGCACGACGCTCCGGCATCACGCGTTTGAACAGATGTGCCGCCCACCAAAGCGCGACACCAAGGATCAGAAGAACAAAGCCCATGCTGGCTTACCCCGTTTGCAAAGCTACTATCGCCTCCGCTTTTGCCAGAGTTTCGCGGGCAGTTACAACGTGTAGGTTTTCAACAATCTTACCGTCGACAACTGCAACGCCTTGCCCCTGTGACTCGGTCTGCTCAAATGCGGCGATCTGGCGGCGGGCCAAATCGATCTCGGCGTCCGACGGGGCAAAGGCTGTATTGGCAATCTCAACCTGCGCCGGGTGGATCAGTGTTTTGCCGTCAAAACCCATATCCCGGCCTTGTTCACATTCGGCGGCCAGACCCTCGCCGTCTTTGAAGGCGTTATAAACGCCATCGACGATGATCAGCCCCTCGGCCTTCGCCGCCAGCAGGCACAACCCAAGCGAGGTCATCATTGGCAACCGATCCGGCCGAAAGCGGGTCTGCAATTCCTTGGCAAGATCGTTGGTCCCCATGACGAACCCGGCCATCAGCGGGTGGGCGGCAATTTCCGCTGCATTCAGCATCCCGCGCGGCGTTTCCATCATCGCCCAAATCGGCATGTCGCCCGTGATCGCGGCCAGCGCGTCCACATCGGCAGCCGAACTGACCTTGGGCAAAAGAACATAGTCCGCATCCATCTGGCGCACGGCTTCGGCATCGGCACGGCCCCATTCCGTATCCAGGCCGTTGATGCGAACGATCTTGACCCGCGAACCATACCCTCCGGCTGTCAAAGCGGCCCTTAGCGTTTCGCGCGCATTGTCCTTTTCATCTGCCGAGACCGCATCCTCGAGGTCGAAAATGATCGCGTCCACCGGCAAGGTGCGCGCTTTCTCCATGGCCCGATCGCGGGACCCGGGGATGTAAAGAACGGAACGATAGGGGCGCTGACGGAGGTCCATTGGCCTCTCCCTTTGAAAGAATGTTGCGCGGAATGGGGCATTTTTTGCCGGAAAGTTCAAGGAGAAATTTGCCGCAACGCAGCATTCGCAATGCAACGTGCGGCGATTTAACCAAATTTCTGTGCGTTACCTGCAGCCTGACGACAGATGGAAGCATATGGGGTGACGCATGAAAAAGACGCTTATCAAGATGACAATGGGCCTTGGGATCATGGTTCTGGCCGCGCAGCAATTGCAGGCGCGCACCTGCGCGCCACGCGATGACGTGGTTAAGCGGCTGACCGAATCCTATGGCGAAACGCGCCGCAGCATCGGTATCGCCCGGCAAGGCGCGGTGATGGAGGTCTATGCTTCTGAGAAGACCGGCAGTTGGACCGTTACGGTTACGCTCCCAGACGGGATGACCTGCCTGATCGCATCTGGCCATGCTTACGAGGACATGGCCGAGGCCTTGCCACCGAACGTCTAGGTCAGCGCGTCCCAGATCAATTTGCTGCCGGTGAGGGTCAACAGCACATAGGCTATGGCAAAAAACAGGCGCTCGGACAGCATGAAGTGCGCCCGAACGCCCAGCCAGGCCCCAAGAATGGCAAAGGGTGCCAACAGAAGATCGGCCAGCGCCGTGTGCCAGGTGAACAGGCCCAGATAGGCGTAGGGAACAAATTTGGTCGTATTGATGACCCAGAAGACCAGCACTGTGCTGGCTTGAAACTCGGTTTTCGTCAGCCTTTGCGATAGCAGGTAGACCGCCGCTGGCGGGCCGCCCGCGTGGCTGACAAAAC
Organism: Ruegeria sp. CH11; assembly: GCF_056537105.1. Lineage (NCBI taxonomy): Bacteria > Pseudomonadati > Pseudomonadota > Alphaproteobacteria > Rhodobacterales > Roseobacteraceae > Ruegeria > Ruegeria sp. CH11. The sequence goes on from NZ_JBQFQX010000003.1 coordinate 118,148, forward strand.
TGGTAAAACCGGCAACAAGCCCTGCGATCATCCCGGCGGGCGGTGGCAACCGATTGGCAAAGCCCCGGATCAGACCTCGGCTTTGGGCGATGTGCCAGATCACGAAACCAACTGATATTCCGCCGATAAGCAAGCGCAACAAGTCGTCATTTGTGGCACGGTACAGCCATGCGCCCAGTGCGACGCCTGGAACCGCGCCCAGAATCAGCAGGCGCGAATCCGGCCAGTTCCAGCGTTTCCAGTAGGGTCCCAGCGTGGCCACGTCGATCACCATCAGGATCGGCAGCATCAGCGCCAGCGCCTGACCGGGCGTCAGGATCAAAGCCAGAATCGACGATGAGGCGAAGGCCACGCCGGACCCGAATCCACCTTTCGAGATACCGGCAAAGACCACCGCAGGGATCGCCACAGCAAAAAACATCAGGTTCAAATCGAACATGTGGCGATCCGTGAATTGACTTATCTAACAGGTCGTTTAGCGCAACCACCGGGTCGTCTGCAATCGGTATGCGGTTGCATGCCGCGCCCCATAACCCTTGCGCGAATGCCATTTACCGACTAGCACAACCGCGATTTTAATCCGACCGGAGATATTCCAAATGGCCAGACCCAAGATCGCGCTGATCGGCGCAGGTCAGATCGGCGGCACGCTCGCCCACCTCGCAGCAATGAAGGAACTTGGCGACGTCGTCCTGTTCGACATCGCCGAAGGCACCCCGGAAGGCAAGGCGCTGGACATTGCCGAATCCGGCCCCTCGGAGGGCTTTGACGCCAAGTTGAAGGGCACCCAGTCTTATGAGGATATCGCAGGCGCGGATGTCTGCATCGTCACCGCTGGTGTCCCGCGCAAACCTGGCATGAGCCGCGACGACCTGCTGGGCATCAACCTGAAGGTCATGAAGTCGGTTGGTGAAGGCATCGCCGCCAACGCACCCGACGCGTTCGTCATCTGCATCACCAACCCGCTGGACGCGATGGTCTGGGCCCTGCGTGAATTCTCGGGCCTGCCGCACAACAAGGTCTGCGGCATGGCAGGCGTTCTGGACTCTGGCCGTTTCGCGCATTTCCTGTCGGAAGAGTTCAACGTCTCCATGCGCGACGTGACCGCCTTTGTTCTGGGCGGCCATGGCGACACCATGGTGCCATCGGTGCGCTATTCGACCGTTGCCGGCATCCCGTTGCCCGATCTGGTCGAGATGGGCTGGACCACGCAGGACAAGCTGGACGCCATCGTCCAACGCACCCGTGACGGCGGCGCTGAAATCGTTGGCCTGCTGAAGACCGGCTCGGCCTTCTACGCACCTGCAACCTCGGCAATCGAAATGGCCGAAGCCTATCTGAAGGACCAAAAACGCGTTCTGCCATGTGCGGCCTATTGCGACGGCGAACTGGGCGTCAAAGGCATGTATGTCGGTGTCCCCACCGTGATCGGCGCAGGTGGCATCGAACGTGTCGTCAACATCAAGCTCAACGAAGAAGAGCAGGCCGGTTTTGACAACTCGGTCAACGCTGTGAAGGGCCTGATTGAAGCCTGCAAGGGTATCGACAGCTCGCTGGCGTAAGCACCCTTCGGTCTTGCATTCAAACCGGCCCCGAAAGCGGGCCGGTTTTCTATTTGGACCGCCACGCAGCTTGCAACGTGAACCGTCGCAAATGTTGGCGCAAACGACGCAAGCACCCTTTTTGAATGTGTTTTCCCGACGCGCAAAAGATATTTCGAATCAAATTTGCGGCGCGCCCAACTTTGTGATCACACCCCAAAAACCTGTGATCACAAAAAGAGAAAATCTTCGGTAAAAACCCACCTGACATCAAAAAACCCTTTAAACATATCCCCTAGACACGCCTATAACGGTTCAATCGTAGTCAAACGGGACAGTTTCGATGAACATTCACGAATATCAGGCCAAAGCTCTTTTGCGCAGCTATGGCGCGCCGGTTTCTGACGGTCGCGCAGTTCTGCGCTCCGAGGAAGCCAAAACCGCAGCGGGCGAACTGGATGGTCCTCTGTGGGTCGTCAAGGCTCAGATCCACGCAGGTGGCCGCGGCAAGGGGTCTTTCAAAGAAGCTGACGCCGGGGAAAAGGGCGGCGTCCGTCTGACCAAATCCGTCGAAGAGGCTGCCGAGGAAGCCAAGAAGATGCTAGGTCGCACGCTGGTCACACACCAGACCGGCCCGGCGGGCAAGCAGGTGAACCGCATCTATATCGAGGCTGGTTCCGGCATCGAGACCGAGATGTATCTGGCCCTGTTGGTGGATCGTCAGACCAGCCGCATTTCCTTTGTCTGCTCGACCGAGGGCGGTATGGACATCGAAGAGGTGGCCGCAGCCACGCCCGAGAAAATCCTGTCCTTCTCGGTCGATCCTGCCACTGGATATCAGCCCTATCATGGTCGTCGCATCGCGTTTTCGCTGGGTCTGCAAGGCGCGCAGGTCAAGCAATGCGTCAAGCTGATGAGCCAGCTTTATTCCGCCTTCGTCGAGAAGGACATGGAGATGCTGGAGATCAACCCGCTGATCGTCTCCGACAGCGGCGACCTCAAGGTGCTGGACGCCAAGGTTGGCTTTGACGGCAACGCGGTTTATCGCCACCCGGACATTGCCGAGCTGCGCGACACAACCGAGGAAGACCCCAAGGAACTGGAAGCCAGCAAATACGACCTGAACTACATCGCGCTGGATGGTGAGATCGGCTGTATGGTGAACGGCGCCGGTCTGGCGATGGCCACCATGGATATCATCAAGCTGTATGGGGCCGAGCCTGCCAACTTCCTCGACGTTGGCGGCGGTGCCACCAAAGAGAAAGTCACTGAGGCGTTCAAGATCATCACCTCGGACCCGCAGGTCAAAGGCATCCTGGTCAACATCTTCGGCGGCATCATGCGCTGTGACGTCATCGCCGAAGGCGTAGTCGCCGCGGTGAAAGAGGTCGGCCTGCAGGTTCCGCTGGTCGTGCGTCTGGAAGGCACGAACGTCGAGAAAGGCAAAGAGATCATTAACACCTCGGGCCTGGACGTGATCGCGGCGGACAACCTGAAAGACGGTGCCGAGAAGATCGTGAAGGCCGTCAAAGGCTGAGTGTCATCCCGTAGGGTGGGCTTTAGCCCACCTTTCCCAAGATTTCGGCGGGCTGAAGCCCGCCCTACAAAGGAGAACGCCAGATGGCAGTCCTCATCGACGAAAATACCAAAGTGATCTGTCAGGGCTTTACCGGCTCGCAGGGCACATTCCACAGCGAACAGGCCATTGCTTATGGCACCAAGATGGTCGGCGGCGTGACCCCCGGCAAAGGCGGGATGACACATCTTGACCTGCCCGTTTTCAACTCGGTCCACGAGGCCAAGCATGTGACTGAAGCCAATGCCAGCGTGATCTATGTTCCGCCGCCTTTCGCAGCCGACTCGATCCTCGAAGCGATTGATGCCGAGATGGAAGTGATCGTCTGCATCACCGAAGGCATCCCGGTTCTGGACATGATGAAGGTCAAGCGCGCGCTGGAAGGTTCAAGCTCGCGCCTGATCGGGCCGAACTGCCCCGGTGTCATCACGCCTGATGCTTGCAAGATCGGCATCATGCCCGGCCACATCCACAAGCGCGGCTCGGTCGGCGTTGTGTCCCGCTCGGGCACCCTGACGTATGAGGCCGTGAAACAGACCACCGATGTGGGTCTGGGCCAGTCCACTTGTGTGGGCATCGGCGGCGACCCGATCAAAGGGACTGAGCATATCGACGTGCTTGAATGGTTCCTGGCCGATGACGAGACCGAGTCGATCATCATGATCGGTGAGATCGGCGGCTCGGCCGAAGAAGAAGCCGCTCAGTTCTTGGCGGATGAGGCCAAGAAGGGCCGCAAAAAACCGACCGCCGGCTTTATTGCAGGCCGCACAGCCCCTCCGGGCCGCCGCATGGGCCACGCGGGCGCGATTGTCGCCGGCGGCAAGGGCGGTGCCGAGGACAAGATCGAAGCCATGCGCAGTGCCGGTATCGTCGTGGCCGAAAGCCCGGCGCAGCTGGGTGAGGCTGTGCTGGAAGCGATTGGGTAAGATGCAACACGCGCTGATCTCAGAACCGAGCGCGGCACCCGACCCGAGGGTGGGCGAGAAGCGCCTGCCCTCGGGGGTGGGTCGGGCGCTGCCCGACTGTAGCCGCCGCGTGAGATGTCCAAGATGACTATTCTCAAGACCATAGGCTTTCTATGCTGTCTTATCGGCGGATTTCTGGCCTTGTCCTATTGGGGTTTGTCGTATCCGGAGCGCCTGGCTCAAGAAAAAGCACCAGACGGAATTAGAGTGGTCTTGGTCGATTTCCCAAGTGACCCAAACATCGTGTCCTTTGATCCGGTTCTGATTTCTTCGGATGAATTGTTCGCGTTCGGAAGACAGCTTTGTGGCGATCCTCCGGTTATTTCAGAGTTGACGCCGACGTTCCTCGACAGGTTGCGCGACCATCAACGCGCTAGCATAGTTTGCGGGTTATAAAGATGACCTTCTCCGACGCCATCCGCACCTGTTTCTCCAAATTCTTCACCTTCTCAGGGCGTGCCTCGCGGCCCGAATACTGGTTCTTTTTCCTGTTCATCGTGATCTGGAATATCATCGCCGGGATCATCGACTGGCAATTCTTCACACAGGTCACCACAACCGAGGCGGACGGTGTCACGACCACGACCGCGACTTCCTCGGCGCCGGTGCAGAGCATCGTCGGCCTGATCGTTTTTATCCCGCACCTCGCGGTCGCGTGGCGACGGATGCATGATACCGGGCGCAGCGGGCTTTACGCTTTGCTGCCGATCCTGCTGATCCTCGGGGCCTTTGCGGTGCTGATCTTTGGCATCGGCCTTGCGTCCAGCTTCCAGCATGGCGGCAATCTGGACATCCTGTTCACCCGCGCCACTTTGCTGATCGTCATTCCGACACTCATCGTCCTGTTTGTGTCGCCCCTTCTGGTGCTCTGGTGGCTGACCCGCCCCAGTGAACCAGGCACCAACAAATACGGTCCCAACCCAACAGAGGTAACTCAATGACCGAACATACGCCCAACACTGCCTTTCATGCCTCAAGCTTTATGCAGGGGCATAATGCCGAATATCTGGAGCAGTTATACGCCCAGTACACCAGGGATCCTGGCGCGGTGGATGCCGCCTGGGTCGAATTCTTCCGGCAGATGGGTGACGCCACTCCGGATGTACAACGTGAGGCCGAGGGGCCGTCCTGGGCGCGAACCGACTGGCCGCCGATGCCGACGGACGATCTGACGGGTGCCCTTACCGGCGAATGGGCCGAGATCGACGCCAAGGCGGCGGGCAAGAAGATCAAGGATAAGGCCGCCGACAAAGGGGTCGTTGTCAGCGAAGACCAGATCAAGCGCGCGGTGCTGGACAGTCTGCGGGCGCTGATGCTGATCCGGGCCTATCGCATCCGGGGTCACCTGGCCGCCAATCTTGATCCGCTGGGCATGCGCGCTGCCAGCACGCATCCCGAACTTGACCCCAAGACCTATGGCTTTACCGATGCCGACATGGATCGGCCGATCTTTATCGACAACGTGCTGGGACTGCAGATGGCCAGCATGCGGCAGATCGTCGAGATCGTGAAGCGGACCTATTGCGGCACCTTCGCGCTGCAATACATGCATATTTCGAACCCGGAAGAGGCCGCTTGGCTGAAGGAGCGGATCGAAGGGTACGGCAAGGAAATCCAGTTCACCAAGGAAGGCCGCAAAGCCATCCTGAACAAGATGGTCGAGGCTGAAGGCTTTGAGAAATTCCTGCATGTCAAATACATGGGCACCAAGCGCTTTGGTCTGGATGGTGGCGAAAGCCTGATCCCGGCGATGGAGCAGATCATCAAACGCGGTGGCGCGCTGGGTGTGCGCGACATCGTTATCGGGATGCCGCACCGGGGTCGCCTGAACATCCTCGCCAACGTGATGCGCAAGCCATATCGCGCCATCTTCAACGAATTCCAGGGCGGCAGTTTCAAGCCCGAAGATGTGGATGGCTCGGGTGACGTGAAATACCACCTCGGTGCCTCTAGCGATCGCGAGTTTGACGGCAACAGCGTACACCTGTCGCTGACGGCCAACCCCTCGCACCTTGAGGCGGTAAACCCGGTGGTTCTGGGCAAGGTCCGGGCCAAGCAGGATCAGTTGAAGGATGATGACCGCACCGCGGTAATGGGCATTCTGCTTCATGGTGATGCAGCCTTTGCCGGTCAGGGTGTGGTGGCCGAAGGGTTTGGCCTGTCCGGTCTGCGCGGCCACAAAACCGGTGGCACCATGCATATCGTGGTGAACAACCAGATCGGATTTACCACTGCGCCTCATTTCAGCCGCTCCAGCCCCTATCCCACGGATATCGCGCTAATGGTCGAGGCGCCGATCTTCCACGTGAACGGCGACGACCCCGAGGCCGTGGTCCACGCCGCCAAGGTCGCGACCGAGTTCCGCCAGAAGTTCCACAAAGACGTGGTCATCGACATCTTCTGCTATCGCCGGTTCGGTCATAACGAGGGCGACGAGCCCATGTTCACCAACCCGATCATGTACAAAAAGATCAAGACGCATAAGACCACGCTGTCTCTGTACACTGAACGTCTGGTCAAGGACGGCCTGATCCCCGAAGGCGAGATCGAAGATATGAAGGCCGCCTTCCAGGCTCATCTGAATGATGAGTTCGAGGCCGGCAAGGACTATAAGCCCAACAAAGCCGACTGGCTGGACGGGCGCTGGTCGCATCTGGACAAGAACAAAGAAGAATATGTGCGCGGCGACACCGCCATCACCCCGGACACGCTGGCCGAGATCGGCAAGTCCCTGACCCATGCGCCGACGGATATCGCAGTACACAAGACAGTTGCCCGACTTCTTGAGCACAAGAAACAGATGTTCGGATCCGGCACCGGCTTCGACTGGGCCACGGGTGAAGCACTGGCCTTTGGCTCGTTGCTGACCGAAGGGTACCCGGTACGGTTGTCCGGTCAGGACGCAACGCGCGGTACGTTCAGTCAGCGCCATTCCGGCTTTGTGCATCAGGAGAACGAGGAACGATACTATCCGCTCAACAATATCCGGCCCGGGCAATCGCATTACGAAGTGATCGACTCGATGCTGTCGGAATATGCGGTGCTTGGCTTCGAATACGGTTATTCGCTAGCCGAACCCAATGCGCTGACCCTGTGGGAAGCGCAGTTCGGCGATTTCGCCAATGGTGCGCAGATCATGTTCGACCAGTTCATCAGCTCGGGCGAAAGCAAATGGCTGCGGATGTCCGGGTTGGTCTGCCTGCTGCCCCACGGCTTCGAAGGGCAGGGCCCCGAACACTCGTCGGCACGTCTGGAGCGGTTCCTGCAGATGTGCGGTCAGGACAACTGGATCGTGGCGAACTGCACGACGCCTGCGAACTATTTCCACATCCTGCGCCGTCAGTTGCACCGGACCTTCCGCAAGCCGCTGATCTTGGTCACGCCAAAATCGCTGCTGCGCCACAAACTGGCGGTCAGCAGGGCCGAGGAATTCACCACGGGTTCCAGCTTCCACCGGGTGCTGTGGGACGACGCGCAGCACGGAAACTCGGACACCAAGCTGGTCAAGGATGACAAGATCAAGCGCGTGGTGATGTGTTCCGGGAAGGTCTATTACGACCTACTGGAAGAGCGGGACGCGCGCGGGATCGACGACGTCTATCTGATGCGGATCGAGCAGTTCTATCCCTTCCCCGCGCATTCGCTGATCAACGAGCTTGAGCGCTTTAAAGGTGCCGAGATGATCTGGTGTCAGGAAGAGCCCAAGAACCAGGGGGCCTGGACCTTTATCGAACCCAATATCGAATGGGTGCTGACCCGCATCAAGGCCACACATACGCGACCGCGATATGTCGGTCGCGCCACATCGGCTTCGCCCGCAACGGGCCTGGCCAGCCAACACAAAGCCCAACAAGAAGCGCTGGTGAACGAAGCGCTGAGCATTGAAGGAAAGTAAACGATGTCAATTGAAGTTCGTGTTCCCACGCTTGGCGAATCGGTAACCGAAGCCACGGTTGCGACATGGTTCAAAAAACCCGGCGACGCGGTCGCCGTGGATGAAATGCTCTGTGAGCTTGAAACCGACAAGGTCACGGTCGAAGTCCCTGCCCCAGCTGCTGGTGTGATGGGCGAGGTTGTAGCCGCCGAAGGTGAAACAGTCGGTGTCGATGCCTTGCTCGCGACCATCACAGCCGGTGAAGGTGCGGCTGCAGCCCCTGCGGCTGCGGCAGCCCCGGCACCCGCAGCGGCCCCGGCGGCGGCATCGGCTGGCAGCGTTGATGTGATGGTGCCGACGCTGGGTGAATCCGTGACCGAAGCGACGGTGTCCACATGGTTCAAACAGGTTGGCGACAGTGTCGCGCAGGATGAAATGCTGTGTGAATTGGAAACCGATAAAGTCTCGGTCGAGGTTCCGGCCCCGGCGGCCGGCGTGCTGGCCGAAATCGTCGCTCCGGAAGGTGCAACGGTGGATGCAAGTGCGAAACTGGCGGTGATCTCGGGTGCCGCGGCTGGTGCAGCAGCAGCCCCCGCAGCAGCGGCGGCAGCCCCGGCAGCAGCGGCAAGCACCGGCAAAGATGTGGCAAACGCACCATCGGCAGAGAAAGCGATGGCCGAGGCTGGCCTGTCCGCCGATCAGGTAACCGGCACGGGTCGCGATGGTCGCATCATGAAGGAAGATGTGGCCAAAGCGGTTGCAACCGCCTCGGCCCCGGCGTCCGCTCCGTCTGCGCCCGCCCCGGCAGCTCAGGCGCCACGCGCGCCCGTCGCAGCGCAGGATGCATCGCGCGAGGAACGTGTCCGCATGACGCGCCTGCGCCAAACCATTGCCAAACGTCTGAAAGATGCGCAGAACACCGCCGCGATCCTGACCACCTACAACGAGGTGGATATGACCGAGGTGATGGCCCTGCGCAATCAGTACAAGGAGCAGTTCGAAAAGAAGCATGGTGTCCGGCTTGGCTTTATGTCCTTCTTCACCAAGGCCTGCTGTCACGCGCTGAAAGAAGTGCCCGAGGTCAATGCCGAGATCGATGGCACCGACATCGTCTACAAGAACTTTGTGCACATGGGCGTGGCGGCCGGTACGCCGCAGGGCTTGGTCGTTCCTGTGATCCGGGACGCTGACAGCATGTCCTTTGCCGCGATCGAAAAGGCGATTGCCGAAAAAGGCCGCCGCGCCCGTGACGGCAAGCTGAGCATGGCGGAAATGCAGGGCGGCACGTTCACCATCTCGAACGGCGGTGTCTACGGCTCGCTGATGTCCTCGCCGATCCTGAACCCGCCGCAATCCGGCATTCTGGGCATGCACAAGATCCAGGACCGTCCGATGGTCATCAATGGTGAGATCAAGATTCGCCCGATGATGTATCTTGCCCTGTCTTACGATCACCGGATCGTCGACGGTAAAGGCGCTGTAACTTTCCTTGTTCGCGTAAAAGAGGCACTGGAAGACCCACGCCGCCTGTTGATGGATCTGTAATCATGGCAGCACATGTACTCTGGCAGGCCGATGTGGCCGACTTCGATGCCTGGTTGAAGGTTTTTCGGGAAGACAAACCCATGCGAGAGGCCGCGGGTATCCACGACCTCCATGTCTGGAAAGATCCCGATCAGGCCGACCACGCGGTCGCAATGTTCGAGGTGGCCGACCTGACGCGCGCGCGCGAGTTCTTTGACTCCGAGGAGTTGGCCATGCACCACGAACGGGGTGGCGTGGCGCATATCCAGGTCAAAGTGCTGGAACCGGTTTGAACTCAGAAATTTCGCCCTTCCATCGGCAGGGCATCGCTTTCACTAGTAAACTCTACGGGGTTTAGGAGAACAAAATGTCAAATTATGACGTCATCGTAATCGGAGCGGGTCCCGGCGGCTATGTCTGCGCCATCCGCTGCGCTCAACTGGGTCTGAAAACCGCCGTGGTCGAAGGGCGCGACACGCTGGGCGGCACCTGCCTGAACGTGGGCTGCATCCCGTCCAAGGCGCTGTTGCATGCCAGCCATCAACTGCACGAGGCCGAGCACAACTTTGCCAAGATGGGTCTGAAGGGCAAATCGCCTTCGGTCGATTGGAAGCAAATGCAGGCCTACAAGGATGAGGTCATCGACGGCAACACCAAAGGCATCGAATTCCTGTTCAAGAAGAACAAGATCGACTGGCTGAAGGGTTGGGGCTCGATCCCCGCCGCCGGTCAGGTCAAGGTGGGGGACGAAGTTCACGAGGCCAAGAACATCATCATCGCGTCCGGGTCCGAGCCTTCGTCCCTGCCCGGCGTCGAGGTCGATGAAAAGGTTGTCGTCACCTCAACCGGTGCGCTGGCGCTGGGCAAGATCCCCAAGAAGATGGTGGTGATCGGCGCGGGTGTGATCGGACTAGAACTCGGCTCGGTCTACAGTCGTCTGGGGGCTGAGGTGACGGTGATCGAATTCCTCAAGGAAATCACGCCCGGTATGGACCCCGAGGTGCAGAAAACCTTCCAGCGCATCCTCAAGAAGCAGGGCCTGAAATTTGTCATGGGCGCGGCGGTGCAAAAGACCGAAGCGACCAAGACCAAGGCCAAGGTCACCTACAAGCTGCTCAAAGATGACAGCGAACATGTGATCGACGCGGACACGGTGCTGGTTGCCACAGGGCGCAAGCCGTATTCCGACGGGCTGGGGCTGGACGCTCTGGGTGTCGAGATGACGCCGCGTGGCCAGATCAAGGTCGGGGCGGACTGGCAGACCAATGTGCCTGGCATCTATGCGATCGGCGATGTCACCGAAGGCCCGATGCTGGCGCACAAGGCCGAGGATGAAGGCATGGCCGCCGCCGAACAGGTCGCAGGCAAGCACGGACACGTGAATTACGGCGTCATTCCCGGTGTGATCTATACCTGGCCCGAGGTCGCCAATGTCGGCGAAACCGAAGCGACGCTCAAGGAACAAGGTCGCGCCTACAAGGTTGGCAAGTTCATGTTCATGGGCAACGGTCGCGCCAAGGCCAATTTTGCCGCCGACGGGTTTGTGAAAATCCTCGCCGACAAGGAAACCGACCGCATTCTGGGCGCGCATATCATCGGCCCTGCCGCAGGTGATCTTATCCATGAGGTCTGCGTCGCCATGGAATTCGGCGCTTCGGCCGAGGATCTGGCCCTGACCTGCCATGCCCACCCGACCTATTCCGAAGCCGTGCGCGAGGCCGCGCTGGCCTGCGGCGACGGACCGATCCACAGCTAATTGAAAGACCCCGGCGATTACCTCGTCGGGGTCAACCACGCCTCGAGATAGGTGTTCAACCTGTCATCGAAACTGGTCGATGCGTGCAGGGCACAAAATCTAAGCGACATGGACTGAATGGCGAACGCCTGCACCCCTTCCGCCAACAGCTCAGAGGGGACGTCTTTGCGCATGTTGGCGTCTTCGAGCCACATCATGACGACCCTGAAATACCGTTCGAAGAAATAGGCAATCGGTCCGATTTCGGCGATCGCTGTTGCGCCCGAATACCTGATGAGCAGGTCGAAAACATAGCGTTCAACCGTCATGAAACTGTGCACCGGGCCAAGCGCCGCGATGATCTCGGGCACGGATTTTGGCGGCGATCCCGCCTCGGCCTGATCGAGACAGGCATTCAGTTTCTCCGCCAGCAGGATTTCCATTAGCGCATCTTTGTCCCGGAAATGCGCAAAGAATGTTCCCTTGGCCACGCCAGCAGCCTGAACCACTTCTTCGACCCGCAAGGCTTCGTATCCACCCTTCTGAATCACGTTTTCGGCGGCAGAGATCAGGCGCGCGCGTGTTTTGAGAGTTCGTTTTTGAATCGGCTTTGGCATAGTGCTTGGTGGCACAATTTTTGACCGTGGTCAAATTTTTAATTGACCGTGGTCATTTTTTCGTTTTAGAAAGTGACCGTGGTCAATTTATGGAGAATCGTTATGCCTGCTAAGAAGATATTCGTTCTGGATGGACACCCCGCCAGAACCAGCCTGTCGCGCACTTTTGCGCAAACCTATGCGGACGCTGCACTTGCCGAGGGTCACGAGGTTCGAATGGCTCATCTGAGCGATCTGCAATTCGATCACGACTATGGTCAGAGCAGTTACGAGGATTACAAACCACTTGAACCAGTGCTCGAACAGGTTTTGCAGAATCTCGAGTGGAGCGATCACCTGGTTCTGACCACCCCAATGTGGTGGGGAGGTCTGCCCGCCAAATTGAAAGGCCTGATCGACCGGACATTCATTCCTGGCCGAACCTTTGATACGCGCACAACCACGAAGATCGGATTTCCGGCACCGATGCTGACGGGGCGTACCGCGCGGGTGATCATGACATCAGATACGCCAGGTTGGTTCATGCGTCTGGTCTATCGGCAAGCGCTTTTGCGCCAACTTCGCGACCAGATTCTGGGCTTTGTCGGATTTAAACCCACGCGCTTTACCTATTTTTCCGCAGCGAGCCACCCAAAGCCCGGAAGCGTCGAACGCTGGATCGACAATGTCGCCAAAATGGGTGCGGCTGTGCATTGAAGCCAGCGCCGACAGGTCACTACCACATCGTCTTAGCGGCGCGCGGGGCCCATTCCTCGTCATACAGCGCGCCGCCTTCTTCGCCCGCGCTCACCTCGGCCAAAATCTGGCCGACGCTTGGCAGTTCGGCGCTTTCGTCGCCGCTCGTCCATGTCTTCGCCCGGATCAGCGCGCGGGCGCATTGGGTGTAAATCTCTGAGATTTCGATCACGGCAACAGTTGCCGGTCGTTTGCCGTGTTTTTCGAACCGGCTGCGCAAGTCCGCATCGTCGGTCAGGCGTGCCCGTCCATTGACCCGGATGACGTTGTTGGACCCCGGCACCATGAACATCAGCGAGACACGCGGATCACGCACGATGTTGCGCAGCGAATCCAAGCGGTTATTGCCCCGCCAGTCGGGCAACGCCAGGGTCTTTGGGTTCAGCTCCAGCACAACCGGTCCGTCATCGCCGCGCGGGCTGCCATCGACACCTTCGGGTCCAACGGTGCTGAGGACACAGAGGCGCGAGGCCATGATCCATTTCCGATAGAGCGGCGTCAGCTGATGCGCGACCTTTCGGATCGACGGCGCGCCAGGAGTTCCATAGAGCGCCTCAAGCGCCTCGATGTCGTCAATGAACCGCATCCGGATCAAACCCCACTTCTCGCATCAATTCATTTGAGCGCGTCTCGATCACGTCTTCCAGTCGCCCCAAAAACGCGTTTCGCGCCACACCCGGTTCAATTGGGTCGAGAAAGTCGACGATCGCCAGACCGGGTTTGCGCAAAATCCCGGTCCGTGGCCAGAACACACCCGCATTTGTGGCCACCGGCACACAGGGAAAACCCAGACCCTCATACAGAACGGCCGTACCGACCTTGTAGGGTTTTTGTACCCCAGGAGCGACGCGCGTGCCTTGCGGATAGATCACCAACTGACCGGGTTCGCTGAACTCCTTTGCCACGTCTTTGACCATCTTGGCCACAGCCGCTCCCTTTCTTCCGCGATTAACAGGAATGCAACCCAAACGCCGGGCGTACATTCCGATAACCGGAGTCCACAGCAGCTCGCGCTTCATGATGAACTTGCCGTGCGGGACGGCGTCGAAAATCATTATGATGTCGAGAAAGGATTGGTGTTTGGCGCCGACCACGACCTCGCCCGTCGGCACCGATCCACGCACTTCGCACCTGATGCCGACCATCCAGCCAGCCAACCATTTGGTTGTACGGGCATAGGTCTTGCACGCTTGCAGGGCTCCGCGTTTCGAAAACAGCGCATAAGGCGCAAAGACGACGCCAAGAATCAGCATCCAGGCATAGATCGTGATCATGAAGATCAAGGACCGCACCCATTGGATCGCTTTGGACATCACGAAAGCTCCTTCAACTTACGCCGCGCGGCAGACCATGTGGCGACAAACGCAACACATGCCCCCAAAACGGGGATCAGAGCCGGTAGCAGCCATCCGACGCCCTGAAAGCCCAGACCGGTCAGAAAACCGCCCTCTGCCGACGCTTCGGGCAACAGCAATACGCCGCTCATGCCGAGCAGGGTTCCAACCGCCGCACCGAACAAGGCGCGAAAGGTAAAACGTCGGACAAAGGCTCCGGCGATAAAACGGTCCTTGGCCCCAACCTGACGCAATACCTCGATGATCTGCGCATTGGCAGCAAGAGAGGCGTTGGCCGCGAGGGTTATCATTGCCGCCGTGGCCCCGCCGATCAACAGGATCGAGATCACGCCCAGCCGCCGCAACGAATTGGCTGCCGCAACCAGCGGCTCACGCCAGCGCGAATGATCGTCCAGCACCGCACCGGGCACCTCGGCCCCCAGCCGCAGGCGCAGCCCTGCCGCGTCCAGACCGGGATCACCCTCGGTAATCTCGATCAGTTGCGGGATCGGCAGCGTGTCCAGCGGCAGGTCCAGCCCGAACCAGGGGGCCAGCAGGGCCGCCTGCTCCTCGGTCGTCAAAGCCCGGGCCGAGGCCACGCCCGGCGTTTGTTTCAATACGTTCAGCGCCGCCTCGGTCTGCGCTGCAAGTTGATCCGCTGGTGCGTTGATGCGCAACGTTGCTGCCCCAGCAAGTTCCGAAGCCCAACGCTCTGCCAATCGGCCCGACGCCAGCGACAGCGCCAGCGCAAAGACGGCCAGAAACGCCATGGCCCCGGATACAAATAGTGTCAGTTGCGCGGTGAACCCAGTGGGCGGCACAACGCGATCCGCGCGACGGTCGCGGCGCAGCAGATTGCGGAAATCGTCGCCGCTCATAGATCTGCTCCTGCCAATTGCAGCTTGCGTTGTGAAATGCGCAGCACCCGCGCCTGGACCTGGCTTTTGGCGGCGCGGATCAAGCTCAGATCATGCGTTGCGATCAGCACGGTCTTGCCCATTCGGTTCAGTTCGATCAGCAGGCGCAGCAGACGCTGTGACATCTCCCAATCGACATTGCCGGTGGGTTCATCTGCCAAAACGATATCCGGTGACAAGATCACCGCCCGCGCCAATGCCGCCCGTTGCCGTTCGCCGCCCGACAGTTCGGGTGGATGCGCCCCAAGCCGCGCGCCCAGACCAACCCAATTCAACAGCTCGGTCAGATTGTCCTGTTCCGCTTCGGCAGCGCGGCCAGACACCATCAGCGGCAAAGCCACGTTTTCCGCCAGCGTCATGTGATCCAGAAAGCGGCAATCCTGATGGACCATACCGATCCGGCGGCGCAGAACCGCCATCTGGTCCCGATCCAAGCCTGCGACATCCTCGCCAAAGGCGCTCAGCCGTCCTGAGGTCGGCAGCAACGCGCCATAGCAGAGTTTCAGAAAGGTGGTTTTGCCTGCCCCTGATGGGCCAGTCAGAAAATGGAACGATCCCGACTGCAATTGCAGCGACACATCGCTCAGCAGTTCGCCGCCGCCATAGCTGTAGCTGACACTTTCCAGCTCGATCACGCCTGTCCCCTTTGTTATACAGCCTCTCTTGCCCGAGCGCGGCCTCAGTTTCAATGCCCGCAAAGGGACCAATTGGCGACACTTGGCCCGTGAGGCCGAAAACACGCTTTGCTGTTGGGGCTTAACGGAATATCATCGCAAGAAAACTATCAGGCCGGCAGTCAGGCCAGGAGGCAGTATGCGACTCACATGTCCGAATTGCAGCGCTCAGTACGAAGTGCCGGACGACGTAATCCCCGAAAGCGGACGGGATGTCCAATGTTCCAATTGCGAACAGACCTGGTTTCAGCCCAAACACCCCGAAGCCAAGGACGATCAGGCGGAACCGAAACCGCCGCAAGCCAAGGATGAGGAAAAACCCGCCGAGGCACCACCCGCTGCGCCAGAACCCGCGCCGGAGGCCGAAAAAGCCCCAGCCGGCTCGGGCAATGTTGACCCGGCCGTTGCCAGCATCCTCAAGGAAGAGGCCGCGCGCGAGGCTGAATTGCGCGCTAAGGAAGGCACAACCAGCCTGGAAAGCCAACCGGATCTGGCGCTGGATCAGCCCGCTGAGGCAAAGGTCAAACCCAAGCGGCCAGCGGCAAGCGCGACCGCCGCCGATGCCGGACAAAAGGATGAATTGCCCGATGTCGAGACCATCAACACTGGTCTGAAAAGCGACGACAGCGCAAAGGGCGACGAAGCAACAGCAGCCCCGCGCAAATCGGGCGGCTTCCTGCGCGGGTTTGCGTTGATCGTGATCATCGGGGTCATTTTGCTGCTGGTCTACAGCAACGCCACCCAGATCAGCGAAACCGTTCCGCAGGCCGACCCGGTGCTGAAATCGTATGTCTCATTTGTCGATCAGGCGCGCCTGTGGCTTGAAGCCCAGACCGGGGGCGCGGCCGAGAACTAAGGTGGCGTTACGCGTCAGAACCGCTCCAACAACCGTTTGAGGTAGTCCAGTTCAATTTGCGGCCGGTCGGATTCTCCGGTCCGGCGGCGAATTTCGTCCAGCAACTCGCGCGCACGGCGATAGACATCTTCGCCTTGCAGAAGGTCCTCTTCGGTTGAGATCGACCCGGCAGACCCCGGATTGCGGCCCAGCGGGTCACGGCTGTTGGCCTGCATGTCGCCGTCCTGCGTGCCCTGTCCCGGTTGGTTCTGTTGGTTCTGCGCCAAGGCCTCGCCCAGAGACCGCATGCCTTCGCGCAGGGCCTCCATCGCCTCGGACTGGCGGTCGATTGCTTCGGCCAGATCGTCACCGCGCAAGGCGTCCTCGGCTTCGTCCATGGCGCGGCCCGCGCGCCCCAGCGCCTCGCGCGCAGCATCGCCTTCGGGCGTTCCGGCACCCGGCAGGCCTTGTTGCTGACGGTTGAGTTCGTCACGCAGGGCCTGTTGTCGGTCTGCCAGCGATCCCTGGCCCTGCTGTCCTTCGCCAGCCTGATCCTGACCCTGGCCTTGACCACCTTGGCCTTCGTGGCTCTGCCCGCGGCCCTGACCGCCGGACTGCCCCTCGTTGCCCTGACTCTCACCAGCTTGCGCGCCGGGGTTGAACTGTTCCTGCAGGTCGCGGAATGCCTGATCGCTGAGGCCCTGCTGTTCACGCAGCGTTTCGGCCAATCCTTCCATGGCCTGCTGTCCTTCGGACTGGCCACCCTGACCCTGTCCTTGCGTGACGCGCATGTTTTCCATCATCTGCTGGAACTCTTCCAACGCCTGCTGCGCCTCGGCCATGCGGCCCTGTTCCATCAGTTCCTGAATACGGTCCATCATCCGTTGCAGATCGTCCTGCGTCATCTGCATGGTTTCGCCGTTCGGGCCTTGCTGACCGTCCTGCATTTCACCGTTTTCCTGCGCCAGACGCTGCAATTGGCGCATATAGTCCTGCGTGGCTTCGCGCAGTTCCTGCATCAGTTCGGCGATCTCTTCGTCGCTGGCCCCGTTCTGCATCGCCTCGGTCAGACGTTCCTGCGCCCGGCGCATCCGTTCCAGAGCGTCGGCCAGGGTGCCATCCTCGATCAGCACCGCGAGATCCCAAAGCGCTTGCGCAATTTCTTCCTGCTGCTTTGGCTTCAGATCGTATCGCGTAAATGTTTCCAAGCGGCGCAACAGCACGCGTAGGCGCAGATAGGCCGTATCCGAGCGGAACAGGCCTTCGGGCCGGTGCGAGACTGCCCGCAGCAATTGCGCCACCCGAGCGGCATTTGTCTTGGACCACAGCAGGTCGCGGCGCTGTTCGATGACTGCCGCTGCCAGCGGATCAAAGAAACGTCGCGCGGGCAAAGCCGTCTTGTAAGGCTCCGACGACGCGGTCTGATCGGCATCGTCCACCACCTGCAGCGTGATCGTGACCGGCAGGTGCGCCCAGGGGTGCTGCGAGAAATCTTCGATCAGGTCTTCGGTGAAATCTGACCGGTCTCCCGTGATGGGCATCGGCAACTGAACCTCAATCACCTCACGCGGTTCGGGGTCGACTTTCAGCCCAAAACGCCTTTCGACCGCATCCAGATCCAGCGTGATCTCTGCGGAACCTGACACGACGCCATAGTCGTCGTTGGCCGCAAACGGCAGCTTCATTTGCCCGCCCGCCTCGGCCTCGGCCATACCCGCCACGGCGATCTGGGGGGCTTCGTCTTCCACGACGCTCAAGACCCAGTCGCGCCCTGCCGGGCCTTCGATGCGCATCTGGCCTGAGCGCTCGGCGATGAATTCCTGCTCGGGCTCGGCAGCCGCCTCGGCGCCGGTGGTCGAAGCTGTCTCGGTCAACGTATGCGCCCCAACCTCGCCATAGAATCGCAAGGTAATACGGCTGCCCTGCGGCACAGACAGCGACGGGTCTTGCTGATCTGCAAGATACAATGTCGGCAGGCCGGTATAGCGCGGCGGCTCGACCCAGCCTTCCCAAGTGGGCCCCTGACCGGCAACTGCAGCACCGGGCGTCATGTCTGCGACCGACCCGATCCGCCAGAATGACCCGAAGAGCGTCGCAACCACCAGCGCCAGCATCGCCGCATAGCGCAACGCATATGGGTCGCGAGACGCCAGCCGCAGATCAGGCCGGACCGGCCCGGCCTGCGCTGCCCGGGTTGCCATACGCGCCTGATGCGTCCGCCACAGGGCCACCGAATCCGCGTCCATCGCGCCAATGGCCTGATCGTCCATCAGGGCCTGAATCGGGCGCCCGGGAAGGGTTTCATCCAGCCGTACAAGGGCCTCGGCCCGGCTGGGCAGACGGAATCGACGCACACCAAAAACCAAAGCGCCCAGCGCTGACGACACAGCAAGCGCGCCCGTAACCCAGACGGTTTCGACACCAACCGCGTCTTGCAGTCCCAGCATCAGCGCCGCCAGAACTACCATCATAATCGAAAAGAAGGGCCAGAACGCGCGCAAAACCTGTTCGGCCAACATTCCCGCATGGGTAAGCCACACGGAAAGTCGCGGAATGGGCAGGTTCGGTTTGTCGGTCAAGGCAAGCCTCCGGGTCGGGCCCGCGCGCCTATCGCGTCAGAGCCACGAGGGTATGGTATCGCGGTTTATGATTTCGTCAAAGCTTGGCCGTTCACGAATAACTGCAAATTGATCCCCATGCACCAGCACCTCTGGGATCAGCGGTCGGGTGTTGTATTCGCTGGACATCACCGCGCCATAAGCACCGGCACTGCGAAACGCCACCAGATCGCCCGGTGCCAACGGGGGCATATTGCGTTGCTTGGCAAAGGTGTCGCCCGACTCGCAAACTGGACCGACGATGTCATAGGGCTGTTGTTCGACACCCGGTTCGGGTTCCTTGACGGCAACAATGTCGTGGTGTGCCTCGTACATTGCAGGGCGGATCAGGTCGTTCATCGCCCCGTCCAGAATCAGGAAATCGCGGCCTTCGCCTGATTTCACATAGATCACCTTGCTGACCATCAGACCCGCATTGCCCGCGATCAGGCGGCCTGGTTCGATTTCGATCTCGCAATCCAGATGGCCCAGGGTCTTCTTGATCAGGGCACCATATTCCACCGGCAGCGGCGGCGCATCGTTCGCGCGGGTATAGGGGATGCCCAAGCCACCGCCCAGATCCAGACGGCGAATATTGTGCCCTTCGGCACGCAGTTGCTCGGTCAGTTCAGCGACCTTGGAGTAGGCCAGTTCAAACGGCTCCAACTCGGTCAGTTGCGAACCGATATGAACGTCGATCCCGATCACTTCCAACCCCGGCAGGCGGGCGGCAAGCGCATAGACTTCTGAGGCGCGCGAAATCGGGATACCAAACTTGTTTTCGGATTTGCCGGTGGCAATCTTGGCATGTGTCTTTGCGTCCACATCCGGGTTCACCCGCACGGTGATCGGCGCGACCTTTCCCAATTCCAAAGCCACCGCATTGATCACTTCCATCTCTGGTTCGGATTCGACGTTGAACTGACGGATGCCGCCGGTCAGCGCGGCACGGATTTCGTCCGCTGTCTTGCCGACGCCCGAAAACACGATCTTGTCGCCCGGAACACCCGCAGCCTTGGCACGCAAATATTCCCCGCCCGAGACAACATCCATCCCTGCACCGGCCTGCGCCAGCGTCTTCAGGATTGCCTGATTGCTGGCCGCTTTCATCGCATAGCAGACGAGATGATCGGTACCTTCCAAAGCGTCATCAAAAAGCTGAAAATGCCGCAGCAGAGTGGCCGTCGAATAGACATAGAACGGGGTTCCGACCGCAGCGGCGATTTCGGAGATTGGGACATCTTCGGCGTAAAGCGCGCCGTCGCGGTAGAGAAAGTGATCCATAGCAGCGCGCTTAGACCAAAAGAGGCATACGGATCAAATGATTCCGCGCCTCACCCGCCAGTAGACACGCCAACCCGGCCATAGCCTGAGATCGAAACGCCTGAGCCGCTGGATCTGGCCTCGGGTTCCGGGCGGGGATTGCCGGCCGGTTCACAGGCTGCGAGCAGAGCAAGCACCAAGGCTGCGCCGATGAACTTCATTCTGCGTTCACAAACCCAAATAGACGCCCAGCCCGCCACGGCTCAGCCCAAGGCCAACACCACCGTAAGAGCCGCTTGTGCCAATCCCAACATTGGCGCTCATCGTCGGTTGAATGGGTTCGCCGTCTGCGCCGCAACCGGCCAGAGCCGCTGCAGCCGCAATCAACAGCAGCACGCGTTGTATCTGCATTACACCAGCGCCTTCCATCGCTTGACTTGGGCCCGCACCTGATCTGGTGCAGTACCGCCATAGGACTGGCGCGAGTTTACCGAATTTTGCACGGTTAGGACAGAAAAGACGTCGTCGGTGATATCTGCATGGACCGTTTGCATATCCTCAAGCGTCAGATCAGGCAGGTCGCAGCCTTTGCTTTCAGCCATCGCAACCAGCGATCCGGTGACGTGATGCGCATCGCGGAACGGCAGACCCAGCACCCGCACCAGCCAGTCGGCCAGATCGGTCGCGGTCGAGAACCCCGAACCTGCTGCTGCGGCGAGGCTGTCGCGGTTGGCGGTCATGTCCTTAACCATGCCCTCCATCGCCGCCAGCGCCAGCATCCAGTTGTCGGCGGCGTCAAAGACCTGTTCCTTGTCTTCCTGCATGTCCTTGGAATAGGCCAGCGGCAGGCCCTTCATCACCATCATCAGGGCCGTGTTGGCCCCATAAATGCGCCCGACCTTGGCCCGGATCAGCTCGGCCGCGTCGGGGTTCTTCTTCTGCGGCATGATCGACGAGCCTGTCGAGAAACGATCTGACAGCGTGACAAAGCGGAACTGGGCCGAGGACCAGATCACCAGTTCCTCGGCAAAGCGCGACAGGTGCACGGCGCAGATCGATGCGGTGGACAGGAATTCAAGCGCGAAGTCGCGGTCGCTAACCGCATCCAGAGAGTTCGCGGCGGGGCGGTAAAAGCCCAGCGCCTCGGCTGTCATCTGACGGTCGATGGGGAAAGAGGTACCCGCCAGCGCAGCAGCGCCCAAGGGGGATTCGTTCATCCGGGCACGCGCGTCGCGCACGCGGGACAGATCGCGGCCAAACATCTCGACATAAGCCATCATGTGGTGGCCCCATGTCACCGGCTGCGCAGTCTGCAAATGAGTAAAGCCCGGCATGACCCAATCGGCACCCGCCTCGGCCTGCGCCAAAAGCGCGCGGATCAGCGCCAGCAAGCCGTTCTCAGCCGCGTCCAGCTGATCACGAACCCAGAGTTTGAAATCGGTCGCAACCTGATCATTTCGGCTGCGGCCCGTGTGCAGACGACCTGCAGGCTCACCAATGACCTCTTTCAGGCGCGCTTCGACATTCATGTGAATATCTTCCAGCGCGGTCGAGAACTGAAACGCGCCGTTCTGGATTTCTGACAAAACGGTGAGCAGCCCTTCCCGAATAGCCTGCGCATCACTATCAGTAATAACGCCTGTGGCAGCCAGCATGGCGGCATGGGCGCGCGAGCCTGCAATGTCCTGGGCTGCCATCCGCTGATCGAACCCGATCGAGGCGTTGATCGCCTCCATGATCGCGTCTGGACCGGCGGCAAAGCGGCCGCCCCACATCTGGTTCGAGGATTGATCGGTCATGTTGCAAAAACCCGGAGTTGATATGCGCCTATTTCGTCTGATCCCCCTTTATATGGCCCTTGCGCTGGGTGCAAACGCGGCTTTGGCCACCGACGCGGAAACACTTGGACCGCTGCGTGACGGCAGCCTGAAACGGTTGATCCTGCACAAAGAGCCCAAGCCCGTCGAACCGGTAGCCTTCGAACTGGAGGATGATGGCGGCACCGCAACGTTGGCGGACTATAAGGGAAAATACGTCCTGCTGAACTTCTGGGCCACATGGTGTGCGCCGTGCCGCAAGGAAATGCCGCAGATTTCCGAATTGCAGGAAGAATTCGGCGGCGACAAGTTCGAGGTACTGACATTGGCCACCGGACGCAATTCACCCGCCGGGATCAAGAAGTTCTTTGACGAAAACGGCATCACCAACCTGCCGCGGCATCAGGACCCTAAACAGGCGGTTGCGCGGGAAATGGGTGTCATCGGCCTGCCGATCACTGTCATCATCGACCCTGATGGCAACGAAATCGCTCGTCTGATCGGTGACGCCGAATGGAACTCGGACAGTGCCAAGGCGATTGTGTCGACCCTGGTCGACGCCAACAGCTGACGCTCCAGGCGGTCAGGACAAAAATGTGCTATGCTGAGACCGGCCCCGATTGGGCCGGTTTTTTCTTTGCGACATCAGAAGGGAAGACGGCTATGAAACCGGTTGTTTTGCTGATTGGAAAACTGCCCAACGTGATCGGCGACGTCGCGCAACAGCTTGACCATATGCCGATTCAATGGCTGGGAGCGCATGATCCCGACGAGGTCCGGCGTCAACTGGACGCCGAACCGCGCATCGCCTGCGCCATAATGGGTGCTGGTCTTGATGACTCGGTCCGGGGCGAGATGGTGGGTATCATAGCTGCCCGTCGGCCGGATATCTGCATCCATCTTAAGGATCGCGCCTCGGGACCCGCGGGCCTTGGCCCGTTCGTACAACGGGTGGTGCAACACGAGATTGTCGAACGGATCGAAAGCACCTGACGCCACGCCACCTTTGACAGCCTCCCGCCCGCTTTGCACTCTGCGCATGGGGAGGTCGCGATGCCGCTTGAGATACTCTTGGTTCTGGTGGTCGGCGGCATAGCCGGCGTCACGGTGCTATTGCATCTGACCGGTCGGTCGCGGATTCGCGTTCTGACGCCCGAAGACGCCCGGACCGAATGGGTGCGGCATTTCCCAGATGATGATGTGATCGACCTGACCATCTCGCATGACGGTCATACAGCTCTGGTCCGCACCAACACCGGTGCCGGGCTTTTGTGGGCCTTGGGGGCAGACACTGTAGCCCGCCACCTGCTGGATTTCGACTGGATCGAACATCCCGACGGATTCGAGGTTCAGTTTCACGAGTTCGGAACACCCCGCGCCATTATCCGCCTTGATGAGACCGAGCGCCGTCATTGGCGCCACCTATTGGAGCCCGCATGACCGACGCCGTAAGTTTCCCCGACGCCGTGCAATGGGCCGTCCCCTTCTTCATTGCCGCGATTCTGGCCGAGTTCCTGTGGATCGCACTCAAGGGCAAAGGCGGTCGGTATGAGACCCGCGACGCCGTGACCTCGCTGATCATGGGGGCCGGGAATATCGCGTCAGGTTTTCTGCTGGGCTTCATCGCTTGGGCATTCTTCATGTGGCTGTGGCAGATCACGCCGTTGAACCTCGGCACATCGATCCCGGTCATAATCCTGTGCTTTGTGTTGGACGACCTGCGCTACTACTGGGTGCACCGCTTTGGCCATCGCATTCGTTGGGTCTGGGCCAGCCATGTGAACCACCACAGCTCGCAGCACTACAACCTGACAACAGCGTTGCGGCAGACCTGGACCTATACGTTCACCTTCATGATGGTGGTGCGCGCGCCTCTGATCCTGCTGGGCTTTCATCCGGCGATGGTGCTGTTTGTCGGTGGCTTGAACCTGATCTATCAATTCTGGATTCACACCGAGGCCATCGGCAAGATGCCTCGCTGGTTCGAGGCAGTGATGAACACACCCAGCCATCACCGTGCCCATCATGGGCGCAACGCGCGCTATCTGGATTGCAATTATGCGGGTGTGTTCATCATCTGGGACAAACTGTTCGGTACCTTCGTGCCCGAACAGGAAGATGACCGCGTCGATTATGGTCTGGTGCACAATATCGGCACCTTCAACCCGCTGCGCGTCGCCTTTCACGAGTGGGTCGGCATCTGGCGTGATGCTACGCAACCGGGCCTCCGCCTGCGGCAGCGGCTGGCCTATTGCTTTGCGCCGCCGGGGTATAGCCATGACGGCAGCCGCGATAATTCGGCCCAGATCAAGGCCAAGCACCTCGCCCGAAATCCACGAGATCGCGGAACGCCCGGATTTGAGCAATTTGACGCCACTGCGCCTTCTTCACGGGCGAAACGGGTCTAAATAACGCCCCAATTTTCGGACAAGTGTTGAAATTCCTGCCCGATGCGCCATATCGGGCGAATGTTCCTATTTCTGAGTATCGCATTGAGATGACACGCTTAACGACATTTTCGACCGCAACCGGCCTATCTGGTCTGATCCTCGCCATGCTGACTGCGCTGAACCCCGAGGCCCCTGCGGCCCTTCTGGCCCTCGGTTTTGGTCTTATGGTGCTCGGCCTGGTGGGCGCGCTGTTCGGAGCCGCATCGGCGCTTGGGCGCGCGTGGCAATCGACACGCTGACCCCGAACGGCGTTGCCGCGCTTTTTTCGCAATTTTTAACCGCAGATTCACCTGTTTGAGCTGACACTGAGGCAAAATAGGCTCAACAGACGGTGCGTCCATGCGGGACAAGAACATCCAAGATCTGCCCGAAGGATCAGACAGCCCTTTGAACGCGGCGGTCACGGCCCGGGATCGCTCGGCGGTGCTTATGGCGACCGACGCGGTCAAACACAAACAATGCAAGCTGGCGTTTCAGCCTGTGATGCAGGCGCGCGCGCCGCACAACGTCGCCTTCTACGAAGCTTTCATTCGCGTTCTGGACGAAACCGGGCGGGTGATCCCCGCGCGCGAATTCATGCCGCAGGTCGAGAACTCTCCGATCGGGCGGGATCTGGACTGCGTCGCATTGGAAAAAGGCCTGCGAACCTTGCGGCACAATCCCGATATCCGGCTGTCGATCAACATGTCCGCCCGCTCTATCGGATATGCCCGGTGGTCGCGCGTGCTGGACCGGTTTCTTAGAAAGGACCAGACGTTGGGCGAACGGCTGATTCTGGAAATCTCGGAAAGTTCGGCCATGCAGGTCCCGGAACTCGTCACCGATTTCATGGACCGGCAGCAGGCGCGCGGCATCGCCTTTGCGCTGGATGATTTCGGGGCCAGCAATTTCAGTTTTCGCCACTTCCGCGAGTTTCTTTTCGATGTCGCCAAGATCGATGGGCAGTTTGTACGCGGAGTCAGCGAGAACCCTGACAATCAGGCACTGGTCCGCGCCCTGATCGCGGTTGCACGAGAATTCGAAATTCTTGTCACCGCCGAATCGGTCGAAACAAAAGAAGATGCCGAATTTCTTGTCGCCAACGGCGTTGACTGTCTGCAGGGTTACCTGTTCGGCGCGCCTTCGGTCACACGGCCTTGGGTCCAGGAAAACAACGCCAAAACCGCCAGTTAGCACACTGTTTGCCAACGCGACACTTTGCCACTTGGGGCTGTGAGACAAGCTGTCCATTGCTGCACGTGCAGCGTTGGGGTATTCCAGAACGCACACAAGCGGGGATCACGGGGCGCTTATGTTGCATCAGGGATGTTCTCTCATGCACGCCGCTGGGTCTTCGGCTGGACCATGACGGTAAAGGATTGACTATATGACCAACGTAGTAATCGCATCCGCTGCACGCACGGGTGTCGGCAGTTTTGGCGGTTCTTTTGCGAACACCCCCGCACATGATCTGGGCACCGCCGTTCTCGAAGCGGTTGTGGACCGCGCCGGGGTCGAAAAGGCCGAGGTAAGCGAAACCATCATGGGTCAGGTCCTGACTGCCGCCCAGGGTCAGAACCCCGCGCGCCAGGCGCATATCAATGCCGGTCTGCCGCAGGAAAGCGCAGCCTGGGGCATCAACCAGGTCTGCGGCTCGGGCCTGCGCGCCGTTGCGCTGGGCGCACAGCACATCCAGTTGGGCGATGCCGAAATTGTTGCCGCCGGTGGTCAGGAAAACATGACCCTTTCGCCCCATGCCGCCGCATTGCGCGCCGGTCAGAAAATGGGCGACTTGAAATACATCGACACAATGATCCGTGACGGCCTGTGGGACGCTTTCAATGGCTACCACATGGGCCAGACTGCGGAAAACGTCGCGGAAAAGTGGCAGATCAGCCGCGACATGCAGGACGAATTCGCCGTCGCGTCGCAAAACAAGGCCGAGGCCGCGCAAAAAGCCGGCAAATTCGCGGATGAGATCACGCCGTTCACCATCAAGACCCGCAAGGGCGACATCGTGATGGACAGCGACGAATACATCCGTCACGGCGCGACCATGGAGGCCATGGCCAAGCTGCGCCCCGCCTTCACCAAGGATGGCTCGGTCACGGCGGCCAACGCCTCGGGCCTGAATGACGGCGCGGCGGCAACGCTGCTGATGTCGGCAGAAAACGCCGAAAAGCGCGGGATCGAGCCTCTGGCCCGAATTGCATCTTACGCAACCGCTGGTCTGGACCCGTCGATCATGGGCGTTGGCCCGATCTATGCTTCGCGCAAGGCGCTGGAAAAAGCGGGCTGGTCGGTTGACGATCTGGATCTGGTCGAAGCCAACGAAGCCTTCGCGGCACAGGCCTGCGCAGTGAACAAGGACATGGGCTGGGATCCGTCGATCGTGAACGTCAACGGCGGTGCGATCGCCATCGGTCACCCGATCGGTGCCTCGGGCTGCCGGGTTCTGAACACGCTGCTGTTCGAAATGAAACGCCGCGACGCAAAGAAAGGTCTGGCGACCTTGTGCATCGGCGGCGGCATGGGCGTTGCCCTTTGCGTGGAGCGCGACTAAGTGCTTTGATAATTCAATAGAAAAGGGCGCCCGACTGGCGCCCTTTTTTGTTACAATTCGACCCTAATACTGTGATGCGACGATATTGATGACTGGAAATGCAAATTTGACCACGAAACAATATTGCGCATCGCTTTCTCTCAGAGTAACAGCATTACCAAGCCGACTAAATTTGGAGGATTCCTAAATGGCACGTACAGCACTCGTCACCGGCGGCTCTCGCGGCATCGGCGCAGCAATTTCCAAGGCGCTCAAGGCCGAAGGTTACAATGTTGCGGCCACGTATGCGGGAAATGATGAAGCGGCGGCTAAGTTCACCGAAGAAACCGGCATCGCCACTTACAAGTGGAACGTCGGCGACTATGACGAATCCAAGGCGGGCATTGAAAAGGTTGAGGCCGAAGTTGGCCCGATTGATATCGTGGTTGCAAACGCAGGCATTACCCGCGACGCACCCTTCCACAAGATGACGCCGGAACAATGGCATCAGGTGATCGACACCAACCTGACCGGTGTTTTCAACACCGTTCATCCTGTCTGGCCCGGCATGCGCGAGCGCAAGTTTGGCCGCGTCATCGTCATCAGCTCGATCAACGGACAGAAGGGCCAGTTCGCTCAGGTGAACTATGCCGCGACCAAGGCGGGCGATCTGGGTATCGTCAAGTCGCTGGCGCAGGAAGGCGCGCGCGCGGGTATCACCGCCAATGCAATCTGCCCCGGCTATATCGCAACCGAGATGGTCATGGCAGTGCCGGAAAAGGTGCGCGAATCCATCATCGGCCAGATTCCGGCCGGTCGTCTGGGTGAACCGGAAGAAATCGCGCGCTGCGTGGCGTTCCTTGCTTCGGACGATTCGCAGTTCATCAATGGCTCGACCATCTCGGCCAACGGTGCGCAGTTCTTCGTCTGAGCCAGAGCAACTAAAATAGTGGAAAGGCCGGTCCCTTGGGATCGGCCTTTTTTTGCGGCATCCAGCCAATACCAAAACCCTGCCTCAAACCGGGGAATTCGAGGCGCGATTGCGGACCGCGATTGAAACCGCCCCGCAAATCTCGGATGAATTCAGGGCTACTCTCACCAATGAGGATTGATTCCCAATGACAAGGATGGGCGCAACTGCCGTTGGATTCGTCGCGGTCTTGCTGTGGTCGCTGCTGGCCCTGTTCACGGTCGGGTCCGTGCCGACACCGCCCTTGTTGCTGAACGCGATCTGTTTTTCGATCGGAGGTTCGTTGGGGTTGATTTGGGTTGTCGCAACTGGCGGGCTCACGCAGCTTCGTCAGGTTTCATGGGTAACCTATCTGTTCGGCGCGATTGGTTTGTTTGGTTACCACGCGTTGTATTTCTCTGCTCTGCGCATGGCCCCAGCGGCCGAAGCCGGGCTGATCGCTTATCTCTGGCCTTTGTTGATCGTGCTGTTTTCGGGCCTGTTGCCGGGTGAGACTCTGCGCGTTGGGCATCTTTTGGGTGCATGCCTGGGCTTTGCCGGGGCCGCCGTGATCATCGGCGGCGGCGGCAGCGCAGGATTCCAGGCCCAGCACTTGCCTGGCTACGGGCTAGCCCTGCTATGTGCGTTGACGTGGTCAGGTTATTCGGTTCTGTCGCGACGCTTGGGGGATGTACCGACCAGCTCGGTCGCTGTGTTTTGCGTGGTTACGGCCATCGCATCATGGGGGTTACACTTTGCGGTCGAGGAAACCGTTTTGCCCAGCAGCGCGCTTGGCTGGGCGTCGGTGCTGGCCCTGGGGCTTGGGCCCGTCGGATTGGCCTTCTATGTCTGGGATATCGGGGTGAAACGCGGCGACATTCAGATTTTGGGCACGGCATCCTATGCGGCCCCATTGCTGTCTACACTGGCGTTGGTACTGGCCGGGTTCGCCGCCCCGACCTGGGGTCTTGCGATCGCGGCCCTGTTGGTGACCGGCGGTGCGGCGATTGCCGCACGCGCCAGTCTGAAGTCCTAGTTTGAAAGGCGCTCAATTTCTTCCTTGAGCTTCAGCTTCTGTTTTTTCAGCTGGGCGATATGGAGATCGTCGATGCCTGGCGAGCGTTGGGCTTCTTCCACTTGGAGACCGAGATTTTCATGCTTCTTCTTCAGTTCCGTCAGATGTGCGCTCACGCTCATGGCGATCCTCCTTTTCTGGTTGCATGTATTACGTAAGAAGTTGATCACATCGTTTCCAGCCTGTCACGCCTCTGACGCACAGAATCTGTTACAAATCCGACAAATTGGGCCAGTCTTTGCCTAAACTTCGGAAAACCCGGCCAACGGCGCAGCCTGGCGCAACACGGTCGAGACCACGGGAGTATAGCTTTCCCCGTCGCGCTCATGCCGCGCGCCATCGTGCAAGATGACCGGTGCCAACAGGCGAAACGCCGCGCGCCCGCCTTTGCGCGCCCGAACGATCACCAGTTCGGCGGCGCGATGGGCTCGCGGTGCAAGCGGCAAAACCTCGATCGAGCCCAACCGCACTGAACAGGCCGCCAACAAATCGGGCAAGCGGTCGGCCTTTTGGATCATGTGTACATAACCGCGCGGCGCCAACCGTCTGGCAGCCACATCCACCCAGTCCTTCAGGCCGGTTTCCTCACCCAAGGCGATCCGTCGCCCCGAATCTGCTGCGGGGCTGTGCGCCCCGGGCCGATAGTAAGGCGGGTTGGCCAGAACATGGTCGAACTGTTGCTGTTTCAATTCGGGCGGCAACGCGGTCAAATCCGCCTCGACAACGGTCAGTGCTGCGCGGTTTTCGGCGGCATTTCGGCGCGCCAGATCCGCATATTCTGCCTGCAATTCCACGCCCGTTGCCTGCAACCCCGGCACGCGCGCCATCAGGCACAGGATCGCAGCCCCCGCGCCGCATCCCAATTCCAGCACTGTTTGATCAGCGTGGGCCTGGACCGACGCGGCCAGCAGAACCGGATCCACGCCAGCGCGATAGCCAGACCGGGGTTGCCATAGACGCACCCGGCCACCCAGAAAATCATTGCAGGTCAATTCGCTGTCGGCAAAACGCGTCATCGCCCCAACGGGATCTCATTGTCGCGCATGACCCGTTCCGCGCGGATCAGGTCATCGGCACGTACCATCAGGCGCCGAGGGAAGATTCCGATACCGCCTTCGAGGATGCTCATATTTACGTCCATCTGAAAGCAGTCTATATCCTCGCCCTTAAGAAGGGCGGATGCAAAGGCCAGGATCGTCGGATCGGTG
Source organism: Ruegeria sp. CH11 (assembly GCF_056537105.1). Taxonomy (NCBI): domain Bacteria; kingdom Pseudomonadati; phylum Pseudomonadota; class Alphaproteobacteria; order Rhodobacterales; family Roseobacteraceae; genus Ruegeria; species Ruegeria sp. CH11. The sequence continues at coordinate 148,355 of NZ_JBQFQX010000003.1, forward strand.
CTGCGCAGAAGTTCTTTCATGGGGATGGATGTAAGGGCAAGGTGAGCCGGAAGTCGAGCCTTGTATCAGGAGTGTGATGACAGTCAGCGCAATTTCAAAGCCTCACGAGCGGCTGGCCGAAATTCTTGCCCCCGAAATGGCGGCGGTAAACACGCTGATCCAGACGCGTATGGCCTCTGAGCACGCGCCGCGTATTCCCGAGGTCACCGCGCATCTGGTCGAGGCTGGCGGCAAGCGCCTGCGTCCCATGTTGACGCTGGCAGCGGCGCGTCTATTTGGCTATTCCGGCGACCACCACGTGCGGCTGGCTGCGACGGTGGAGTTTATCCATACCGCCACGCTGTTGCATGATGACGTGGTTGATGAAAGCGCCCAGCGGCGCGGGCGGCCTACGGCGAACCTGCTGTGGGACAACAAATCCAGCGTTCTGGTTGGTGATTACCTGTTCTCGCGCAGCTTTCAGTTGATGGTTGAAACCGGATCGCTGCGGGTTCTGGATATTCTCGCCAATGCCTCGGCGACGATTGCTGAAGGTGAGGTGCTGCAAATGACCGCAGCGACCGATCTGGGTACGGATGAAAGCGTCTACCTTCAGGTCGTACGCGGCAAGACCGCGGCGCTGTTTTCCGCCGCAACCGAGGTTGGTGGCGTCATCGCCGGAGCGTCGGAACCGCAGGTCCGGGCGCTGTTCGAATATGGTGATGCGCTGGGCATCGCGTTTCAGATTGCGGATGATCTGCTGGATTATCAGGGGGACAGCAAGGCAACCGGCAAGAATGTCGGCGACGATTTCCGCGAACGAAAACTGACGCTTCCGGTGATTAAAGCCGTGGCGCAAGCCACCCCCGAGGAATATGCCTTCTGGGAGCGTACGATCAGCAAGGGCCGCCAGGAAGAAGGCGATCTGGATCATGCTCTGACCCTGATGAACAAGTACGGAACCTTAGAGGCGACGCGCGCGGACGCGCGTGGCTGGGCATCCAAGGCCAAGGCGGCATTGACCGGACTGCCGGATCATGAGCTTCGCACCCTGCTGCGCGATCTGGCCGATTATGTGGTGTCCCGCCTTAATTAAGCTTCGTTGCACGGCACCACCAATCGGGATGGGCCGCGCCGATTTCGTAGGCCGCGAAATGTGCGTCCTTCATCGTGGGATAGAGCGCAAAACAGGTCGAGCCCGAGCCAGACATGCGGGCCAACAGGGTGTGCCGGGATGCTTCAAGCGCGTCCAGAACCCCCTCGATCGCCGGGGCCACATCCATTGCCGGGATTTCCAGATCGTTCCGCTGCCCGCGCAACCAGTCGGCGCAGCCCTCGGGCGTCGAAAGATCGGGGATCACCTCGGGCATCGGGGGATTGTCCCGCAATGCGAGCGCCTTGAACACCGCCCCGGTGGGCACGGAAATACCAGGGTTGACCAGAACAGCCGGAAGCTGCGGCAAGGATAGGGGCGATAAGTTCTCGCCAATGCCCTGCATTCGAGTGGCCTGACCCGTCAGGCACACTGGAACATCCGCCCCCAGGGACAAGGGCACATTGGTCGGAACATCGATCCCCTGCCCTGACAGCGCCGAAAGCACGGCGGCAGCGTCTGACGAACCACCTCCGACGCCACCACCATGAGGCAGCACTTTGTGCAGATCGATATGCCCGGTCCAGCCCACAGCCTCTGCCGCTTTCCAGGCCAGATTGCGTTGATCGGCGGGCACACCTTCGGCATGTTCGCCACTGATCGTCATCGACAGTTCGGGCCCCGGCGACAGCGTCAGATCGTCCCCGATATCTGCAAAGACGACCAGCGAATCCAGAAGGTGATAGCCATCTGCGCGCTGGCCGGTCACATGCAGGGTCAGGTTGATTTTGGCGGGCGCAAAAGCCTTAGCCGTCATTGGCGACCTTCAAAGGGTCAGCGCCTTCCTCGTCCAACACCACGTCCAGACCGACCTCGATCTTGCGGCGGATACGGTCGGGGTCGGCCTCACCGTCGGTATCTTCGGGATCGACAAAGGACAGCGCGCGCTTCCACTGAAACTGCGCCTCACGCGCGCGGCCCACGGCCCAGTACACATCCCCTAGGTGGTCATTGACCACTGGATCGACCGGCATCAGCTCGACCGCACGTTCCATGTGATCGACCGCTTCGTCGTAACGGCCAAGACGGAAGAGGACCCAGCCCAGGCTGTCGACGATATAGCCGCTGTCGGGGCGCGCCGCGACAGCGCGCTCGATCATGTCCAGTGCCTCGTCCAGCTTTTCGCGCCGTTCCACCAGCGAATAACCCAGATAGTTCAGCACCTGCGGCTGATCGGGGTTCAATTCCAATGCCTTGCGGAAGTCCGCCTCGGCCTTTTGCCAGTTCTTGAGCCGCTCATGCGATATGCCGCGGGCGTAATGCAAGAACCAGTTGGCTCCGGCTCCAGCCTCGGTCAAGTTGATGGCGGTGTCGTAAGAGGCGACGGCAGCCGCGTAGTCCTCTTGCTGGCGCAGCAGGTCTGCCAGAGCGACATGCACGCCTGGCAAATCAGGCTGTTGCACCGCCAGGTTCTGCAACACTTCGATGGCCGCGTCGGTCTTGCCGGATTGGCGCAGCACTTCGGCCCGGCCCAGTTCCGCCGCGTGATAGTCGAAACTGTCCGGCGGCACGGCGCGATAGGCGTCGACCGCAAGGTCGTATTGCCGCAACTCTTCCAGAAGCTCCGCCGTCAGCAGGATTGCATCGATGTGGTCAGCGCGCAAAAAGTTGGCAATGCGCGTGTACAGCAGCACATAGTCATCCGCCGCATCCGAATTCAACGCCGATCCGACCGAGAAGAACACCTCGGCCATGCCATCGCGCGCGGTGCGCACATGGGTAAACGGCAGCGTTTCGCCCGCCGCCAGACGTGCGGTGTAGTTCTCGATAAAGGGATCGTTCCCGGCAGCAAACACATCTTCGAGAAACTGCAACGCGTCATCGTTGCGATCCAGTTGAGACAGGATCTCGGCCCGGGCCAGCGCCGCCCGGCGCGAGATACGTGAGACCGCGCCATTGTCGGCGACCAGGACCTCTTCGGCACCTTCGAAATCGCCAATGGACGCCAGCGCCATTGCCTTGTGGTATAGCGCAAACTCGCGCAGCCCTTCCTGCATCGCGACGGTGTCAAACTGCTCCATCGCCTGGGTCACGGCACCCTGACCGATATGGGTCCAGGCGATCACCAGCCCGTCGACCAGCGGACCAACACCTTGCGTTTCCGGGTCGCGCGCCAGCAGCTCGTCCAGCTTGTCCTGTGCGATCAGGTTGGCGTAGATCACCATGCGCCCGGCCTGATTTGGACCGTCGCCTGCATCGGTGGCTTCGGCGACCGGCAATGCGCCTTCGATATCGCCCAGCGCGATGCGCGCCAGCAGCACGCTTTCCAACAGCTTTGCGTTTTTCGGATCAAAGTTCAGCGCCCGGCTGTAGTACCGCTCGGCAGCGACGTAGTCGCTTTGATAGATCGCCTGACGTCCCGCCAGATAAGAGCCCGAACCCGTATCCGCAAAAACCGGCCAAGCAACCGATGAGCTGAGAAACGCGGCAATCACCGCGCGACGAACCTGGGAAAACACCAAAAAACTGCCTTGTTGTCGTTGTCTGGCAACAAGCTAGGGCTTTGCCCCCAAAGAGGCAATGGCAGAGCCTTCACGACGCCGCCATTGCCCGGTTTTTTGCTTACATGTTGGGGTAGTTTGGCCCGTCCCCACCTTGCGGCGTGGTCCAGGTGATATTCTGGCTGGGATCCTTGATATCGCAGGTTTTGCAATGGACGCAGTTCTGGAAATTGATGACGAATCGCGGCCCGTCGTCGTCCTGCACCATTTCGTAAACACCCGCCGGGCAATAGCGCTGCGCCGGTTCGTCGAACTTGGGCAGATTGACCTTTACCGGGATATCCGGATCAGTCAGATGCAGGTGGCAGGGCTGGCTTTCCTCGTGATTGGTCATCGCAAACGAGACGTTGGTCAGGCGGTCGAAAGACAACGTGCCATCAGGTTTCGGATAGTCGATCGGCTTGTGCTTGCTGGCGTCTTCGGTCGACTCCGCATCGTTCTTGCCGTGGCCCAGTGTGCCGAAAAACGAAAAGCCCAGCGTGTTAGTCCACATGTCCAGACCGCCCAGCGCCAGCGAAGGCACAAGTCCCCATTTCGACCACATCGGCTTGACGTTACGGACCTTTTTCAGGTCAGCACCAATCGCACCGTCGCGCACGTCGGTTTCATACGCGGTCAGCTCGTCGCCTGAACGCTCGGCCTTGATGGCATCATAAGCGGCCTCGGCGGCCGCCTTGCCCGACAGCATTGCATTGTGGTTGCCCTTGATGCGCGGCACGTTGACCATACCGGCCGAGCAGCCCAGCAGCGCCACACCCGGAGCCACCAGTTTCGGCATCGACTGATAGCCGCCCTCGGTGATTGCACGCGCACCATATGCCACGCGCTTGCCGCCCTTCAGCAGTTCGGCAACCATCGGGTGGTGCTTGAAGCGCTGGAACTCCATATAGGGGTACAGATGCGGGTTCTTGTAGTTCAGGTGCACCACAAAGCCGACATAGACCTGATTGTTTTCAAGGTGATAGATGAAAGATCCACCGCCTGCGTTGCTGCCTAGCGGCCAGCCCATAGTGTGCGTAACGGTGCCTTCCTTGTGCTTCGCCGGGTCGACCTCCCAGATCTCTTTCATGCCAACGCCGTATTTCTGCACCTCTTTGCCAGCTTGCAGGTCATACTTGGCGATGACTTCCTTGGACAGCGAACCGCGGACACCTTCCGACAGGAAGACGTACTTGCCGTGCAGTTCCATGCCCGGCTCGGTACCCGGACCATAGGATCCATCGGGCTCAAGCCCAAAGACACCGGCAACCACGCCTTTAACCTCGCCATTGTCGCCGTAGACCAGCTCGGAACAAGCCATGCCGGGGAATATCTCGACACCCAGTTCTTCGGCCTGTTCCGCCATCCAGCGACAGACATTGCCCATCGACACGATGTAGTTGCCGTGGTTGTTCATCAGCGGCGGCATCGGCGCGTTGGGAATGCGGATCTTGCCTGCCTCACCCAGCATATAAAAGTTGTCTTCTTGCACCGGCACATTCAGCGGAGCGCCTTTTTCCTTCCAGTCGGGGATCAGAGCGTCCAGACCGCACGGATCCAGAACAGCGCCCGACAGGATATGCGCACCCACTTCCGAGCCCTTTTCAAGAACGACAACGTTCAGATCGGCATCCAGCTGTTTCAGACGGATGGCCGCCGACAGGCCCGCAGGACCTGCGCCTACGATCACCACATCGTATTCCATCGCTTCGCGTTCAATCTCGGCCATCGCGGGCTCCTTAGCTAACTTTCCGAATTGGCGCTTTCACTGCGTGGTCTGCGCAATATTGTTTCACGGCTGATTACATGCTCAGAAAGTCATTGGTCAATCAAAACACGGCGTAACATTGCTGCAATGCGGCAGTTATGCGTCCGGAGCGTCCCCCATCAGGTACCTGGGACCGCTACCATGTGATTTTGCGCGGTCGTCGGGGTTGTAAAGCGCGCATTTCGGCAGGCTCAGGCATCCGCAACCGATGCAGCCGTCCAGATTGTCGCGCAGCCGCACCAAAGTATCGATTCGCTGATCCAGGCGCGCGCGCAGGGACCGGCTGATCTTTTTCCAATCCTGCGGCGTTGGCGTGCGATTTCCGGGCAGGCCCGACAGAACCTCGCGAATCTCGGGCAGGGTCAAACCGAACTGCTGCGCGATCATCACGAAACTCAGGCGCCGAATATCAGCCCGCTGATAGCGGCGCTGCCCGCCCGCATTGCGCCAGGGGGCGATCAGCCCCTGAGCCTCATAATACCGGATGGCCGAAACCGCCAACCCGGTACGCCGTGCCAAAGCACCAATTGCCAACCCTTCGGACGCTGTCATTTTATCCTCAAAAAATCTCTTGACCTAAAGTTAGGTTTAGAAATTACAGTGAGTCGTGACAAGCCTGAATTCGCAAAGGAGATCCCATGATGGCGACGCTTGAACACACCAATTTCACTGTCCGCGACCCAAAGGCCTCGGCCGCGTGGATGGAGAAAGTCTTTGACTGGAAAACCCGCTGGGAAGGTCCGGCCATCGCTGGTGGCTACACGGTGCATGTGGGCAGCCAGCATACCTATCTGGCACTCTATGCGCCTGAGGACCCAAAACCCCTGAACAACAGCAGCTACGATGTCGTCGGCGGGCTGAATCATGTGGGGGTGTTGGTCGAAGATCTGAACGCAACAGAAGCAAAGGTCAAAAAGGCCGGGTTCGAACCGCATAACCACGCTGATTACGAGCCAGGACGACGGTTCTATTTCCGCGACGAAAATGGCATCGAATTCGAGGTCGTGCAGTATGATTGAGCTGTTATGGCTAGGATCCGAAGCGCATCGCTGGCGCCGGGGCGATCTGTTGGGGCGGGCAAACAAACACGCCCTGCCACATCCTGACGGCGCGAGTTCGCGAATAAAACGCCGGAACCGCTGACCCCTCTTGCATTTCACGCGGCATTTGGGTCAGGTATTCAGCGACCCATCACTCGCCCCGGCGCTGTTTTCATGCGACGGGGCGTAACAATTTATGCGTGGACCAAGACAAAATGGAAAAAATCCCCATGACGCCCGCGGGCAATGCCGCGCTTGAAGCGGAGCTGAAAAACCTGAAATCCGTCGAACGTCCGGCGATCATCGAGGCTATTGCCTCGGCTCGGGAATTGGGCGACCTGAAGGAAAATGCCGAATACCACTCGGCGCGCGAAAAGCAGGGATTCATCGAAGGCCGCATCAAAGAGCTTGAGGGCATCCTGTCGCTGGCCGATGTGATCGACCCCGCCAAACTGGCCGGGGCGGTCAAATTCGGTGCCAAGGTCACGCTGGTGGACGAAGATACCGACGAGGAGAAGACCTGGCAGATTGTTGGCGAATACGAAGCCAATATCGAAAACGGTCTGTTGAACATCAAATCCCCCATCGCGCGCGCACTGATCGGCAAGGACGAGGGCGACAGTGTCGAAGTGCGCACCCCCGGTGGCGTGCGGTCCTATGAAATTCTGAGTATCCAATACGCCTGACCGGAGCCGGTGCCATGTCGGGGCAGAATTCAGAGCAAGAGAGCGAACGGCCAACATCGCTGGGCGTCTATGACCGTCCAGCGCGGCCATCCGTGACCGGGATCGAGATCGCAGCGCTTGCGCTCAGCGTCATCTGGTTGGTGGTTTCGGTGGTGTTTTTGGTGCTGCCGGGCGCAGAACAGGGCGGCGGGTTCATCGTCACGCTGCTGGCCGTTTTTCTTCCGGTCGCTATGATCTGGGTTGCGGCCACCGCGATGCGGGCCAGCCGGGTCATGCGCGAAGAAAGCGAGCGTTTGCAGACTGCGATCGACGCCATCCGGCACGCCTATGTAACACAGCAACAGCGCGCCGCCAGCACTTATGAACCTGCGTCAGCCAAAAAGCTGGACGAAATCGCCCAAACCCCCAAACAGGCGGCACCTGCCGCCGCAACCTTTTCGTCGGCCCGAAACGAGCCCACACGTGGCAGTTCCGAACCCGAGGATCAGACCAGTTTGGCCCTCGGCACGCAGGCCGAAGACATTGCACCGCCGTTGACGACGGATATCTTCATCCGCGCGCTGAATTTCCCCGAAACGCAAAGCGACAAGCAAGGGTTTGAGGCTTTGCGACTGGCGCTGAAAGATCGGAAGGCATCGAAACTGGTGCAGGCGTCGCAGGATGTCCTGACCCTTCTCAGTCAAGAAGGGATCTATATGGACGACCTGCGCCCCGACATGGCCCGGCCCGAAGTCTGGCGTCAATTTGCCCAGGGCGCGCGTGGTCGGTCGGTGGCGACGCTTGGCGGTATTCGGGATCGCTCTTCACTGGCGCTGACAGCGGCACGGATGAAGCAGGATCCGATTTTCCGCGACGCCGCGCATCATTTTTTACGCCGCTTCGACCACATGATCGCGGATTTTGAACCAGATGCCAGCGATGCGGACCTGACCGCATTGGGCGAAACACGCACTGCCCGTGCCTTTATGCTGGTGGGCCGCGTGGCCGGGACGTTCGACTAGCTAGATGCCAAAACTGCCATAGGGGATGAACCGAACCGGGTCACCGGGTTGAATATGGCACTCGGCATCGCCGATCTCGACCAGCCCTTCGGCCCAGCTCAGGCCACTGATCCGGCCTGACCCCTCCGAGCGAAAAACCTCGACCCGCCCATCCCGCACGCGGGCACGCAGGTACTCGCGGCGACCGGGTTTCTTGCGTTTCTCAAAAGCGGCTGGCAAATCGAACCCTTGCGGCAATTGCCAACCCGCCCCCGCCATCAGGCCAAGCGCCGGGCGGGCAAAGATCAAGGTGCAGACCATCGCCGCGACCGGGTTGCCCGGCAGGCCAAAAACCGGTGTGCCCTGCCATATGCCCAAAGCCAAAGGCCTTCCAGGCTTGAGCGCAATCCGCCATTCCTGCATCGCCCCCTCCTTGCGCAACAGGGCCGAGACGTGATCCTCATCCCCTGCCGAAGCACCGCCGCTGGTTAGAATCACATCCGCCTGGTCCGCTGCCTGAGTCAGTCGTGCATGCAAATCATCAGGGTCATCGGCGACGCGACCCATGTCGACCGCGTCAAATCCCATCCGGTCGATCAGGGACAGCAGCATGGGCCGGTTCGCGTCAAAAATCTGACCCGGCCCTGCAGGTTGACCGGGCTCGACCAGTTCATCTCCGGTCGAAAGAACCGCGACCCGCAAGCGGTTATATACCGGAACCTCGGACACGCCGACCGCTGACAAAAGCGCCAGATCCGCCGGGGTAAGATGACGGCCAGCGGGCAAAGCAAGCTCCCCCGCAGCCGCATCTTCGCCCGCCCGTCGTGTGTTGGCCCCACGTTTCAGCGGGCCGCGAAACGCAATGTGCCTTTCGCGGGCTGTCACGTCCTCTTCCAGAATGACCGTGTCCACGCCCTCGGGGATCGCGGCCCCGGTCAGCACCCGCAAGGCGTGACCAGCGGGCAGAATACCGTCAAAGGGGACACCCGCCGCCGCGCGGCCGTCGGCCAGTGGCATCACATGCTCTCCCTCGGGTATCGCGCCTGCAAAGCCGTAACCATCCACCGCACTATTGGCGAGCGGCGGGTTGGACCGCAGCGCTTGCACGTCCTGTGCCAGAATCCGACCCGATGCCTGCGCAAGTCCGACCGAGCTGTTCGACACAACAGGACGCAACCGCTCACGCAACAGGCCCAGCGCGCTGTCCACCGGCGTCCAGTTCACACCTGCGGGCAAGGCAAAACAGTCGTTCCGCAGCGGCGGAGGCGCAATATCCGGTTTGGGCTCAGATGTCCTCAATTCCACAATCCTTCAGCTTCGCGCCGGGTCCAGCCCGACCTGTTGCAGAATGAAGTTTGCAATAGCGGATGTATCGTCCAGATCAAACACAGGCCGGTCCAGTGAAAGGGGCGTGTCAGTGGCGACGGCGCGGATCGAGTCATTTTCCTCGGCCATCAGTGGATTTCCCGCCACTGCCCGGTACGCTTCGATCTTTGGATGCGGTTCGCGCTTGTAGCCTTCGATCAACACCAGATCGACTTTGGACAAGCGGGCCAGAAGGCTGCTCAGGGACGGCTCCGACGCGCCGCGCAACTCCTGCATCAGCGCGACGCGGTGGGCCGATGCCAGCAAAACCTCGGACGCACCGGCGGTTCGATGCCGGTAGCTGTCCGTGCCCGGCTGATCCACGTCAACTGCGTGATGCGCGTGTTTGATCGTCGAAACAGAATAACCGCGCCCGGTGATCTCGGTGACCAAACGCTCCATCAACCCGGTTTTTCCGGCGTTTTTCCATCCGGTGACACCATAGAGTCTCATTGCTGCTCCAGCATGTCCTGCGCCTTTGCAAGATCTTCGGGTGTGTTGACGTTGAAAAAGGGATCAAACGGCTCGGCAGAAAACAATGCCTCGCGCCCGTGATGTCTGTCGGTCCACAGCACAACCTTGCGCAAGCCGTCACCCAGCGCCTCGCGCAGATCGTCGCGCAACGCCACGGGCCAGAGGCCAAATGTCGGATGCCGATTGACCCGTTTGCCGCCGCCGGACTTTAACGCTTCATCCCCGGATCGCGGGGTGGTGGCCAGTACCAGAGGGTGCGCTTGCCCCTCGGCGGCCTGCATCAGACGGTCCACCAGATCGCGCGGGAAAAACGGCGTGTCGGCTGCGGCTGTCACGATGGCCTCTGCGCCCTGTTCCGCCGCCCAGTCCAGACCCGCCAGAACGCCTGCAAGCGGACCGGCAAACCCATCGACCGAATCCGCAACGATGGGCAGGCCAAGATCCGAGAACCGGCTCGGGTCCCCATTGGCGTTCAGCACCAGCCCCGCAACCTGCGGGGTCAGGCGATCAATCACATGGGACAACAGGCTTTGCCCTCCAAGCTGCAACCGGCCTTTGTCGCCACCACCCATGCGAGTGGCCAGACCCCCGGCCAGAATGACACCAATTGGGCGATTCATCCCCGTCCTCTCGTGTTCGAAATGCACGCGGCACATTCCCAGCATTTACGCCAAGGATCAATTCAATTGAAACGCGGTTGGGTAGATATGATGCAGGACGAACAGCCACACGATCAGCGTCGCGATCGACAGGAATGAGGTCGCCGAAACCGTATGTGCGGCAAGCTTGGGCTCTTGATCATAATGTTTGGCGAGCAAAAAGATGTTCTTCGCCGTCGGCACCGCAGAGGAGACCACCGCAGCGATCGTCCACAACGGGTCCAGCCCGATCAGGTGCGCAGCCAACAGAACGAGGCCAGGTGCAACGATCAGCTTGGTCACGGACAGGAACAGAATCAGCGGCCCCGTCTGCACGATCGTTCGCACACTTGTGGTAAATCCAATGGCAAACAGCGCCACAGCTGCAAGCGCCTGGCTGAGCAGTTCCAGATAGTCCGACACGGCGCTTGCAAACCCGATCCCGGTAAAGGAATAGGCCACCCCCAACAGGGTCGCGGCGATGATCGGGTTCTTCAGGACGTTCAGAATGATTTTCAGGATCGGAGTCTTCTTGTCAGCGCTATGCCCCGCGCTGCTTTCCAGGATCGACGTCAGGATCAGAAACAAAATCGCAACCACGAGGTTTGCCAGAACAGCAGGCAACGCACCGCTGGACCCGAAAATCGCATGCAGGATCGGCAGCGCCACCAGCGCGGTGTTCGAGGCGACCGCCGCAAACGCCGCAACCGTGGCGGACCCGACCTGCATGTTCAGAATAACCCTGAGCCCGACAAACAAAGCTGCAAACAAAAGCAGCAGCGTGCCGCCATAGGCGAGGTAGAAGCCAATATTCAGCAGGTTCGCAAATTCTTCCTGCCCGATCAGATAGAACATGATCGCCGGAATCAGCACATAGACGGCGAACTGGACCAGCGCCTCCGAGGTGTCTTTGCCCAGAAGGTTTGTCCATGAAAATACATAGCCGGTGAGGATGACCGTAAAAACAGGTGCGATGAGGTTCACGAGTTCCATATGCCACCTTACGACATATCACACGGATTTTGCAGAGTTTTTCGCGACTTGCGCAGCCCGCGGAAAAGATCTGTCAGGATCCGGCGCTCTTGCGGCGGTGCTTTTTGTCTTCCTGCGGCACACTGGACGGGTCGACATCGCGCATTAGGCGATCTTCGCCTGCAAGACAGACGAACCGTTGCCCGCGCATGCGTCCGATCAGGGTCAATCCAACTTCGCGCGCGATCTCGACCCCCCAGGCTGTGAACCCTGATCGCGAGGCCAGAACCGGGATACCCATCATCGCCGTCTTGATCACCATCTCAGAGGTCAAGCGGCCCGTAGTGTACAGGATCTTGTCAGCGGCCTCTTCGCCCTCGGACAACATCCAGCCCGCAATCTTGTCGACGGCATTGTGGCGACCGACATCCTCCATATAGGCCAGCGGGCGGTTCTCGCGGCACAGGACCGTGCCATGAATGGCCCCTGCCTCAAGATACAGCGAGGGTGTGCGGTTGATCTTGGACGCCAGTTCGTACAGCCACGACGTGCGGACAGGGGTCTGCGGCAGGCGCACATCCTCAAGCCCCTCCATCATGTCTCCGAACACGGTGCCGACAGCGCAGCCGCTGGTGCGGGTCTTTTTCTTCAGCTTGTCCTCATAAGACGTTTCACGCTCGGTGCGAACGACAACGGTTTCAAGATCATCGTCGTAGTCGACGCGCGTAATGGTGTCGTCGGGGCGCAACATGCCCTGATTGCGCAGGAAGCCCAACGCCAGATACTCGGGATAGTCGCCGATGGTCATTGCGGTCACGATTTCCTGCGCATTCAGGAAAATTGTCAGCGGTCTTTCCTCGACCACCGAGATCCGGCTGACCTCGCCGTTCTGATCCACGCCTTCAACCGCGCGCGTCAGGCGCGCGGCCCCGGGTTCCGGGGCGATGAGATAGTCTGACAAGTCGATTTCCGTGGCCAATTGCAACCCTTTCCCAAGACCGCTACTGCTGCTGCGATCACCATAGGATTTAGCCATGGCAAGCTCCACATCCAAGTCATACTTCTGGAAAGGCGTTCGGGACGGTACCCCGTTTATTTTCGTCGCCGGTCCGTTCGGCCTGTTGTTCGGAGTTTTTGCTGCCGAGGCCGGGCTGGACATCGTCCAAACCATGGCTTTCTCGGCCACCGTCTTTGCTGGGGCGGCACAGTTTACCGCCTTGCAATTGATGCAGGAAAACACGCCGACCCTGATTATTCTGATCTCGGCTCTGGCGGTAAATCTGCGTGTCGCGATGTATTCGGCTTCACTGACGCCGTATTTGGGAGCCGCGCCGTTGTGGCAACGGGCCTGTGCGGCCTTTCTGATTGTCGATAACACCTACGCCAGCGGCATCGTGCGGTTCGAGAAAGAGCCGCAGATGACTGTACCCCAACGGATGGTTTACTTCTTCGGGTCGGCAACTCCGGTCACGCCTCTGTGGATGCTTACCACCTTTCTTGGGGCCGTCCTGGGTTCACAGATTCCGAACAGCTGGGCGCTGGATTTTGCGCTGCCGATTGCATTTCTGGCGATGATCGGCCCGATGATGCGGACATTGGCCCATGTGGTCGCTGCGCTTGTCGCCATCGTCGTCGCATTGTTGACCGTTGCGGTGCCGTTCAACCTTGGCCTTCTGATCGCAGGTTCGGTCGGCATGATCGCCGGTGCCCAGGCCGAACTGATGCTGGAGCGCAGAAAGACATGACACAAACGGACCCAATCACCATATGGATCATCATCGTCGGTCTGGCCCTGGGCAGCTACGCGTTGCGGTTCACCTTCATCGGTCTGGTGGGCGACCGTCCGATGCCGCCGTGGCTGCTGCGCCATCTCCGCTATACCGCAGTCGCGATTATCCCTGCCCTGATCGCGCCTTTGGTCGTCTGGCCCACCGCCACTGACGGACAGCCGGATCTGCCGCGCATGGCAGCCGCCTCTGTCACACTCGCAGTCGGGCTTCTGACCAAAAACGTGCTCTACGCGATTTTCAGCGGCGCAGCCTCGCTTTACGGTCTGCTCTACCTAGTTGGTTGAGGTCGCATCCAACTGATTGAGGCGCGCGTTGTTCTGCGCCAGCCCCTTTTGCAAGTCGGCATCGTCATTCTCGCGATATTCCGAGGTGACGACCCCCGGAATTTGCCCGAATTGCTCGGACAGTTTCACCGGAAAGAAGGTCACATCGATCTGCTCGAATCCCGGAACCTGTTGCAGCAGCCGCGCAGTTGAGTTGGCACAATAGGCCCCGGCCACAGGCCCCGACTGCTTGGCCAGTTGCAGCGCGATCTCGGCCTGCTGCGGGCTGACTTCGATGGTTTGAATGCGGGCATAATGCGTCTCGCGCGCGTGGGCGCTGCGATAGGCGCGTTCAACTGCAGGCGTAATGCCGTATAGAACGTCATCCCTGATCGGAACGACGTCGGCCCGGAACGATCCCGCCGGGTCAAAAATCACGCGTTCGCTGCCGCCGATCATCAGAGACGTATGCGCCCCGGACCCGGTGCGGGTGCTGATCATCGTGTAAAGCGTCAGGGTCGAGGGGCCGGGATCCCGAAAGGATCGGGCCACAATCTCGGCCTGATCTGCCTGCGGCCGCTGCGATCCGACACATCCTGCCACGGTTGCTGCCAACAGGCACGCAATCAAAATCCTGAACACGGATCGCCCCCGGGGTGAATTACGACGCAAAAACCGCCAGGAACAGGCACAGGAACGCGATGGCCACAACGCACCATGTGGTAAACTTGATGAAGCCATCAAAGGTTTTGGTTTGTACGGTGATGTCCATTTCGCCGTGCTTGTGTTCAGCCATGTAACTAGATTCCCAATTCGCGTGTTTCAGGCGTGGATACTGGAATTTTCCCGGCCTGTCACGATGTCATTCGCGCGCAGGCGACGTAAAGATCGTACATCCCGGGTAACCGAAGCCCCACCGCCACGGCAAGCCGCTGCATGGCCCTCCGCCAAAGCGGACCGCCATGTACATTGCCTCACCCGTTATCGAATGAACCGAGCGAATCTGGTCCGAAGTCATGTCGTATCTGGCCGCATATTCATTGGCGTGGTCTTCGCCGTGGTTCTTCACGCAGGAGCGCAGCGTGTCATCTGCGCTTAGACGCGCCTCGAAACTGTCTTCGGCATTTTCGGCACCGCCCGCGTTATGATAGGCGCGATCATGGGTGACGCAGCAATATTCCCAGGGCGGGTGCGCCTCATAAAGCGCGCTGAATTTCGGGAAGGCGTCCGCCACCAGCCGCCAGCTTGATGACAACCCGCCCGAACATCCGTCGGTTTCGAATTCTGACAGGTCACCGGCGTCGCGGACCACCATCAGCGCGCGATGGGCGGGCATCTCGACCCCGCGCATCAGATCTTGTGCTGCAAGCGGCGAAGCCAGGCACAAAAGGATCGCGGCCAGCTTACGGACTGGCATCGCGCATCTCGTCGGTATCGATCGACAATCCGAACGTGGTCGCCAGCCAGAGCAACAAGCGCTCACCCGGGCCCATCTCGGCCCGCACACGCAGCACCTCGTTCGCCATTGCCGGACGGTCGGTGATCAGGCCATCGACCCCCATCGAAGCCATCGCTGACATTTGCAGCGGGTCATTTACTGTCCAGACATAAATGTCCTTGCCCGCATCGTGGATCTGACGGATCAGCCCGGGCGACACGGTCGCTGCGTTTACGGCCACGAATTCACCCTCGAGCCCCGACAGATCGCCCACAGCCGTCGCCGCCAGAACGCCTGCGCGCCAGTCGGGACGAATGGCTTTCATCTTCTGGACGGCGGGGTATTTCAGCGACATGGTCGCGATCTCGTCCTGCATCTCCAGCTCTTCGACGATGGCTGCTACCCGGTTTTCCAGATCGACGTCGTGGCCATAGTACTTCAATTCGATAATGACCTTGGACTTGCCCTTGGCCGCGCTCAGCACGTCATGCAAGGTCGGCGCGCGTTCCGAAGCATATTGGGGATCAAACCAACTGCCGATGTCGATTTCTGCCACGTCCTCCATCGTGGCGTCCCAGACCTTGAGCGGAACGCCCGCCAATTTCATGAAATCGCTGTCATGGGCGATGATGACTACTCCATCCGCTGTTTCCTGAACATCGATTTCAACCCAATCTGCGCCATCCTCGATCGCTTTGAGCACCGCTGCCATGGTATTTTCCGGCCTTAGCGCAGCGGCGCCGCGATGGCCGATAACATCGGCATGATCGGGTGCCTGCACCTGTTCCAACAGTTCCTGCCCGGTCCATAGACCTATCAGCACGGCCAGCGCTGCAACAGCGACAGTAACCAGGGTCGGCGCGCGCAAATTACCCGGTTCGGGGTGCGGCAGGGTACCCGCCTTGGGCTCGAAGAACTCGTCCAGCACAACAGATAGCGCGCCCAGCGCAGTGGCCGCCAGCACCAGCCCGGCCAGAGACCAAAGTGCCGCGACGATCAGGCTGAGTATCAGAGCAACCCGCAGATTGGTCCCCTCTTGCAATGGAACCAGCGCGAACAACATTCCCGCCACTGCGGCGATAGCTGCGGCGATTGCGATGCGGATAACAAGCCAGATGACCAGTTCGATCTTCAGCCGCCCCTGCTTGCCCTGCATTCGCAGGGCACTTTCGGCAAAGGCCGCTTTGGGCCCTACTTTCTCGAACAGCACCAGATGCAGGCCCAGCGCCCAGGCCGACAACCGGCGGATCAGAATCCAGGCCAAAGCAGCCACGACCAACCCGATCAGAACCACCGCCACCCAGAACGCGGGCGGGTGGAATGTCAGGTAATAGTTGATGTCGTATTCAGTCAGCGTCCACGAGGCGATCAACCCGGCGACAGCCACGAATGGCAGCGCCAGGACCAGTACCCGCAGGATCAGACGCACCGCAAATCCGAACAGCGCAGGCAAGCGCGTCAGGATCAACCTGATCGCAGAACCGCCCGCACGCCACGGGTCGCTTTCGCCCATCCGCAAAGATCCGGCCATAACGGCAAAGACAAGCACCTCAGCCAGCAAAAACAGGCTGAGCACAACGATTGCAGCCAAGAACCCTGCTGGCGACAGCAGGAACATGGCGATATCCTGATCCGTCAGCGCGGTTTGGTCGGACAGCGAAACGGCAAAATTGACGGCCATGGCCATACCGGGCGCAATCAATGCGATCAGCAGCAGCCGAACCGCGACGTAAATCGGAACGAATACGCGCCGCCGCGCCCATGCGCTAGTGTAGGCATTTGTAACGGCTGAGAAATTGGTCACA
Organism: Ruegeria sp. CH11; assembly: GCF_056537105.1. Classification (NCBI taxonomy): domain Bacteria; kingdom Pseudomonadati; phylum Pseudomonadota; class Alphaproteobacteria; order Rhodobacterales; family Roseobacteraceae; genus Ruegeria; species Ruegeria sp. CH11. The sequence continues at coordinate 165,186 of NZ_JBQFQX010000003.1, forward strand.
CGGCGCCCTCCTGAACGATGCACTCATTCAAGGCTGCGCAGACGTGAATTGCAAGCTGGACCGTCAGCTTTCTTCCAGATCGGCCGCCAGGCGAAACCCAATTCGGTTGGCCGGCTTGTCTTCGATCGTCTTTGGCAGGGCCCGCAGCATCACGTTCAGTTGGCTGACATGCTGCACCAGCTGGGTTTTTGCCCCGCCCCCGTCCGAGCCATAAAAAGTGATCACGTCCGGGTCGAAATAGCCCATGCCTTCGATCCGCATCACTCCGGCGTCGCCACCGGTAAAACCCATGGCCACCTCGTGATCGCCGTCCAGCGTTTTTTCAAAGTTCTGGATATACAGAATCAACCGTTCATATGCCCATTGGGCCGGGCTTTTGGTCTCGACCGGTTGTTGCAGCGGCTTCGGCAGTTCCTTTGAACCGGAGTCGCTAGCGGAATTGGCATGCACCTCATAGCACCTGGGCAAAGCTGCGGCTTCTGCAGCCTCGGCCGAGGTTTCGATTTCATCCTGCATCTGATCTACCCTTTGCGCTGATACTCCCATGCCCCATCCGCGCGCCGCGTCCGGGTGACAGCATCAATGTGGTAGAGATGATTGAGGTGCGCAACCGCTTCGACCAAAGCAAGCCCGTACTCGCCTTCACCGATCTGACGCTTGAACAGGGGTGCAAAGCACTCGGACGCGGTTTTTGGCGCATCCAGTTCGGCCGCCAGACGATCAAGCGCGCCGTGGTGGTTCTCGATCAGTTGGCGCATGCGGACCGGCAGCCCGGTAAAGGGCAGCTTGTGCCCGCCTAGTACCAGCTGTTCGGGCCGCGCCAGCTGAGCCAGTCGCTCGCAGGATTCCATCCAGTCGGCCACGGGGTCGGCCATGGGTTCGGTGGCGTAGACGCCCAGATTGGAACTGATGGAACTGAGGATCTGGTCTCCGCTCAGAACCAGATTGTCATCGCGGCTCCAGAATGTGGCGTGTTCCGGGGCATGGCCATTGCCGATCTGCACGTCCCAGTCGCGCCCACCCATGCGGATCACATCACCCTGCTTGATCCGGGTAAAGCCCAGCGGCATCGGATAGACCGCATCCGCGAAGTTGAAAGGCCGTTCCGCCATGCGCTTGGCCAGGATCTCGGGCGCCATTCCAGCGCTGCGGTAATAGTCCAGGGTCTGCTGCGGCCAGGTTTCCTGCACGTCCAGCGTCAACATGCGTGAGAACAGCCAGGCCGTCCGCGTGGTGACCAGTTCCGCACCATGTTCGGTCTGAAACCAACCCGCATTTCCCACATGATCCGGGTGGTGATGGGTCACCACAACCCGGTTGACGGGTTTGCCGGCCAATGGACCTGCCATGAGTTTTTCCCAGATCGCGCGAGACTTGTTCGTTGAAACGCCCGTATCGATCACCGTCCATCCGTCGCCATCGTCCAACGCATAAACGTTCACGTGATCCAGCACCATCGGCAACGGCAGTCGAATCCAGATAATGCCCTCGGCGATTTCCATGCACTCCCCGGGGGCCGGTGGTTCAGCGCAAGGATAGTGAATCGACAACGGGGTATCTCCGTCCATCAGAGTGCCAGCTCCTCGGCGCTGAGGGCGTAAAGATCGTCAGCACCGGTCTGCGCCTGCGCCAGAAGCCCCGCATGTTCCGGCAGCAACGCGTTGATGTAAAAGCGCGCCAATTTGGCCCGGGGTCCGTCCGGGTCGGCCAGCGCAGCGGATAGGTGGAAATGCCCACCCAACACGCGTGCAAAGGCGTGAAGATAGGGCACCGCGCCGCCAAAGCGGCTGTTCATGTCACCCTGCGCAACCATCCATTCGGTTGCCTCACGCAGGGTTTCCGTCGCCTCCCAAACCGGCCCGGCCAGTTCGGGAAGGGTTGCCCGGGCGCGTTCGGCCTGATCCTCGATCTCGTCAAGCAGGCTCATAGCGGCTTCACCCCCGTCCATCATCTTGCGACCGACTAGGTCCATGGCCTGAATGCCGTTGGTGCCTTCGTAGATCGCGGTGACGCGGACGTCGCGGTAGTACTGCGCGGCACCGGTTTCTTCGATGAACCCCATACCGCCATGCACCTGAACGCCAGTCTCAGCCACGCGCATGCCCGCCTGAGTACCGAATGCCTTGCAAATCGGTGTCAAGAAGGCGGCGCGCGCCGACCATTCCGGATCACCTGTAGCCTGTGACATGTCGATCGCAGCGGCGTTGGCCAACAGGATCGCGCGCGACGCAAAAACATCGGCCCGCATTTCCATCAGCATACGACGGACATCCGCATGGTCGATAATGGTGCCCGAAGCTGTTTTGCCCTGCTTGCGCTCAAGCGCATAAGCCAACGCATGCTGATAGGCGCCTTCCGCAGCGCCGACACCCTGACCGCCAACACCCAGGCGCGCGTTGTTCATCATGGTGAACATCGCAGCCATGCCGCCATGTTCCTTACCCACAAGCCAGCCTTTGGCTCCATCATATTGCATGACGCAGGTGGGCGAGCCGTGCAGACCCATCTTATGTTCCAGCGAGACGACCTTCAGATCGTTGGCAACGCCCGGATTGCCGTTTTCGTCAGGGATGTATTTGGGCACCAGAAACAACGAAATGCCCTTGGTTCCCGGGACACCGTCCGGCAGACGGGCCAGAACCAGATGACAGATGTTTTCGCAGAAATCATTGTCGCCCCAAGAAATAAAGATCTTTTGCCCGCTCACGGCATAGGTTCCGTCGCCATTGGGTTCGGCGCGCGAGGTCAAAGCACCGACATCCGACCCGGCCTGTGCCTCGGTCAGGTTCATAGTGCCGGACCACTCACCCGCCATCATCTTGGGCAGGTACAACGCCTTGAGCGCGTCGCTGGCGTGATGTTCAAGCGCCTCGATCTGGCCCTGGGTCATAAGCGGGGCAAGTTGCAGAGACAGGCAAGCTGCTGACATCATCTCGTTGACAGCGGTCGTGACGGTCATCGGCAGACCCATTCCGCCATAGTCCGGATCGCCGCTCATACCGATCCAACCACCTTCGCTGATCGCATTCCAGCCGTCTGCATATCCGGGTGAAGTGCGAAGCACACCGTTTTCCAGCCGGGCAGGCTCCAGATCGCCGGGACGTTGCAGCGGGGCCAGAACTTCTTCGCACATCTTGCCGGCTTCTGACAGGATGGCGCTGACCACATCGGCGCTGGCCTCAGAAAATTTCTCGGTGGCGGCGATCTGATCGAATCCGACGACGTTGTCCAAAAGGAATTGATAGTCAGAGGTCGGTGCGCGGTATGGCATGGCTGTTCTCGGGCTTGTCTGTCGGGTTGTAAGAGCGGGCTTGGATTCTTCAAGCCCCCCCGGTATTCATCTGCGTTGGCACGATTACCTACCTGTCCCTATGTTGCAATCAACCAAAACGCGGCGTCACGACCCATGATCCCTTATCGCACCGAAGTCTTGTCCGCCGATCCCGCTGGGCTGGCACAAGCCGCCGACTTGCTGCGACAGGGATTGCTGGTCGCCTTCCCGACCGAGACGGTCTACGGGCTTGGCGGCGACGCCCGCAACGGTCAGGCAGTGGCGGCAATCTACGCCGCCAAGGGGCGCCCCAGTTTCAACCCGTTGATCGCCCATGTCGCCTCGGTCGCAGACGCGCAGCGATACGTGGAATGGTCCGATCAGGCGGAACAGTTGGCAAATGCGTTCTGGCCCGGTCCCCTGACTTTGGTGCTGCCCCTGCGCGATGGGCATGGCGTGTCGTCGCTGGTCACTGCCGGGTTGGAAACACTGGCGGTTCGGGTTCCGGCGCATCCGACAGCGCGCGCGTTGCTGAAAGCCGTCGATGCACCGGTTGCGGCCCCATCGGCCAACCCATCGGGCCGGATAAGCCCGACCACCGCCGTACACGTTCTCGCCGGGCTGGACGGGCGCGTTGCAGCGGTGCTGGATGACGGCCCCTGCGGTGTGGGCCTTGAATCCACGATTGTCGGATTGGCAGGCGAGCCCGCCCTTCTGCGGCCCGGAGGCGTTGCGTTGGAAGATATCGAGGCCGTTTTGAACACCCAATTGCATATCCACCAGTCGGGCGATCTGCTGACCGCCCCCGGGCAATTGCAGTCGCATTATGCGCCCGAGTCGTCCGTGCGCCTGAACGCGCAGTCGCGGCAAGGTGACGAAGTGCTTCTTGGGTTCGGCCCCGGCGAGTGCGATGTGAACCTGTCCGCAAGCGGAAACCTGAACGAAGCCGCGGCCAACTTGTTTGCGGCCCTGCACGCGTTGGACAAATCCGGCCGCCCGATCGCCGTCGCCCCGATTCCTGACACGGGCTTGGGCGCTGCGATCAACGACCGGCTCAGACGCGCTGCAGCGCCCCGCGACTAGGCGCGGCCCGCGCTGGCCGACAGGGTCAGCGGGTCAACACCCAGGGTTGCCAATGCAGCCTCCCATTTTTCGTCATCGGGAAGATCGAATACCAGCTTGGGGCTTGCGTCAGTAGTCAGCCAGCCGTTCATGGCAATCTCATCCTCAAGCTGATCCGGTCCCCAGCCGGAATAGCCCAGCGCCACCATCGCGTTCAGCGGTCCTGTGCCCGAAGCAAGGTCTTCCAGCACGTCCAGCGTTGCCGTCATACTGAAATCGGTGCTGATCTCCATCGAATGCAGGTTCGCCTCGTAATCCGAGGAATGCAGGACAAAGCCGCGCGACATCTCGACCGGACCGCCGAAATGTACCAGGCGTTCGCCGACCACCGGGATGCGGCACGGGATATTGAGCTGTTCCAACAGAGCCTTGATCCGCAGATCCGACGGCTTGTTTACGATAAGCCCCATCGCGCCATCCTCAGCATGGCTGCAAATGTAGACGACCGAGTGTTCGAAACGCGGGTCGCCCATGCCAGGCATCGCAATCAGCAGTTTTCCGGTCAGGTCCATGTGAAGGAGTCTCTTGTCTCGGCTTCCTCTGCAACAATGGCCCCGGAAGGCGGGGAATGGCAAGGCGTCAGCCGGGATTCGGGCAGATTTCATCGAAGTGACCGGAACGTGACTTGGCAATCGGGTTCGCAGGACGCATTTATGGATCATGACGAATTTCCGGAAGTCGACAGCCGCGGCCCTGATCGCCAGCTTGTGCCTGACCTCGCCTACCATCGCGCAAGGCGTGGATCAGCTTGTGCAACTGGATATTCTGGACGGTGGGCGCACAGCCAAGGGCACCTATCAGGGTGCTTTGCGGCTGACATTGAAAGACGGCTGGAAGACCTATTGGCGCGCTCCGGGCGATGCCGGTATTCCGCCGCAGTTCGACTGGGGCGGTTCGGGCAATGTAGGCGACGTGAAAATCACCTGGCCCGCGCCCAGCGTGTTTGACCAGAATGGGCTGCAATCCGTCGGATACGAGGGGCAGCTGGTGTTGCCGGTCGAAATCACCCCGAAGAACCCGACAAAGCCCGTGCGCCTGCGCGGCGAGATGGATCTGGGCGTGTGTAAGGATGTCTGCGTCCCGGGACGTTTGGATTTCGATCACGTGCTGGATGCCGAAGCCGGGCGCAATCCGACCATTGCTGCGGCGCTGGCGCAACGCCCGTTTTCAGCGCGCGAAGCCGGCGTGGCAGCGGCGGCCTGTCATCTGAAGCCCACAAAGGACGGAATGCAGATCGAGGCGCACATCACCATGCCCTCGGCGGGTGGCGAAGAATTCGCGGTGATCGAGCCCGGCAACCCGACGCTTTGGGCCTCGCAAGCGGAAACCAGGCGGCAGGGAAACACCTTGATTGCCCGGTCCGAGGTGATCAGTGCTTCGGGCGGACCTTTGGCGCTGGATCGGTCCGAAGTTCGGATCACCGTGCTTGGGGTCAATCACGCGGTGGACATCCTTGGGTGCAGCGCGGGCTGACCGGATGACCCCTTCCCCAAAGATCGGCGCATTGGCCGTGGTGATGCATCAGGATCAGGTTCTGCTGGTTCAGCGTAGCAAACAACCCGACATGGGACTTTGGGGCTTTCCCGGCGGTCACGTGGAATGGGGCGAAACCGTTTCTCAGGCCGCAGTCCGGGAGCTGCTGGAAGAAACCGGCGTGACGGCGCATCCCGACGGCTATATCGACAATTTGGATCTGGTGCGGCGCGACGAGGACGGGCATGTGCAATCGCACTACCTGCTGGTCGGCGTCCTGTGCCGTTACCAGTCCGGGACACCCGTGGCCGCGGATGATGCGCTGGATGCGCGATGGTTTCCGATGGAACAAATCTTTGACGGCGATTTGCCCATGAGCGCGCGCGTGCCCGACCTTCTGGCCCGCGCCCTGCGCGTCGATCAGGCCCCTGCACGTCTGGACAGCCGCCCATAAAGCAGGCCTGAAGCCAGCACGCCCAGCACCAGAATGGCCACCGCACCACCAGCAAACAGGCCAAAGCCCATCCGCAGAATGCTCAAACCATCCTCCGAAGGATAAAGCCCGGCCAGCAGGCCGATCGGGGCACCGGTCAGGGCGGGCCAGACCATGGACACGCCCAGCCAGACTGCGAGCACGGCGCTTGTTGCAACAACCGCGCCTTTCACAACCCGGTCCGGTGCTTTCAGCGCACGTCGCAACGCGGTCATCGGGCGCGAAACGTCATTGAGAATGGCCAAGAGAGCAGGCACCAGAAGCAGGACCAGCAACATGCCAAAGCCCAACCCGTAGACCAACGTTATCACTGTAGGTTTCAGGAATTGCGCCTGCTGGGACCCTTCATAGAGCAATGGCGTCAGCCCCAACACCGTCGTCAGCGTGGTCAACATCACCGGCCGCAAACGATCAGCAGTGCCTTCGACAATCGACGGCACAAGCCCGCGCTCTTGCTGATATCCGTCAATCGTGGTCACCAGAACAATCGAGTCGTTGATGATGATCCCCGTCATCCCCAGCAACCCGACCACGGTGAACATACTCAGGGGCACCTCCCAGATGTAATGGCCCCAGATTGCGCCGACTAGGCCAAACGGTATGATCGCCATCACCACCAAAGGTCGGGTCCAGCTGGCAAAGACCCAAGCCAGTACCAGATAGATGCCGGTCAGGCACAGAATCAGGCCGGTGCGAGCCTCGGACAAAAACTCGTCTTCTTGCTCGCTCAGACCCGCCATACGCCATTCCACCTGTTTCGTGGCGGCGATATTGGGCAGGATTTCCTCGCGCATGGCACGTTCGATTTCTGCGGCGCGCGTCGGATCATCCTCGGAGATGTCGCCATTCACCGAGATCACCCGCAAACCATTCTCGCGCCTGACGGTCGAGAAACCCGACTTGCGCTCGACCGAGACGATATCGGCCAGCGGCACATAGACCCCGTCCGGTGTGCGCATCAAAGTACGCTCAAGAAAGTCTGCGGTCAGTTCGCCCTCGGGCAGTTCGACCCTGATCTCGGCGCTGCGCGGCCCGTCAGGGAAGGTCGCGGCCTCGATGCCGTTCAGACGATCCCTGAGCACACGCCCCAGTGTTTCGATGCGAAAGCCCAGCGCCTGACCCTGCGCAGTCAGGTCCAGAATGAACTCCTCCTTGTCATAGGCCAGATTGTCCTCGAGCGCTGAGACTTCCGGGTATTTCGACAATTCCGTCTGCAACTCTTCTGACGCGGATTTGAGCGTGTTCACGTCCGCACCATAGAATTGCACGTCAATCGCATCGCCCCCGGGGCCAGAGCGCCAACCCCGGAAGGACAGCAATTCGACTTTTGGATGGCGGGGGACGAAATCCTGCAACTCACCGACGAATTCAAAGCTGGAATAGGGGCGCAGGTCAGCGTCGATCAGCTCAATCGAGATACCCCCTAACAGATCGGCATCCTTGCCATCTGCAGCCGCAAGCCCCCACCCGGCAGAGCCGCCAACCTCGGCCAGAACATAATCGATCGGGTTGCTGCCGTGACGCTCGGCATAGATCTCACCCAGTTCTTCCGTCGCGCGCTGAACCATGCGCATCATTTCCAAGGTGTCGGCGCGTGTCGCGCCTTCAACCATGATAAAGTTGCCGGTGACCGAGCCCCGCTCGGGCGCGTTGAAGAACCGCCAGTTCACATCGCCCCGGATGAACAGCGCGATCTGATTGGCCAGGATCACGACCATCACGGCCACAACCACGTAGCGCGCCCATACCACCCACGCGACCAGAGGCCGGAACAGGTTGTCGCGCACCCAGCGGAACCCCCGGTTCACCACGCGATTGGGCAGATCGTACCAGTGTTCCTTGCTGGAATGGGCAATGGCGTGGGCCATGTGGTTCGGCAGGATCAGGAAGCATTCGATCAGCGACGCCGCCAGAACTGCGATCACGGTAAAGGGAATATCGCGGATCAGCTCTCCAAACCGTCCACCGACCAGAGTGAGGCCGAAAAAGGCGATGACGGTGGTGATCGTCGCGGCAAAGACCGGCATAGCCATACGACGCGCGGCGCGTTCGGCAGCCACCATCGGGGCCTCTCCCAACCGGCGCGCGCGGAAATCGGCATGTTCGCCAACGACAATAGCGTCATCCACCACGATCCCCAACGTGATGATCAGACCGAACAGGGACACCATGTTGATCGACAACCCGCCCAGATACATTAGCGCAATCGCGGCAGACATGGCGACAGGAATGCCCGCCGCGACCCAAAAGGCGATGCGGGCGTTGAGGAACAGAAACAGCAGGCAGACCACCAGTCCAAGCCCGACCAGGCCGTTGTCGACCAGGATGTCCAGACGATCCGTGATGGCTTGCGCACGGGTACGGATCAGCTCGATCGTGATACCCTCGGGAACGCTGGCCTGCATGTCCAAAACGACATCTTCAACGGTGCGCTGAATTTCAATCGCATCGCCCAGATTCGACCGATCCACCCGCACCGACATGGCCGGGTTATCACCTACATAGTAGCTGCGATTGCGGGTGACGCCTTCGACGCGGATTTCGGCCACATCGCCCACGATCAGCTTCGATCCGTCCTCGAAGGTGCGCAGCGCGATGCCTTCGATCTCTTCAGGGCTGCGCTTTTCGGCGCCGGTTCGGATGCGCGCGTTGGCGCCGGTAACGTCCCCTGCGGGGCTGGCGGTGACCTCGGCCGCGATGGCCGAGGCAATGTCGGACATGGTGATGTCATTGGCGATCAGTTGAACCGTCGGAACCTCGACAACAACGCGCGGCGCGGCCAGACCGCGAATTGTCGTTCGCGTTACGCCAACGGCAAACAGGCGGCTGATCAATTCGTCAGTAAACTTGGCCAGCTGTTCCGCCTCGATCGGTCCGGTGATGACCACATCCGTTACCCGATCCCGCCACGCGCCGCGTTGGATCGTGGGCTCATCGGAATCTTCGGGCAGGTTGTTGACGCTGTCGACGGCGGTTCTGACCTCTTCGACTGCGCGGGACATGTCCCAGTTGGGCTCAAACTCCAACCGGATGCGGGCTGATCCCTCGCGCGAGGTAGATTCGGTGCTGGCCACGCCCTCGACCGCCAGCAACGCAGGTTCGAGCAGTTGCACGATGCCGTTGTCGACATCCTCGGGCCCGGCCCCGTCCCAATCGACGTTCACATCGACACGTTCGAGGATCACATCCGGAAAAAACTGCGCCCGCATATTCGGGATGGCTGCGGCACCCAGCACCAGCATCACCAGAAGCAGCAGGTTCGCCACGGTCCGATGGCGGGTGAAGTAGCTGAGGATGCCGCCCGCTGCGCCGGGGATGTCGCGCATCATTGCCCCTAACCTCCGGCCCGGCTTTCAAGGCGCTGGACCAGCGCCGCAGGAACGCTGGCTTCGCTCAGCTGTCCCAGCACCCGATCCTTGACGGCCTGGGGCATCCGGTCGCTGGCTTCGACCTGCGCGACAAGCCGCGCGCGCTGTTCGTCGGTCAATTCAACCATTTCCGGGCTGGTGTCGGCGTTGGCCTCGATACGTAACGGGCGTACGCGCACACCAGAGCCCAACAGAGGCGTCCGGCCAATGACAACCTCGCGGCCTGCCAGCCCGTCGCCGCGCAAAAGCACCTCGTCCCCCTGACGGCGCACCAACTGCACAGGCAGCGGCTCTAACCGGTCATCGGCCCCCAAAACCAGCACGTTGCCCGTAGCATCGAGCACCGAGGACGGCAGCCGCACAACATTGTCCAGCGGCTGTTCTTCAACATTCACGGTGACGAAATCACCGGGCTTGAACCCCGATGCATCATCCAGTCGGGCATAGACCAGGCGTCCGGTCTGGCCCTCGCCCGCAGAGCCGCTGTCGCGGCTGATGCGCCCCTCAGCGGTCAGGTCGGTCCCTGTCACTTCCAGCGACACGGTAACCGGCGCAGAGATCAACTCACCATCGTCATCCAGCAATCGAACATACTGGGCGGTGGACACCCGGAACGCCACTTCCAGTGCATTCGGGTCGACGAGTTCGGCCAGTTTCTCGTTGGCCGACACAAGACGGCCTTCGACCAGAGTCACTCCGGTCAGAGTACCCGCAAACCTTGCGTGGATCGTCATGTCGTCCAGATCGCGCTCGGCCCCGTCCAACGCGATCCGGGCGCGCGACAGCAGGGTTGTGGCCTGATCCACCCGCGACTCGGCCTGCGCCAGCCCGATCCGGCTGGACAGCACCGCCTGTTGCGCCGATGTGGCGGCCAGTTCGGCCTCTTCCACGCTGGCGGCGGCCCCGACACCCCTGGACTGCAAGTCTTTCTGACGTTGCAGGGCGCGCGCGCGCAACTCTGCCTGCGCCTCGGCCGATTTCAATTCATCCTGCGCCAGCAACAGCGATCTTTCGGCATCACGCTCTTCGAATTGGGCATCCAACAGGTCGGATTTCGCGCGATCCAATGCGGATTGTGCATCAGCCGGATCAAGTTCAACCAGCAACTCCCCGGCTGTAACCGTGCCGCCATCCTCGAAATCTTCGGATAGTGAGACGACACGCCCGCCAAGTGCCGCACGCAACTCCAGGCGTCGGCGGCTTTGGACCTGCCCGAATGCCTCCAGATACGGCGTCACCGTTTCTGGCTCGGCTGTACGGACGCTGACGGCGAACACCCGTTCGCGCGCGGCGGGCGGCTTAGAGTCACGGTCCAGCACGTCCTGTACTGCGCCCGAAATCATCTGTGCGGCCACAAGCAACAGGCCCAACGTCAGAAACGTCAGGAAAACCCCCACAAGGCTTTGCCTCAGAAATCGCATTTATCACTCAACTCCGGTCGCAAATGCTGCCTGACACGAATGGTAGCCGGGCGACAAAAATTGCCAAGCCACAAAGCGTTTACGAAGTGTTTAACGTAGCAGTAGTCTACTTCCGTCGCAGATGTTCGTCCAATCTGGGCATTATTTCCACAAAATTGCAGGGACGGTGGCGGTAATCGAACTGCTTTTCAAGGATTGCGTCCCACGCATCCTTGCAGGCCCCGGGGCTGCCGGGCAGCGCAAACAGGTAGGTCCCGCCCGCAACCCCACCGGTGGCGCGGGACTGCACCGCCGAGGTCCCTATCTTTTGCATCGAAACGATGGTGAACACGGTGCCAAAGGCGTCGATTTCCTTCTCATACACGTCCCGATGCGCCTCGACCGTAACATCCCGCCCTGTCAGCCCCGTGCCGCCGGTCGAGATCACCACGTCGATCGCCGGATCCGCCACCCACAGGCGCAACTGCGCCGCGATTTCACCGCGCTCGTCCCGAATGATCTGGCGATCTGCCAGAACGTGCCCGGCCTTTTCGATGCGGTCCACCAACGTCTGACCCGAGCGGTCGTCATCGACCGTCCGCGTATCCGAGACGGTCAGGACAGCGATGCGGACCGGGATGAACTCCAAGGTTTCGTCAATTCGTGACATGAGGCGTCAGGCCCTTTCCAGAATGGCGAGCCGAACCGCGAGCGCGGTGTAGATACCGCCTGTGATCCAGCCCAGAATGCGCGAGCTGCGGGGATTGTCGACAAGAACCCTGCCGGCCCCGCCAGCAAAGACCCCGACCCCCGCGTTGATGAAAAACCCACCAACGGCGATGATCGCGCCAAAGATCAGAAATTGCAGCAGCACCGATCCCTGCGCCGGATCAACAAATTGCGGAATAAACGCCAGAACAAACAAGATGACCTTGGGGTTCGTCAGGTTCACCAGCAGCCCGTCACGAAAGGCCCGGTGCCTTGGGCGGCTCGGCGCGTCGGCAGTAACCGCTCCGTCACGGATCGCACCCCACGCCAGAGACAACAGATACCCCACCCCGACCCAGCGGATGACATCGAACAACCACGGCACAGCGGCGACGGCAGCACCCAGCCCCAATCCAGCCAGCAGAACATGCACCATCGACCCGGCCGATATGCCCGCACTTGCGGCAATCGCCGGCCTCGCGCCCGATTTCAGCCCCTGCCCGAAACAGAACATCATGTCAGCCCCAGGCGTCATGTTCAGAGCAATGGCCGCCGGGACAAAGGTCAGCAGGGTCAAAGTCTCGATCATGGCGCCACTTCGAACCAATTGGGTTTGGGGCCCAGGTTAGCCACCTGGGTTCGCCCGATCGCACCGCGATAGCCCCAACTGTCGTGGATATGGCCGCAAAGGGCGAACGATGGTTGCAGCCGCTCCACTGCATCCCGAACAGCCGTCGATCCGACCGACTGCCCCATCGAGGTTGCGTCCCCATGGCCCTTGGGCGGCGAATGGGTGATCAGGATATCGGCGGCCTCGCACCGATCCAGCAACTCGGTCGCTTCGGCTTCGGACAGGTCGCAGGACCAGTCGCCGAAGGGCGTCACCGGGACGCCGTAACCCAACCCGAACAGGTGCAGCCCGTCCAAAGTCATTCCCGTTCCGTGCAACACATGTACCCCGTCTGGCACCGCGTCCGCCAATTCCTCGGCGCTTTCGGCGTTGCCGGGCACCAGCACCAGCGGCGCCGATATACCGGAAAGCATCGCCATCGCGTCATCCAGCCCCTGCCGCCCGTTGCAATAATCCCCGGCTCCGATCACCAGATCGGCTTCGGCGCTGGCGGCAACGATCTCAGCGGCCCGGTTGCGTGCCAGATGCAGGTCCGAAAATGCAAGAACCTTCATGACCTCGCCTCCAACCGCGCCTTCAGCTCCAAAAGATCCGTCCAGGCTTGCCGTTTCATCTGCGGTTGTCGCAGCAGGTAGGCAGGGTGGAACATCGGAATCACAGGCAGATCCAGCGCCTGATCCCAATTCCCGCGCAGCCGCGTGATCCCGCGTTTGCCCAGCACGGCCTGACAGCTGATATTGCCCATCACTACCAAAACTTCGGGCTTTGCGAGCGCCACGTGACGTTCCAGAAACGGCTTCATCATGCCGATCTCTTCGGGTTTCGGATCGCGGTTCTGCGGCGGCCGCCAAGGCAGCACATTGGTGATGTAGACGTTTTCCGTCCGATCCAGATCAATTGCCGCCAGCATCCGGTCCAGCAACTGCCCAGCGCGCCCGACAAAGGGCTTGCCCTCTCGATCTTCATCCCGCCCCGGAGCTTCGCCGATGATCATCACGCGCGCGCCGGGGGTACCATCAGCAAACACCAGCTGCCGCGCACCGCGTTTAAGATCGCACAGGCCGAATGCCTCCATCGCAGCGCGCAGTTCATCCAACGAGTTGGCGGCATTTGCAGCGTGCCGCGCAACCTCTGCCGGATCGACTTTCTGAGGTGCCTCTGGCGGGGTTTTTGCAGCCTCGGGTTTCTTCGGCTTTGGCGTCGTGTCGGGCAGCGCGTATCGGTCCACCGGCGCGTCGCCGATCGCCTCAGTCGCGCCAAGTTCGATCTGCCATTCCAGCAGAGCGCGCGCCGTATGATAGTCCAGACCCGATTCCATAAGCTCAATTTAACCACCTGAGGGCTGAGGGAAAGCGAATAGACCTTGCCAGACCCGGCGCGCGCATCGACCATGGTGCCATTCATGGTGTTGATCCTGCGATTCCTTCTGATCGGTTTGATGCTGACGGTGGTCAGCGGCCCAGCTTTTGCGCAGTTGTTTGACCGGCCCGGTCAGTGCCAAGGCGGGCAGTTTGCCTGCGGCAGCCGCTGTTGTTCCGTTGGCCAAAGATGCAGCTTTGATGGCCACTGCATCCAATCAGGCGGCAATTATTGCGGCGGTGGCCGGTCCTGCGGCCCGTTCGAGCGCTGTGTCGCAGGCGGCACCCGCTGCGCGCCGATCGGAGCTAACAAATGCGCCTCGCGACTGGATTGCCCCGGCGACAGTTTTTGCAACGCGCGCGGCGAATGCCAGAAAACCGCGCCCGAGTTCGATCCCTCTCCGCCAGTTACCTGCGACGACGGGTTGACCTGCGCACGCGGATCGTCCTGTCTGCCGGGTGGCGGATGCTCGCGCCCCGGCTGGTTTCTGTGCGAGGAAACCGGATCGCAATGCCGACCCGGATTCAAATGCTCGGCCCATCAGGGATGTGTGCCGGTCAAGGCCGTCGACTGCGGCTATGGCAAATGGTGCAAACCGGGCGAGCAGTGTCTGCCCGAAGGTGGGTGCGAGAAACTGCCCGAAGGAACCGATCCTTAGGTTGCCTCGCCGCGCGTGGCTTTCTATAAGCGGCCCGATTGTCAGACAGGAGCCCGCCAATGCGTTTCGCCCATCGTCACCTTCTTGGCATCGAACATCTGTCGCAATCCGATATCACCGCCATTCTCGATCTGGCCGAGAAATACGTCAATCTGAACCGACAGTCAGCCAAGCGCTCCGACGTGCTGACAGGCTTGACGCAGATCAACATGTTCTTCGAAAACTCGACCCGCACGCAGGCCAGTTTCGAGATTGCTGGCAAACGTCTTGGCGCTGATGTGATGAACATGGCGATGCAGGCCAGTTCGATCAAAAAGGGTGAAACGCTGATCGACACGGCGATGACGCTGAATGCGATGCACCCCGATCTGCTGGTGGTGCGACACCCGCATTCCGGTGCGGTCGACCTATTGGCGCAGAAAGTGAACTGCGCGGTGCTGAACGCCGGAGACGGGCGGCACGAGCACCCGACTCAGGCCCTGCTGGACGCGCTGACCATCCGCCGCGCCAAGGGCCGTCTGCACCGGCTGAACATTGCGATCTGCGGCGACGTCGCCCATTCGCGCGTGGCCCGGTCGAACCTGATCCTGTTGGGCAAGATGGAAAACCGCATCCGGCTGATCGGCCCGCCCACTCTGGTTCCGGGCCAGTTCGCCGAATTCGGGGCCGAAATCTATGACGACATGAACGAAGGTCTCAAGGACGTCGACGTCGTCATGATGCTGCGCCTTCAGAAAGAGCGGATGGATGGCGGTTTCATCCCTTCCGAACGCGAATATTACCACCGCTACGGGCTGGATGCCGCCAAGCTGGCGCAGGCCAAGCCGGATGCCATCGTCATGCATCCCGGCCCGATGAACCGCGGCGTGGAAATCGACGGCACATTGGCTGATGACATCAACCGCTCGGTCATTCAGGAGCAGGTCGAAATGGGCGTCGCCGTCCGCATGGCCGCGATGGAGCTGCTGGCCCGCAACCTGAAAGGCGCCGCATGAGCGATCTGTCCGTCGCCCCGAATGAACACGGAGTGATCCGCCTGTTCGCGCTGGACATGCGCCCGCAAGAGGCAAAATTCCTGCGCGAACCGGGCGCGGTGGATCAGGTTCTGGGCGTCGACGGGCTGGATGCGGGTCAGATCGATATCTTCCCTGTCTCCGATCTCGAAGACCTTGGGCTTTACGGCTATCTCCACGAAGGGTGCGGCGTCACCGTCGATCAACTGGATCGCGCGATGCTTGAGACGGTCGCGGGTTGGGTCATGGCCGTTCGCAGCGCTGCCTTCGGCGGCAAAGCCGTTACTTTGCAGCCGGATCCTCGGCTGCACCTGATCGGGCTTTACACGGAAGAGGCAACAAACTGGACCGGCGGTGCGATTGAGACTGAAAGCGCTAAACCGTTTTCAGCGCCGCAGCCTTCTCCCGATGATGACAAGCCCCGTCGCGTCGGCTCGGCCGTTCTGGCGCTGGTTCTTCTGCTGATCATCGGAGGCGCCCTTTGGCTGATCCTGTGACATTCCCGCCTGACAAGGGCGCATACGTCCGGACGAATGCCTGGCTGGCCGCCTTTGCGATGGCGGGCGCAATGGCGGTGTTGTGGTTGATCGGCAACCCGTATGTCTGGGCCGGTGCTCCGGCGGCGCTGGCTGCCATCGGCTTTCGCGCATGGTACCTGGCCTCGGAAGAGCTGACGAATAGCTGGGACATGAGCGACACGACGCTGTCTGGCCCAGGACCGCGCAAAGTGCCGCTGAACCAGATCAAAGCCGTCAACATCATGGGCAGCTTTGTCCAGGTCGTCACCAAGGGTGGCGACAAGCATCTGATCAAATACCAGGCGAACCCCGCCGCCACCAAAGCCGCAATCGAAAGGGCCATGGCATGAGCAACCTGATCTTCACCAACGCCCGCCTGATCGACCCGGAAACCGGTACGGACAGCATTGGCTGGTTACAAGTCGTCAAAGGCCGGATCGCAGCACGCGGCGAAGACAGCGCGCCTGACGCGGATGCGCAGGTCATCGACTGCGGCGGCCATTGTCTGGCGCCCGGCATCGTAGATATCGGCGTCAAGGTTTGCGAACCGGGCGAGCGCCACAAGGAGAGCTACAAATCCGCCGGTCTTGCCGCCGCTGCCGGTGGGGTGACCACGATCATCACCCGGCCTGACACCAGCCCCGCCATCGACACGCCGGAAACGCTTGAATTCGTCACCCGCCGCGCGCAGGCTGATGCGCCTGTGAACGTTCTGCCGATGGCTGCGCTCACCAAAGGACGCGAAGGCCGCGAGATGACCGAGATCGGTTTCCTGCAGGACGCGGGCGCTGTCGCCTTCACCGATTGCGACAATGTCGTCGCCAATACCAAGGTCTTCTCCCGGGCGCTCACCTATGCCAAATCCTGCGGAGCACTGGTGATCGCACACCCGCAAGAGCCCGGGCTGAGTCATGGGGCCGCTGCCACCAGCGGCAAGTTTGCCGCCCTGCGCGGCCTTCCCGCTGTTTCACCAATGGCCGAGCGGATGGGGCTGGATCGCGATATTGCGCTGTTGGAAATGACCGGTGCGGCCTATCATGCCGACCAGATCACCACGAGTCGCGCCCTGCCCGCGTTGGAACGGGCCAAGCGCAACGGGTTGGACATCACTGCCGGAACCTCGATCCACCACCTGACACTGAACGAGTTGGACGTGGCCGACTATCGCACCTTCTTTAAGGTCAAGCCGCCGCTGCGATCGGAAGACGATCGCCAAGCGGTGATCGAGGCGGTACGAACCGGCCTGATCGACACAATCAGTTCCATGCACACCCCGCAGGACGAAGAAAGCAAGCGCCTGCCATTTGAAGAGGCCGCCTCGGGCTCGGTGGCGCTGGAAACGCTGCTGCCAGCGGCGTTGCGGCTCTATCATTCGGGGCAACTGGACCTGCCAACCCTGTTCCGCGCCATGGCCCTGAACCCCGCAATACGCCTGGGGCTGGATCGCGGCCGCCTGTCCGAAAACGCCCCCGCTGATCTGGTGCTGTTCGATCCGGATGCGCCGTTCGTGCTGGACCGGTTTACGTTGAAATCCAAATCTCAGAACACACCGTTTGACGGCCAGCGCATGCAGGGTAAGGTCAGCGCAACCTACGTCGCAGGCCAAGAAGTCTACCGGAGAACCTGATGCCGCCCTTTGACAGTTCGATCACGCAACTCATCCTCTGGGCTGCGCTGGGGTACCTGATGGGTTCGATCCCTTTTGGCATGATCATCGCCAAGGTCATGGGGCTGGGGAATTTGCGTCAGATTGGTTCGGGCAATATCGGCGCAACCAATGTGCTGCGCACCGGCAACAAGGCCGCGGCGGCCCTGACATTGCTGTTTGACGCCGGCAAAGGCGCTGTGGCGGTTCTGCTGGCCCGTGCCATGGTCGGCGAGGACGCCGCGCAGATCGCCGCATTGATGGCGTTTCTGGGCCATTGCTTTCCGGTTTGGCTTGGGTTCAAGGGCGGCAAAGGTGTTGCCACGATTCTGGGCATCTGGCTGGCGCTGGACTGGCGCGTTGGGGTTGCCTGCTGCCTGACCTGGCTTGTGGCAGCTGCAATCTGGCGCATCTCATCCGTCGGCGCGCTGGCCGCCGCTGCTCTTTCGACCACATGGGTCATGGTCCTGACCAACGGAGCTGGCTTTGGCTTGGGCATCGCCCTGACTTTGCTGGTTTATTGGCGGCACGCTGCGAACATCGCGCGCATCAAGGCCGGAACAGAACCCCGGATCGGCGCGAAAAACTGACGCGGCGCGAAGATGCTGAAAGGGCTTGATCGAATCGTGCATTCCTGTAATTTCTGTCATTACAGAAAATTGGAAACCAACAATGCACCTTACACAGTCCATGCAGGACTTCATTCTTCACTGGGGTGACATGGGCTCGAAATGGGGTGTGAACCGATCAGTGGCCCAGATTCATGCGCTTTTGCACATTTCACCCGACCCCCTGACTGCTGATGACATTTGCGACACGCTTGGGCTGGCGCGGTCCAACGTCTCGAACGGTTTGAAAGAACTTCAAAGCTGGAAGATCGTCAAATCCAGCCGGAAGCTGGGCGACCGGCGCGACCATTTCCATTCGATCCGGGACATGTTCGATCTGGCAAAGGCCGTTGCCGAAGGTCGCCGCGAACGCGAATTCGCCCCGACCCTGGCGGCGATGCGCGCTGCATCCGAGGAGGCCCGCGCAGACGGCACACCCGCGCAGATCCGCGCGCGGCTGGAAGAGACGTTGGACACAATGCAGATGTTCGACGACTGGTATGTCGACGTAAACCGCCTGCCCCGTCGCGTGCAGCTTGCAATCGTCAAACTCGGCGGTCGGATAGCTCGGCTGCTACCCAAAGGAACAGGAGACAAGCCAGAATAAAAAAATTTTGACCATTAATTTCTGTCATTACAGAAGTGACTGCTATTTCAGACACCGAAAGGAACAAGACATGCCCGATCCAATCCCGCCACGCCAACCCGAACGCGCGCCGATGAATGTTGCCTGGACCGATCTGGTATCGCTCAGCCATTGGGATCGGGTCAGAGAGCTGCTGTTGCCTTTGCCCTGGCTGGTGGTTTCGCTTGCACTTTACGGCACCTACCTTTGGCCGCTGGGCAGCCTTGGCAGTTTCATGTTCTTTCTGTGTGGGCTGCGCCTGAACCATGAGGCAATCCACAGCAATCTGGGCCTGTCCCGACGCTGGGACAACGCGGTCATGCATGGGCTGAGCGCTCTGATGATGGGGTCCAACCATGCGTTTTGCCACTGCCATCTGCTGCATCACAAACACGCCATGGGTCCGGGCGATTGCGAAGGGCGGTGCGGGCACATGACTTTGCCTCAGGTCCTGATCTACGGGCCGCGCTTTCCGGTCGATATCAACCGGGCGGCCTGGCGTGGCGCCAACTCCAAAGCCCGCAGACGTATTCTGATCGACTGGGGGCTGGTGGCCTCTGTTGTCGCGGTCGCCGTGCTCAGCGGATCGCAAGCGCTTGGTCTGCACGTGCTGGCTATGATTGTCGCCCAGTCCCTTGCAGCCCTGTTCGCGGTCTGGATCACCCATCAGGGCACCCATGACAGCGGCGTCGCCGCACGCAGCCAACGCGGCCTGCTTGCCCGGCTGGCTTACCTGATGTTCTATCACCGCGAGCACCATCTGTTCCCCAAGGTCCCGGTCAGCCGCCTGCCCGTGCTTGCGGACCGGCTGGACCGGTCCGATACCGGATACGCCGCCCGCCGCAAACCCGTTATCGGCTGGCTGGAACCGCGCCGGTACCGCATTTGAAACCGGCCACCTGTTCAGGCGCGGACCTGCGCGTCTGCACAGGCATCGTTCGCCTAAGCACAATCACAATTGATTGCTTTGAACGTGATCACGACGTTCCCCAACTCGGGTTCTGTGACGGCCAATTACCGGCGTCACGGACAAAAAATCCGGGTTGTGAGAGCCATATTCCAGGCTCGAAATCGGCTCTGTTCACGAAAGGTGAAGACCAATGAACAAGATCAAATCCATCATCGGCGGCGTCGCACTGTCGGTCGCCATTGCAAGCTCGGCCCTGGCCGCCGGCGTAGAACTCAACACCACGACCACCGGTCTGGCGCTGCAAGGGTATGACCCGGTTGCCTATTTCACTGAGGGCGAGCCCACCAAAGGCGACTGGCAGATCACCGCTTTGCACAACGACGCGATGTACCGCTTTGCCAACGAGGAAAACAAAGCTGCCTTTGAAGCAAACCCAGAGGCCTACCTGCCCGCATATGGTGGCTACTGCGCCTTTGGCGCGGCCATGGGCTTTAAGTTCGACGGCGACCCGAACTATTGGAAGATCGTCGACAACAAGCTGTATCTGAACCTGTCCGAAGGCATTCAGAAGCGTTGGGAAGGCGACATCCCCGGCTTTATCGAACAGGCCAGCACCAATTGGGAAACCATCGCAGAAAAAACCCCCGCGGAACTGCAAGAGCAATAATCCGCTGATCTCAGCGAAACAGTCGGCGGCAGGCTCACCCTTGCCGCCGATTTTATTTGAAAGCTGCATTCGCGATCCTAAATCCTGTCTCATAGCACGCGTCCAACGATAATGGGCCATTCGCCGACAGCTCGAGCAGGCGGCGACACGTTCGGTACGGAACACTTAATCCATCGGAATTCCGGCCACTTTGGCCGGGGAAATATTTGCATCGCGCGTCCTGGGCTCAGGGCGGGACTATCGCAATTCGTTTGAAAGGAACAAAAGATGACAGGAAAACTGGCTCTCGTCGCCACCGTAGCTACATTGGCGGCAGGCTCGGCAATGGCGCAGTCCTCGGGCGATTGGACCGGGTTCTACGCCGGTGGTCAGATCGGTTATGCCGATGTGGACACCAACGTGTCCGGCATCGATGGCGATGGCGCAATCGGCGGTCTGATTCTTGGTTATGACTATGACCTGGGCGACTGGGTCGTCGGTGGTGGCTTCGACTATGACTGGGCTGACATCGACCTGTCTGGCGCAGCCACGCTTGAAGACGTCTGGCGCATCAAGGCGCGGGCCGGATACAAGGTAAATCCGCAAGGGCTGCTTTATGGAACCGGTGGCTATGCTGACGCCGGAACAGACAATCTTGGCAGCGACAATGGCTGGTTCATTGGGGCGGGGTACGAGCAGATCGTCGCCCCCAATATCAGCGTGGCGGGCGAGATTCTCTATCACGAATTCGACAATTTCAATTCCAGCGGCGTGGATGTGGATGCGACCACATTCCAGATCCGCGCGGCTTATCGGTTCTGACAATGCTCAAGGCTCCGGCGCTTTGCGCCGGGGCCAAGGGATCAGATCTCGAGGATTGTGCTGCCGGTGGTTTGCCGTGCCTCAAGTGCGCGATGCGCGTCGGCCACCTCTTCCAGCGGGAATTGCTGGTCGACATGAACCTTGACCTCTTTCCCATCGACCTTGCCGAACAACCGCCGCGCCATCGCCTGGCAAACGCCCGGGTCCGAAATATGCGTGAACAGCGTTGGTCGTGTCAGCTTTAGGGACCCTTTCTGCGCCAAAACGCTCAGGTCCACGGGCGGAACCGGCCCCGAGGCGTTGCCGAATGAGATCATCATACCCAACGGCTTGAGACAGTCCAATGAGCCCTGAAACGTATCTGCGCCGACGGAATCCATTACGGCGTCGGCACCCTTGCCGCCGGTGATTTCGGCAACACGCTCGGCAAAATTCTCGGTCCGGTAATTGATGCAATGGGCGGCCCCGTTGAACTGGGCAAGGCTGCATTTTTCATCCGTCCCTGCGGTTCCTATCAGGGTGATGCCTTCGGATTTGGCCCATTGGCAGGCGATCAGGCCCACACCTCCGGCTGCGGCGTGGAACAAGACCGTATCCCCCCGCCTGAGCGGCGTCGTCCGATGGAACAGATATTCGACCGTTAGGCCCTTCAACATCATCGCCGCCGCAGTTCGGAATGAAATGCTCTCGGGCAGTGGGCAAACTTGTGCCGCCGGCATCACACGCGCCTGCGCATAGGCACCCGGAGGCGCCGCAGCATAAGCCGCGCGCTGGCCGGGGCTGAGATGCGTGACACCTTCGCCGACGGCCTCGACGATACCGGCCGCCTCCATGCCCAGCGCATGCGGCAGGTCCAGCGGATACAAGCCGCTGCGCTGGTAAACGTCGATGAAATTCAGCCCGCAGGCTTGATGTCGTATGCGAATCTCGCCCGGCCCCGGATCACCGACCGGGCGGTCTTCGATCCGAAGAACCTCGGGGCCGCCGGTTTCATGAATCACAACGGTGCGTGCGGTCTGCTGCATGGTGCTCTCCCTGAAGGCTTTTGGCCAAGCTAACATGCCTGCCACACAGGGCAATCCATTCGATCTGGCATAGCCAGGCGGACTCGCGCGCAAATCTGTGCTATACTGCAACCAGGCGTTGCCGGATCATCCGGGCGCGGACAAACCGATCACCGGATGCACCCCGTGGCGCAGTCAAGCCAGGGAGGGGACGAACATGGACAAAACGATCGGTAATCCCATCAGCTGGGCCGCCCGGAACCTTGGGGCAACCAGCGAACACATAGCAGAAAGCGTATCCACCGTCGGCAGCTCGGACACGAACGAGATGCCTTTGGTGCAGACCCTGACACTGTCGGATCTGCGCGCCTGTTTGCAGGCGGGCTATCACGACTTTCTGGAAACCCGCGCCGATGCGGTCTTTATCGTTCTGATCTACCCGATCGCAGGGCTTTTGATGTTCGGGATCGGGATGAACATGGACATGGTGCCGCTGCTGGCCCCGCTGGTCGCCGGGTTCGCTCTGATCGGACCTGTCGCCGCCGTTGGGCTTTATGAAATCAGCCGCAAGCGGGAACAGGGCGGCGGGGTTCACTGGCTGGACGCCTTTGGCGTGTTCCGATCACCGTCCTTCGGCGCCATTCTGGCGCTTGGGTTCTATATGGTCATGCTGCTGTTGATCTGGCTGATGGTCGCGCAGAGCCTTTACGCACAAACACTGGGACCCGAACCACCAGCGTCGTTCGGCAGCTTCATGACCGACGTTTTCACCACCGGAGCAGGCTGGGCCATGATCCTGATCGGTACGACGATCGGGTTTCTTTTTGCGGTAATCGCACTGGCCATCAGCGTCGTCAGCTTTCCGCTGCTGCTGGATCGAAAGGTCGGGCTACCGGTCGCCGTGGTGACCTCGGTTCGTGTGCTGCGGCATAACCCCGGTGTCGTTCTGACCTGGGGCTTTATCGTCGCCGCCATGCTGGTTCTGGGGGCGATACCGATGCTGCTGGGCCTGATCGTGGTCATGCCAATTCTGGGCCACGCCACCTGGCACCTGTATCGCCGCGCTGTCGCCTGAAGCCGGGCTCAGTCAGCCACCTTCAGGACGATCTTGCCGATGTGGCCCGAGCTTTCCATCCGCGCATGGGCGGCTGCCGCGTCGGCCAGATCAAACTCGCTGTCCATGACGGGCGCGATTTTCCCAGCTTCAAGCAGCGGCCACGCAGCCTCCAGCAAATCCTGCGCAATGCGGGCCTTGGCCAGATCGCTTTGCGGGCGCAGCGTGCTGCCAGTCAGTGTCAGGCGTTTCACCATCATCAGCGCGAAATTAACCTCGACCAACGGCCCTTGCAGAAACGCGATCTGGACCAGCCGCCCATCCTCGGCCAGAGCCTTGATATTGCGCGGAATATAGTCGCCACCGACCATGTCGAGGATCAGGTTTGCCCCACCTTCTGCACGCAGCGCCGCGACAAAATCCTCTTGCTTGTAGTTGATGGCCTTTTCGGCCCCCAGCTCAACGCAGGCCGCACACTTGTCATCCGACCCAGCGGTTGCAAAGACACGCGCGCCAAAGGCGTGCGCAAGTTGAATAGCTGTTGTCCCGATGCCGCTCGAGCCGCCATGCACCAGAAACCGCTCGCCCGCTTTCAAGCCGCCGCGTGTGAACACATTGGACCAGACGGTAAAGAATGTTTCGGGCAGGCAGGCCGCCTGTTTCAGATCCATGCCCGAGGGCACCGGCAGGCAGTGCGCAGCAGGCGTGGCGACGTATTCCGCATAACCTCCGCCGGGCAGCAGCGCACAGACCTGATCCCCCTCGGCCAGCCCTTCAACACCGGGGCCAATGGCCACGACCTCGCCTGATGCCTCAAGCCCCGGCAAATCACTTGCCCCCGGAGGCGGGTCATAGGCGCCGGCGCGCTGCAACGCATCCGGGCGATTGACACCGGCATAGGCAACCTTGATCACAACCTGACCGTGGCCCGGTTCAGGGATCGGACGCTCGGTCAGTTGCAAAACGTTCGGGCCACCCGGTGTCGAAATCTCTACGGCGCGCATCATCTGGGTCATCGGCAAGTCTCCTTTGCCCATGACCTAGCAGGCGACAGTCAAAAGGCCCAGATGCAACTGCGCTTACTTGCGGGGGTTCAGCAGCCCGGGAAGGTCTGCACGCATTCGCGTCGGAGCTTTGATCTGACCGGCCACCCAGTTGGGCAGCGTCAGGAACGGCCTGAACAGCGGATTATCGTTGACCTGCGCCTTGAGCTTTTCGAACTGCATCACACCCTCGATGCGGCGGTCCAGAAACTCCCAAGTCTTCTGATGATCGGGGCTGTCGTCACCCAGCCAATAGAGAAGCGTCGAGGAATACACACCCGAAAGCGTTGCGCGCTTGGTGTACCAGTTTACATCGTCCGAGGTATCGCCCAACGCATCCCAGATCAGATCGCAGGTCCCCCAGATCGCCTTGGCACCATCGGCGGCATGGGTCGGCAGGGCAAACAGGGTCATGCCCCGGCGCACGACCTCTTTGTCCGGAACCGCCTGCAACCGAAACCGAATCGCGGCAGCCACTTTTTCGCGGAACTTAAGGCCGCTCAGGTCTGCGGATTTGAGTCGGTCCAGCATCTCGGCATCGCCGCGCGCGTGAAACGCCAGCGCCAGATCTACTGCCCCGCGCGGACAAATGGCGCGGGCCAACCCGTCATCGACACCGCATTCTTCAATCGCCGCGCGAAAGCTGGTCTCGGACCATCCGTCAAACGGCACATGATCCAGCATGGCGTTCAAAAGTTGCTCTTTTGTGTCTTCGTAAGTCGCGGTCATGGCGGTTCTCCGATGCTCGGCCCCAGTACTAGACAAGTTAGACCGGCTTTGCTATACGGCCAATTCCTGCAATTTCCTTGCAACTCTATCTAGAAAGGTGGTGACAACCACATGCAGGTTAGTGTTCGCGACAATAACGTCGATCAGGCGCTTCGTGCCCTGAAGAAAAAGCTGCAGCGCGAAGGCGTGTTCCGTGAAATGAAGCTGAAGCAACATTTCGAGAAACCGTCCGAGAAAAAAGCGCGCGAGAAAGCTGAAGCGATCCGCCGTGCCCGTAAACTGGCACGTAAGAAAGCACAGCGCGAAGGTTTGCTCTAAAACCTCGCTCGTCCAGCTTTGGATGGCACTATTTGACGACCCCCGAGGCCCCGCCCGGGGGTTTGTCGTTTCTGGGTCCTGATGGTTTCTGCCGAAAGTACCTGTCCCTCTATGCGGTAATCTGCCGAACCCCGTCCGACCCGTTTGGACCGGCATTTTGCAGCGCAGCGAATCGCACGTGACAGCACTCGCCCGCCAATACCCGCCCTGATTGAACACCGCCTCTTTTCGCCCTTGGCATCGCCCCTGTAACTGACCGCTGTCTGAAACAGACGACAACCAAACGGAGGCAAACATGTCGACAGCAAGCACAGTCGAACGGGAAATGCTGGCCCTGATCAATCAGGAACGCACATCTCGCGGACTGGACCCCCTACAACTGGAGACACAACTGAACGACTCGTCGGAAGACCACAGTGCCTGGATGCTGGACACAGATCGGTTCAGCCATACCGGCGCAGGTGGATCATCGGCGACGCAACGGATGCAAGCGGCCGGATTTGATCTGGAAGGCAGCTGGCGCACAGGCGAAAATATCGCCTGGCAGTCCGAACGCGGCGCGCCCGGCATCAGCGATGATGTTGCGCAATTGCACGAAAACCTGATGAACAGCCCGGGTCACCGCGCAAACATCCTGAATCCTGATTTCAAGTATATTGGGATCGGGATCGAAGAGGGTGACATGCAAGGTTATGACGCTGTCATGGTCACGCAGAACTTTGCTGCAACCAGCGCCGAAGTGATGCTGGATACGGGCGAAGAGGTGACGCCACCGGTCGACGAAGACGTGGCCGAGCCAGTCGAGGACGTGGATGAACCCATCGAAGAAGACGTCGTCGAACCAGTCGAAGACACCGATGACCCTGTCGATGAAGACGTAGCCGAACCGGTCGAGGATACCGAAGAGCCCGTCGAAGAAGACGTTGCTGAACCGGTCGAAGACACTGAAGACCCCGTCGAGGAAGACGTAGCTGAACCGGTCGAAGACACCGAAGACCCCGTCGAGGAAGACGTCGCCGAACCGGTCGAAGACACCGATGTGCCTGTCGACGAAGACGTCGCCGAACCGGTTGAAGACAACGACGAGCCCGTCGAAGAAGATGTCGCCGAACCGGTCGAAGACACCGAAGACCCCGTCGAGGAAGACGTCGCCGAACCAGTCGAAGACACCGATGAACCCGACAGCCCCGAAATTGCGGAGTTTGACGTACAAGGCTTCCTCGCCGAGATCGAGGCCTTTGTCACGGCCCTGCAAGCGCGGTTCGACCAATTCGACTGGAACGTGCCACAACAGAGTGACCCTGCGACCGACACCAACACGTTCGAGTTCACCTTCAGCTTCGATTTCTCTGATGATGAGAACGTTGTCGAAACCGACGTGTTTGAGGACACAACTGATTACGACTGCTGTATCCCGGTCTTTGAACCGACCTGCGGCATAGATTTTGTGTGAATGGCATTTCTCATAAGGCAGCGACCATCTGCATGTCTTAGCAAATGCTGATTAGTGGTCCCGAAACAGGGACCACTTTTTTTGCACAAGGCCATTAACGTGCCTACGAGGTGCAAGTCAATCGGTTGATACCGGGTTCCATGCGCAACTTTCTGCACATGCATTGCCCGCTTATGGTGGTATTTCGCCAACCAAAACCAAGGGCAAAATTGTGACTTTCTGCCGCCCAATTCTCGCCACTAATGTCGCGCCAAAATAATACGACCAATTGGAGGCAGAATCATGTCGACTGCAAGTGCGCTAGAACGCCAGATGCTTGCGCTTATCAACGCCGAACGAACCTCGCGCGGGCTGAACCCTGTACAGCTGGAATTGAGACTAAATGCCTCAGCCGAAGACCACAGCGACTGGATGTTGCGCGCAGACGTATTCAGCCATACTGGCGCTGGCGGATCCAGCGCAGGTGACAGGATGCGGGACGCCGGGTTTCAGTTCAGTGGTAGCTGGACCTTGGCGGAAAACATAGCTTGGCAAAGCATCCGAGGCGCACCAGGTCTGGAGGACGACGTCCGTGACTTGCACACAGCGCTGATGAACAGCCCGGGTCATCGCGCGAATATCTTGAACGAAAACGTAACCGTGATCGGCATTGGCATTGAAACCGGAAATTTCGATGGATGGGATGCCATTATGGTGACCCAGAACTTTGCCCGGACATCCGCTGCGCTGCAATTGGATCATGGCGGATCCGGCGAGAATACCAGTGGCGGAAGCACTCCGACAAGCTATGCCGCCCCTGTCAAAAAGACGGTTTCCGGCGACAAAAACGGGACGAATGGCGACGATTGGCTTGTTCTGAAAAAGGGAGCAGATGGAAAACTGGTTGGCCGGGACGGTGACGACATCCTGATAGGCGCATCGAAGGCCGACAAACTGTACGGGTCAGCAGGGAACGATACGCTCAAAGGCGGCTCTGGCAATGACAAGCTGCATTCTGGAAGCGGTAATGACAAGGCGTCCGGAGGTTCCGGAAATGATCTGGTCGATGGCGACGGCGGTAACGACAAGCTCTATGGTGGCAAGGGAAAAGACAAGCTGATTGGTGGCACCGGAAGCGATTGGCTGCATGGTGGTAAAGATGCCGACAAGCTACAAGGAGGCCACGATTCCGATATCCTGATCGGCAGCTCCGGGAACGACAGACTGTGGGGTCAGGGCGGAGACGACAATCTGAAAGGCGGCGGCGGCAAGGACAAACTGTCCGGAGGCTCGGGCAACGACATTTTGTCAGGCGGAAGCAACGAGGATCTGTTCATTTTCAGCACAGGCATTGATCGTGTCGTCGACTTCAGCAGCGCAGATACGATCGACCTTCGCAAAGTCAGCACAATAACCAGCTACAGTGACCTTAGAAACAATCACATGTCACAGTCAGATGGCGACGTAGTAATCGAAGACGGGCTGGGAAACTCGATG
Source organism: Ruegeria sp. CH11 (assembly GCF_056537105.1). Classification (NCBI taxonomy): domain Bacteria; kingdom Pseudomonadati; phylum Pseudomonadota; class Alphaproteobacteria; order Rhodobacterales; family Roseobacteraceae; genus Ruegeria; species Ruegeria sp. CH11. The sequence goes on from NZ_JBQFQX010000003.1 coordinate 193,533, forward strand.
ATTGTCGAAGACACGTTGATCGCAGAACTGGATCGCGGTGACTTCTTCCTTTGAGCCGAACTTGCTGCCTGGATCAAAAGCGGCACCTCTATCCGAGGTGCCGTTTTGTTTTAGTAAACCTTGGGTACGTACAGCTCGTCGGGCAGAATGCGGCGCTCGTATTCAGGGTTGTATCGGCGATCGGGCAGGTTGACCTTTTCTTGCGGCACATCCTCGTAGGGGATGCGGGTCAGCAAGTGCTCGATACAGTTCAGGCGCTCGCGTTTTTTGTCGTTGCCTTCGACGATATACCACGGCGCTTCGGGAATGTTGGTGCGGAACAACATGTCTTCCTTGGCCTTGGTGTAGGATTCCCAGCGGATGCGGGATTCCAGATCCATCGGCGACAGTTTCCATTGCTTCATCGGGTCGTGAATCCGCATCAGGAATCGCAACTGCTGCTCTTCGTCCGTGATCGAGAACCAGTATTTCAGCAGGATGATCCCCGACCGGACCAGCATTCGTTCAAATTCTGGAACGTCCTGAAAGAACTGTTCCACCTGATCCTCGGAGGCGAAACCCATCACCCGTTCGACACCGGCACGGTTGTACCAGGACCTGTCGAACAGCACGATTTCCCCGGCTGCAGGCAAATGCGGAACGTAGCGTTGAAAATACCACTGGCTCTGTTCCCGGCGGCTGGGCGCTGGCAGCGCCACGACCCGGGCCACGCGCGGGTTCAGGCGCTGGGTGATCCGCTTGATCACGCCCCCCTTTCCGGCGCTGTCGCGACCTTCGAACAGAATGCAGACCTTGGCTCCGGTATGCTGCACCCAATCCTGAACCTTGATGAGTTCGGCCTGAAGGCGCAGCAGGTTGCGAAAATAGACTTTGCGGTCCAGCATATCGGGGTGCTGCGCCTTATAGACCTTGCGGATCTCCATCGAGAGCATCGGCTCGTTGAATTCGATCTCGAAATCTTCGTCCAGCGTGTCTTCCAGTTCCGCTTCCAACCACTCCTGTGCAGCGTCGTTAATGTCGTGTGCCAAGGTCGGCTCCTTATTATTCTTCGGGTTCGAACCGAATCCGCGATGTGTAATAGCCTGATGTCACCGAGGCACGAGCCAGTCCAGCGGACTCGGCCCTTTCAAATCAAACACATGCGCCAAAGCCATAATGTGACCCTTGGCGCGCTGGGATACAAGCCTCAGAATTGCCGCAGCGCGCACTGGTTCAAAGCTGTGAATTCAGCGCAATTGTGTCAGACGGGCAGCGCGGTGGTCTTGAACACGGTACGCAACGCAAATGAGCTTTGCATCTGCGCGACGCCCGGCAGTCGCGACAGGTATTGCCGGTGAATGCGGGCGAAATCCTCGGTGTTCTCAGCGACAACCTTCAGAATGTAATCCGCAGTCCCGGCCATCAGATGACATTCCAGCACATCCGGAATTCGTGCGACGGCTTTCTCGAAGGCTTCCAGAACCTCCTCGGCCTGGCCCTGCAAAGTGATCTCGACAAACACGGTTGTCGGGACCCGCATTTTTCGCGCGTCCAGCAAAGCGACGTAATCCTTGATATACCCTTCGGCCTCGAGCCGCTGCACCCGGCGGTGGCAGGCCGAGGGTGACAGGTTTGCCTGATCGGACAGTTCGGAATTCGACATCCGGCCTTTGCGCTGAAGCGCCGCCAGAATCTTGCGATCTGTTGTATCTAAACTCATTTGCGCACATCCAATGCGTGAAACTTCGCTTTGTTCGAATAATCTTCCAGAGAACCTGCCCTTTGCAAGCGGGGTTTCACAAAAATTGCGCTGGATTCTGCACATAATTTAGGCAGTTTGTGAACGGAGACTCCCAATGAAAATCGGTTGCCCAAAGGAAATCAAACCTCAGGAATTCCGCGTCGGTATGACTCCGAACGCCGCTGGCGAAGCGGTGGCGCGCGGTCATGAGGTGATCATCGAAACCAATGCCGGCATGGGGTCCGGCTTTGACAATGACGCCTACATCGCTGCCGGTGCGCGCATCGTCGACACAGCGGAAGAGGTCTTTGCCACCGCCGACATGATCGTCAAGGTCAAAGAACCGCAGGCTGTCGAGCGCAAAATGCTGCGTGAAGGCCAATTGCTGTTCACCTATCTGCATCTGGCACCGGATCCTGATCAGACCCACGACCTGCTGGCCTCGGGCTGCACCGCCATCGCCTATGAGACAGTAACCGACGCCAATGGCGGCCTGCCTCTGCTGGCGCCCATGTCCGAAGTTGCCGGTCGTCTGGCCCCGCAGGTCGGGTCGTGGACCTTGCAGAAAGCCAATGGCGGACGCGGTGTCTTGATGGGTGGCGTGCCCGGTGTTGGCCCAGCCAAGGTCGTCGTGATCGGCGGCGGCGTTGTCGGTACACATGCCGCACAGGTCGCTGCAGGAATGGGCGCGGACGTAACCGTGCTGGATCGATCCCTGCCGCGCCTGCGCTATCTCGATGATGTTTTTGGCGGTCGCTTCAAGAACCAGTACTCGACCGCAGGTGCCACGGCTGAGCTGGTGCAAGAGGCCGATATGGTCATCGGTGCGGTTCTGATCCCGGGCGCTGCGGCCCCCAAGCTGGTCACGCGCGCGCAGCTTTCCACAATGAAGCCAGGTGCGGTGCTGGTCGACGTCGCAATTGATCAGGGCGGGTGCTTTGAGACGTCCAAGGCAACGACCCATGCCGACCCGATCTATGAGGTCGACGGGATCATGCACTATTGCGTGGCTAACATGCCAGGCGCGGTTGCCCGAACCTCGACAATCGCACTGGGCAACGCGACATTGCCGTTCCTGCTGTCGCTTGCGGACAAAGGCTGGAAACAGGCCTGTCAGGACGATCCGCATTTGCTAGCAGGTCTGAACGTCCACGCCGGACAGCTGACCTACTATGCGGTCGGCAAGGCACTGGGAATTGATGTCGTTTCGCCAAACGTAGCGGTCAAGTCATAGGGCGCTCCCGCCCCTGAAGCCGTCCTTTTTCAAAGGACGGCGTACAGCGTTGGGCATAGCGCCGCGCTTTGCGCGGCGCGGTCTCGCCAGACCTTCAACCGGATGCAAAACGACAGGCGCCGCGTGACGGGCGGGAGTACTCACCCCTCCTTGTGGATTTCCACCGAATGCGGATAGGGAATCGAGATCCCCTTGGCGTCGAAGGCTTCTTTGACTGCTTTGGTCAGGTCGAATTTCGCATCCCAGTAGTCCGCCGCAGCACACCACAAACGCGCCGTCAGATCGACCGAGCTGTCACCCAGATTGGTCACCCGCACCCAGGGTTCAGGATCACCAAGAATGCGGTCGTCTGCCTTCGCCACATCCAGAATGATCTTCATCGCGTCATCCGCGCTGTCGCCGTAGTCGATGCCAAAAACCAGATCGACGCGGCGCGTGTCATGCGCCGAGTAGTTGGTGATCACCGATCCCCAGGCCTGACCATTCGGTACGATGATCTGCACATTGTCGGGCGTCACCAGCTCGGTGGTGAACAGGTTCAGGTCCATAACTGTACCGGCCGTGCCGCCGATATCCACGTATTGGCCCAACTTGTAGGGGCGGAACACCACCAGCATCACTCCCGCCGCCAGATCGCTGAGGGTTCCTTGCAGCGCAAGACCAATGGCCAGTGATGCCGCACCCAAAATCGCAACGATACTTGTGGCCTCGATCCCAAAGATGCCCAGAACGGCGACAAAAACGATCGCCAACAGCACCCATTTGACAAGGCTGGCTACGAAATTCCCCAGCGTCGGGTCAATATGCGGTGTTGAGTTGATGCGGCGACGAACAAGGCCGCTGATCGACCCGGCAACGATCCAGCCCAGAACCAGTACGATCAGTGCTTTGACTGCGCTCATGATCAGCGGACCGAAAGCGCCCACCTGTGTTACGACATCTTCCACGCGTATCTCCTTTACAGCACAAGAAAACCCGCGCAGACCGCGCCGGTGTCGGGCGAAAGTCTGGGCCAAATCGCCTTTCGGGTCTAGGGGGCGTATGCGACGGATTTTCCCCCATCTGTTCCTGAGCAAACAGCGGATGACCGGTGACGCACAGACCGGGACCTGACAAGGCAGCCGGAAATTGCCAGACTGCACTGGACCCGCCCGCATGACAGGAGCTTCAGATGCTGGACACGACCCACTTTCCGATTATGGCCAAATGGCCCCCGCAACACCCCGACCGGCTTCAGCTGTATTCCTTTCCGACCCCCAACGGCGTCAAGATATCGATCATGCTGGAAGAAACTGGCCTTCCCTATGAGGCGCACCGGGTTACGCTGGCCGATGCCGATGTCAAAAGCCCCGAGTTTCTGTCGCTCAACCCCAACAACAAGATCCCCGCAATCATCGACCCGAACGGGCCGGACGGGCAACCCTTGGCGCTATTCGAAAGTGGCGCGATCCTGCTGTATCTGGCTGAAAAAACCGGCAAGCTGATCGGTCAGTCAGACGCCGACAAGCACCGCGTGACGCAATGGCTGATGTTCCAGATGGGCGGCCTGGGCCCAATGCTGGGCCAGCTTGGCTACTTTCACAAATTTGCAGGCAGTGAGATCGAGGACCCGCGACCGCGTGAGCGCTATGTCACCGAGGCCAAGCGGCTGCTGAACGTCCTCAACCAACAGCTTGAGGGTCAGGATTGGATCGCCGGAGAATACTCCGTCGCCGATATCGCCATCGCCCCCTGGCTGCGCGGACTAGATTTCTATGGCGCGCATGAGGTCGTCGGGTGGCATGACCACGCGAACCTTGTGGCCTATCTCGACCGCTTTCTGGAACGGCCTGCGGTCCAAAAGGGTCTGGTCACGCCGCCAAGAGAGTGATGCTCCGTTCGACCTCGGACCCGGAACTGGGGCAGAGGTCAGCCGGGCAGTCGCCCCGTTAGCACATAGCGCAGGATCTCGACGACCTGCGCAGGCTCTTCTGCGACGGCCAGTGCCGCGGCGTCCACCTCTTTCAACGCATGCTGATGATCGGAACCGTGCAGGACGATGATCGATTTGCCCAGCGCCGCCGCATAGCCAGCGTCAAAGGCTGCATTCCACTGCTTGTACTTGTCACCAAAGCGCACGACGACCACATCCGCGTCCGAAATACCCTTGCGCGTACGGATTGCATTGACCATCGCACCCTTGTGGTCATGCCAGTACTTATTCGATTCAGCGCCCAGAATGGCAACGCCGCAGTCATCGCTGGCGTCATGATCGGTGACCGGGCTGCTGAAAGACACATCCAGACCCTCAGCGCCATCAACGATCTGCTCACGCCAATCCGTATGGATTTCTCCGGACAGGTAAACCTTCAGCATTTCTTTCTCCTCCGCAGACAAAGAAAGGGCGCAACCGCCCCTTCATCTTTTCAAAAATACTCCCGCCGGAGGCGATCCGACCTCAGCCGCGCAGAGTGCCGCCGGTCGCCTTGGCGACCTTCTCGACAATCTTTGCGCTGACGGCCTCGATGTCCTTCTCCTTCAGCGTGGCCTCGGACGGCTGCATGCGCACAGTGATGGCGAGGGATTTTTTGCCGTCGCCGAGACTGCCACCGATAAACTCGTCGAACACGCGCACCTCTTCGATCAGCGCCTTGTCCGCGCCCGCTGCTGCGTTGACCAGCGTCAGAGCCTCGACATCCGCGTCGACGACAAAGGCAAAATCGCGCTCGACCGCCTGCAAATCGCGCAATTCCAGCGCCGAGCGTGTCGCTCCCGACTTGCGTGGCAACGGAACCTGATCCGGCCAGATGGTAAAGGCCACGGCGGCGCCCTTGATGTCCAACGCCTGCAACACCCGCGGGTGCAATTCGCCAAACACGCCCAGCACTTTTTTCGGACCCAGACAGATCTTGCCATGACGGCCCGGATGCCACCAGGCATCGCCACCGCGCAGAATTTGAACCTTTGCAGGTGCGCCGATGGCCGCCAGCACAGCCTCGGCATCCGCCTTGGCGTCGAACACATCGACCGCACGCGCGGCACCATGTACGTCTTTGGGGCCACTGACCCCAACCAGCAATCCTGCAATCTGCGTCTGCTGCTCGCCCGGCTCGCCATCGTGGAACACTGGGCCAACCTCGAACAACGCGAGGTCCGCATATCCGCGTGCCTGATTGCGGGCAGCGGCTTGCAGCAAGCCCGGCAACAGGTCCGGTCGCATATGGCTCATCTCGGAAGAGATCGGGTTTTCCAGCTGCGTGACCTCGTCACCACCGCCAAACAGCGCCGCCGATGCCTGATCGATAAAGGTGTAGGACACACATTCATTGTATCCCAACGCCGCACAGGTCCGCCGAGCCATCGACTGGCGGCGCTGCGCAGGTGTCATGACCGGCTTGGGAATGCCCTCAGTCACGCGCGGCAGCGGTTTGCCCTGCAATTTGGTCAGCGAGGCAATCCGGGCAACCTCTTCAACCAGATCAGCTTCGCCCATGACATCAGGGCGCCAGCTTGGCACATAGGCCATCTCACCATCTAGACGGAACCCAAGACGGGTCAGCGTCTGACGCTGCTCGCTTTCGGGAATATCCATCCCGACCAGCGATTGCACCCGCGCCGCATCCAGCCGGTAAGCACGCGAGTGAACCGGGGCCTTGCCTGCCTCGACAACATTCGACGCCTCGCCACCGCAAATGTCGAGGATCATCTGTGTCGCCTGTTCCAGCCCTTCCCGCGTATATTCCGGATCGACGCCACGTTCGAACCGGTACCGTGCGTCCGAGTTGATCTTGAGCGCCCGCCCCGTCAGGGCGATCTGCACATGATCCCAGAACGCACTTTCCAGAAACACGTTCACGGTGTCCTCGGTACAACCGGTTTCTTCACCGCCCATGATCCCGGCAATCGATTCCGCGCCTTTGTCGTCGGAAATCACCATCATGCCAGGCTGAAGGGTGTATTCCTTCTCGTCCAACGCGACCAGTTTCTCACCGCCTTTGGCGCGGTGCACCCGCAGGTTGCCCTGCACCTTGTCCGCGTCGAACACGTGCAGCGGGCGGTTCTGGTCGAAGGTCATGTAGTTGGTGATATCAACCAGCGCCGAAATCGGACGCAGACCGATTGCCTTCAATTGATCCTGCAACCATTGCGGGCTGGGACCGTTCTTGACGCCCTTGATCAGACGCCCGGTGAAATGCGGAGCGCCGTCCAGAGTGTCTTCGTCAATCGTCACCTTGATCGGGCTCTCGAAATCCCCCGGAACCGGCACATAGTCGCGCTCCTTCAGCTTGCCCAACCCACGGGCTGCCAAATCACGCGCGATCCCGGCCACGCCCAGCGCATCCGGACGGTTCGGGGTGATCGCGATCTCGATCATCGGGTCGACCTTGGACGGCTCGTTCTCGGCCAGCCAGTCGACGAACCGGTCCCCGACCTGCCCCGAGGGCAATTCGATGATGCCGTCATGTTCATCCGACAGCTCCAACTCGCGCTCGGACGCCATCATGCCAAAGCTTTCAACACCCCGGATTTTGCCGACGCTAATGGTCAGGTCCAGACCGGGAATGTACATGCCCGGTTTGCAAACGACGACGGTGATCCCCTCGCGCGCGTTTGGTGCGCCGCAGATGATTTGCAGATCACCCTCGTCGGTTTCAACCGTACAAACGCGCAGCTTGTCGGCATCGGGGTGCTTCTCGGCATGTTTCACATGGCCCAGCGTAAAGCCCGACAGCCGGTCGGCCGGGTTGACGATCTCTTCGACCTCAAGCCCAAGATCGGTCAGCGCCTCAGTGATCTCATCAACCGAGGCATCCGTGTCGAGGTGGTCTTTCAGCCAGGACAGAGTGAATTTCATTGCTACGAGCCTTTTTGGGCAAACATCCGTTCGGCACAGGCAATGGCAAAGATTGCGCCAAGGTGCAAGCGCTGCGCGTCAGGGATAGGTGGGGGTGCGGCCCAAAAGCTCGTCCAACTGCCGCCCGATCCAGCCATGGGGGATGAAATGCCCACCGGGATGGATGTCCAGCACCACTTGTCCTGTCGTGCAATCGGTCCATTCCACGCGGGTGAGCGTCAGGAACGGCTCGACGCTCCAGTCGCCGCGCGGGGTGGCACCGTTGCAGTCATATTTGGCCCGCCACAAGGCCACCAGATAGGTCGTGTCGCCACCGGGACCAAAGGGGAAATCCATCACCTTGTCGTCGGTCCCGTGCACATGGCGCGCCTCGCGCGGAGCCTGCGGGCATTCCTCGGTCTGGCGAATGCTGCCCGCCACCGCCAAAAGCGCGGCAACATCATTGCCCGACTGGCAGACATAGCGCCACGCCATCGCGCCACCAAAGGAATAGCCCGAGACGTAAATGCGCTTGCGGTCAATCGGATAGCGCCTGGCGACATCCTCCAGAACCCGGTCCGCAAAGGGCACGTCACGGGTATCCGCCGACCAGAAGTCCCAGCTTTTTCCCAACCCGTTCGGAGCCACCAACAAAACGCCGCGCAGCTTGGTCGCGCCCGCGATCCGTTGATGATTGACCACAACATCCCCCTGCCGCGCCCAGCCGTGAAAGTGCAGCAGCACAGGCAGCGGCGTTTCGCCGTCCCACCCGTCCGGTTCCAGCACATGGTATGAGCGCTCGCCAAGGTTACAGGCGGTCTCGCCATGGCAAGTATCCACGGCGAGGGCTTGTGTTGCGACCAGCAGAAAAAGGCAAATCAGTCGATAGATCATGCGCCCGACCCTAGCGGGACTTTCCGCGCTGTCACATAACATATCGGTGTAGGGTGGACGTAGGCCGGGCTTCAGCCCGGCACCCACCCGGTATCCAACCAAAACACCAAGCCGCGCCATCGCCAGACCGCGGGATGGCGACCCTCGGCTTGTATTGGGCAATTTATGCTGGCCAATTCCGTGTGTGATTCAAACGTTGCGCTGGTGGAGAATTCAATCAGTCGTGCGATTGGCTAATTCAGTGCTACCGTCTGGTCTAAATTGGCGAGCGCTTCGCTTGGGTGCAAAGACAGACCAAGTCATCACGTCTACCCTCATTGCCCAGACCATTCGATTGTACGCCGTCAGCACTTTCAAATAGGTCGGGTGGCCCGGTGTCTGAACTTCGGATAACTCTAGCTGAGAATCTGCAAATACTTGGAAGTACTCTCCCGCAAACTTTAACGCGTCGTGAGAGGCATATAGCGTCAGAATTCCCGTTTCGCGTTGCATCTCCACCGGCAAATCGGCGTCCAATAAATGCGCTTCATTTGGGCTTGGACAGGATTTCAGGAAATCTCGATAAGCCTCTCGCTTACGATCCAAGATTTTTTCGGATTGCGAGAATACTCTCCCGAACAAAAAACTGACCGCACTCAGAATAACACCACCTAGGCCAATGAGTGCAGTCTCCCAACTCACCGCGACAAACCACCATGCAGGTTCGGCATATCCAGCGCCGCGAACCCATAGTGCCGCAACCAGCGCAGGTCGCTATCAAAGAACGCCCGCAAATCCGGGATGCCGTATTTCAGCATCGCCAGACGGTCGATGCCGATGCCAAAGGCAAAGCCCTGATAGACTTCAGGATCAATCCCACCGGCGGCGATCACCTTGGGGTGGACCATGCCGGAACCCAGAATCTCCATCCAGTCGTCGCCTTCGCCGATCTTCAGCTGACCGTTATCCCAGGAACAGCGGATATCGACCTCAGCCGACGGTTCGGTGAAGGGGAAGTGCGAGGCGCGGAAGCGCAGTTCGACGTCGTCGACCTCAAAGAACGCCTTCACGAACTCTTCCAGAACCCATTTCAGGTTCGCCATCGAGATGTCCTTGTCGATGGCCAGCCCCTCGACCTGATGAAACATCGGCGTGTGGGTCTGGTCATAGTCGGCGCGGTAGACACCGCCCGGACAGATCACTCGGATCGGTGCGCCCTGTTTCTCCATCGAGCGGATCTGCACCGGCGAGGTATGGGTGCGCAGCACATGCGGCGGGCGGTTGTCGCCCTCGGCGCGGTGCATGTAGAACGTGTCCATCTCGGCCCGCGCGGGGTGATGGCCGGGAATGTTCAGGGCGTCGAAGTTGTACCAATCGTCCTCAATGCGCGGCCCTTCGGCCACCGAAAAACCCAGTTCAGCAAAGATTGCGGTCAGCTCTTCGGTCGCCTGGCTGACCGGATGGATCGAGCCCTGACGACGCGGGCGGGTCGGCAGGGTGACGTCCAGCCATTCGGTGCGCAGACGCTCATCCAGCGCAGCATCGGCCAGCGCGGATTTTTTGGCAGAGAGCGCCGAATTGATCTCATCCTTCAGGGCGTTCAGCGCGGGGCCTGCGACCTGACGCTCTTCTGGGGTCATCTTGCCCAGCTCGCGCATCTTCAGCGCGACCTCGCCTTTTTTGCCAACAGCCGCGACGCGGATCGCCTCAAGCGCATTTTCGTCGCCCGCTTCGGAGATTTGGCCCAGATATTTTGCCTTAAGATCGTCCATGACGCCCTCTGAATTTGGTCGCCAACCTGCTATCGGCCCCGCCCTGCGAATGCAAGCGGGACCGGGTGGATCAATAGCTGTATTCGGGGAAAATCCGGGTCAGATCGCCGTTCCAGTCGCCATTGTAGTGTTCCAGCAACTCATCTGCCGGGACCTTGCCGGATTCGATACTGTCTTTGAGCGCGTTCAGGAAATGCGTCTCATCCGGAACCAGACCACCGGCACCGGGACGGGCACGGGATTTCAGACCGGCCTCAGAGATTGCAACAACCTCGCGCGCCAGATCATGCATGTTGATATTGCCCACCTGGGCCTGCAACCCTTCGGCGGCGGCACCAACGCGCAGAGCCTCGCGGGTTTCGGCGTCCCAGCCCTTGACCAGATCCCAGGCCGCGTCCAAAGCGCCCTGATCATAGGTCAGACCCACCCAGAACGCAGGCAGAGCGCACAGACGCCGCCACGGTCCACCATCGGCCCCGCGCATTTCCATGAATTTCTTGATCCGCGCTTCGGGGAAGGCAGTGGTCAGGTGGTCGGCCCAGTCAGACAGGGTAGGCGTTTCTCCAGGTAGGGCAGGCAGCTTGCCCTTCAGGAAGTCGCGGAAGGACATGCCAAGCGCGTTGATATACTGGCCGTCGCGATAAACAAAATACATCGGAACATCGAGCGCGTATTGCACATAGCGCTCGAACCCGAACCCTTCCTCGAACACGAAGGGCAGCATGCCGGTGCGCGCATCGTCTAGATGTCGCCAGATATAGCTGCGCCAGCTTTTCTGGCCGTTCACCTTGCCCTCAAAGAAGGGCGAGTTCGCAAACAACGCCGTTGCCACCGGCTGCAAGGCCAGCGCCACGCGCAGTTTCTGCACCATGTCGGCCTCGGACCCAAAGTCGATATTGACCTGAACCGTGCAGGTGCGCCGCATCATGGCGCGGCCCATGGTGCCGACTTTTTCCATATAGTCGTTCATCAGCCGATAGCGGCCCTTGGGCATCAGCGGCATCTCGTCATGGGTCCAGATCGGGGCGGTGCCCAGACCGATGAAGCCCACGCCGATCTCGTCGGCGATATCCTTCACTTCGCGCAGATGGGTGTTCACCTCGTCGCAGGTCTCGTGGATGGTTTCCAGCGGTGCCCCCGACAACTCGAGCGCGCCACCGGGTTCCAGGCTGACATTGGCCCCGTCCTTTTCCAGACCGATCAGATGGCCGGCCTCGCGCACCTCGGTCCAACCGTGGCGGTCGCGCAAACCTTCGAGAACCGCCACGATCGAGCGTTTGCCCTCAAAGGGCAGTGGTTTCAGCGTATCCTTGCAATAGCCGAACTTCTCATGCTCGGTGCCAATGCGCCAATCTTCCTTGGGCTTGCAGCCCGATTCCAGATATTCGGCAAGTTGCTCGTGGCGTTCGATCGGTCCGCCGCCGGACTGGGGGATGGACATGTGACCCGTGCTCCGATCCTGATGTGTCTATCTTGGCGGTCAGTCCTGAGCGCAAACCGCGCAAGTGTCAATGCAGCCTGAGATGTGCTGGCCGCGAAGGCGTGCGTTCCCAGATCACCACCGGATGCGCGGCAGAGCCTTTCAATTCCGACAACATCTGCTCGGTTTTCAGGCCGGGGAGGCTGGAGAATACGTCGAATAACGCTTCGGCCCCTTCTGCGTTCACCGGAATGTGAAGCAATGGCTGACCGGGCTGTTCCAACACCCAATGCGCGGGGCTTGAGGTCGGGTCGAGCGCCAGACGCTCAATCTCGCACGCCGCGACGATACCGCCGTCCAATGGGCCCAGATAGGTGATCTGACCTTCGTCAACGGTCACAACACCGGGGCCGCCCGCGCCGGTGCGGAACCGTGCCCGCTGAACGCCAACAACCGCCAGTGCAAACGCCACCGCCACCAGCACCAGACCCAACCAGCCCAGCAACCCGCCGGGGCCGCTGTACCAACTGAGGCCAACAAGCAGAATAACTGCGGCCACCAGAACCTCGCGCCAGCGCCACAGGGTCAGTTTGGCTTCGGGTCGGATAAAGCTCATGCCGGGTCCTTCGGGTTTCTGAACAGGATCAGCGAATACTGCCCTGCGCGTTCGAATCCTATTGCCATATAAGCACGCGCGGCGGAATCGGAAGCCGCAAACAGAACTGCGCGGCTTGCGCCAGCATCGCGCGCCTCGACCAGATGCAGTGCGACCGCAAGCCTTGCATAGCCGCGCCCCCGCAATTCCGGAGGTGTATAGACGCCGCCAATCTGGACGGTTTCGGGCAGACGGGCGTTGAATCCGGTCATTGCCACCGGCTGACCATCTATCAGCAGAGCACGATGCGAATTCCGTTCGATGTAAGCGGCGATGTCAATGGCAGCCTGATGCGTGGCGCGCTGCAAGTCGAAATCCATCGCCTCGATCAGATAGCTTTGTCGCCAACCCTGCGTCACTTTCGGATCAACGTCGCCCAGTGGCACCAATTTGGCCCCTTTGATATCCGGAACCGAAAGCGCGCTCAAATTCAGGCGAAATCCCGGCTCGTCACTGTTCAGGGTCGCTGCTCGCTCCTCCCACCCTGCAAGGCGCATGATGCGCCGGGCCTGACCGGCCTCGGCGGCGATGCCAAACAGACTGCGCCCCCGGATCAGGGCAATAGCCGCCTCCAATTCATCGTCCGAACAGTCGGGGCATTGCGGCATAACCATCCCCTCGTTGGTGATTGCAAAGATCGCGCGGGGACCATCGCCCAGCAGCCAGACATTTACCGAACGCGGGTCTGCGCCTCGCAGCCCAAAGTCGCGCAGGTTTGCAAGAGGAAACATCGACGTCTGGATGCGGCGGGACAGGAACGCGTCAATCGCAGGCAGGTCGGCGTCCTGCGCCAGCCGCCATGTCACGACCAGTCTCCCAATGCCTGTTGCCACATCGTCAGCGCCGCCACTGCCGCCGTATCCGCGCGCAGGATGCGTGGGCCTAGGCTGACCACATGGGCATACGGCAAGCTGGTCAAGCGCGCCCGTTCACGGTCGGAAAATCCGCCCTCGGGTCCGATCAGAATCGCCCAGGGCTGACCTTCTTCATTGGTCGCCAATCGCAGGGCCGAGCCGACCTCGGCCTCGTTGCAGAACATCAAATGGCGCTTTTCGGGCCAGGTGTCGAGAACACGGTCCAGGCGTTGAAGATCAGCAACTTCGGGAACAAAAGTGCCGCCACATTGTTCAGCGGCCTCGACGGCATGCGCCTGCAAGCGGTCCTGACGGATACGTTCGGAATTGGTGAACTCGGTCTGCACAGGCAGGATACGCGCCGCGCCCATTTCCGCCGCCTTTTCAACGATGAAATCCGTGCGCGCCTTTTTGATCGGCGCGAACAGGAACCACAGATCGGGCGGCAGTTGCAGCGGCTTTGTCTGCTCGATGCAGGTCAGAACTCCACCACGTTTGCCTGCCTCGGCGACCTCGGCCAGCCATTCGCCATCCTTGCCGTTGAACAGCGCCACCTGCCCGCCAACAGCCAGACGCATGACACCGAACAGGTAATGAGCCTGTTCGCGCGTCAATTCTACCGATTGCCCCGGACCCAGAGCGTGCTCTACATACAGTCTGATCTTTGCACTCATGAGACCTTACATATGCAAGGCAATGCCCCAACACCAGACGGTCAGGTTGCTGACGCCGTATCCGGCAACTGGGTCGATACGTATGCGCCCGCATTTGCCCGCCCTTACTTGCGCCTGAGCCGCGCTGACCGACCGATCGGAACATGGCTGCTGCTGATCCCCTGCTGGTGGGGGCTGGCATTGGCAATTCTCAGCGATGGCAATCCGCGGTGGGAGGATTTGTGGATCGCCATCGGCTGTGCCATCGGGGCCTTCCTGATGCGCGGGGCGGGATGTACCTGGAACGACATCACCGACCGCGACATTGACGGGCGGGTTGAACGGACACGCTCGCGCCCGATCCCTTCGGGTCAAGTCAGTGTACAGCAGGCGGTAATTTGGATGGGGTTGCAGTCTCTGCTGGCACTGGTGATTCTGCTGACCTTCAACCGCGCCGCCATCGCCATGGGGGTGCTGGCACTGTTACCGGTCACGATCTATCCCTTTGCCAAGCGATTCACCTGGTGGCCGCAGGCCTTTTTGGGATTGGCCTTCAATTGGGGCGCCTTGCTGGCTTGGACAGCGCACAGCGGGACTCTCGGCTGGCCAGCCATCACACTATACCTGTCCGGCATCGCCTGGACGCTGTTTTACGACACGATTTACGCCCATCAGGATGCCGAAGATGACGAACTGATCGGGGTCAAATCCACCGCCCGTCTGTTCGGTTCGGATACGGCGACATGGCTCAAGTACTTTCTGGTGCTGACTGTCGGGCTGATGGGGTTGGCCATTATCGACGCCGCCTTGCCGCAGGCTTCGATTCTTGCGCTTGCCGTGGCGCTGGCCGGGCCCTGGGCGATGGGGTGGCATATGGCATGGCAATTGCGCGGGCTGGATACCGAAGACAATGCCAAGCTGCTGCAATTGTTCCGTTCGAACCGCGACACCGGCCTTATTCCGCTTATCTTCCTCTGCGTCGCACTTTTGCTCTGATTGCACCTCGCGCCCGGGCTCGGTATGAGTCCGGGACCAGACGACCCGAGGAGTCTCGATCCACCCAATGCGCCTGCCCTATGCAATCGCCGTCGCCCTGATATTTGCCGTGTCCGCAGTGCTTTGCCTTGTCGGCGCAGGGCTGGCTGTCACCCGGATCGAGGACGCTTCGGAACTGGCCGTGCGCCGCGCGCTGGACCTTCAGGGGCATGACTGGGCCGAGGTCGAGTCGGATGGCCTGCGTGTTGTTCTAACCGGAACCGCCCCAAGCGAGGCGATCCGGTTCAATGCCCTGACCGCAGCGGGAACCGAAGTGGACACCTCGCGCGTGATTGACGAAATGCAAGTGGCGCCAACCGCCAATCTTGCCCCGCCCAAATTCTCGGCTGAAATACTGCGCAATGACAGTGGCATTTCCCTCATCGGCCTGATCCCGTCCAGCGAAGACCGCGCCGCCTTGATGGCGCGTCTCGAACGCCTGGAATCGGGCGGATCGGTTTCGGACCTGCTAGAGACAGCAAACCACCCCGCTCCGCAGGGTTGGGATGTTGCGCTGGACTACGCGATCAAAGCGCTGTCCGATCTGCCGCGCGCCAAGATATCCGCAAGCCCCGGTCTGGTTCGGATCACGGCAATTGCCGACAGCCAGCAGGAAAAGGAACGGCTGGAACAGAACCTGACCCGCGCAGCGCCGCCCAGCCTGCGCATCGGCCTGTCGATCTCGGCCCCACGTCCGGTGATCACGCCGTTCACGTTGCGGTACCTGATCAACGAAGAAGGCGGTCAGTTCGACGCCTGTTCGGCTCAGGACGAGGACGCCCGCGACCAGATCGTCGAAGCGGCGCAAAAGGCCGGTCTGTCCGGTCCCTATTCCTGCACCATCGGTCTTGGGGTTCCGTCGCCGAAATGGGCCAGTGCCGCTCAACTGAGTATCCGGGCACTTTCCGAGCTTGGTCAGGGATCGGTGACCCTGTCTGATGCAGACATCACGCTGGTTGCAGCGCAAGGGGTCAGTCCGGCCCTTTTTGACCGCGTCGTCGGTGAACTGGAAACGGCCCTGCCCGAAGTATTTGTGCTGCACGCGGTACTGCCCGAACCGGAAATAGAAGACCAAACCGGCCCGGTTGAGTTTACCGCAACTCGCAGCCCGGAAGGTCTGGTTCAACTGCGCGGTCGCCTTGGCGACGAAACGCTTCGGGACATGGTCGACAGTTTCGCCCAGGCCGCTTTTGGTTCTGAACAGGTCTATTTGGCCACGCGTGTTGTCCCCGACCTGCCCGCAGACTGGTCCGTGCGCGTTCTGGCGGGGCTGGATGCGCTGTCGCAGCTGCATAATGGAGCCCTGACAGTCACCCCCGATCTGGTTGAGCTTGCCGGTATCAGCCATGACCCGGACGCAAAGGCACGCATTGCGGGTCAACTGTCTGAGCAATTGGGCGACGCGCAGGATTTCAACCTGGCGATCACCTATGTGACCCCTCCGGAACCCGAAGATGCGCCACCTGATCCTGAACAGTGCGAAGCCCAGATCGCCGAGATCCAGACCGGTAGTAAAATCGCGTTCGAGCCGGGCTCAGCCACGATTGCTGCTGACTCTCGCGAGACTGTGAACCGAATTGCCGACATCTTGCGCGAATGCGGCCCGATCCGGCTGGAGATTCAAGGCCACACCGACAGCCAAGGCCGCGAAGAGATGAACCAGCAGCTCAGCCAGGCCCGGGCGCAGTCCATCCTGAATGAATTGCGTGGGCGGCGGATACCGACCTCCAGCTATTCCGCCGTTGGCTATGGGGAAACGCAGCCTATCGCCGACAACGATTCCGAGGAAGGCCGCGAGGAAAACCGGCGGATCGAGTTTGTACTGATCCGACCCGAGCCAACCGAACAAACGGAAACCGGGCTTGAAGCGCTGGAATCTGGATCAGAAGAAACAGAAGCCGAAACATCGGACGCGGACGCAGCCGAAACGGATGCAGGGGAACAGTAAGTTGAACAGAATCGAGTTTGTCATCGCCACCGCCGTCATCCTGTTCGCAGCCTTCTGCATGGGCTGGTTCGCCAACTGGCTTGCCCACCGCCTGTCGCGCGTCCGCCAAAGCGACGTGGCCGATCTGGACCGCATGAGCCAGGAATTGCACGAGGCCGAGGAAACCCGCGATCAGGCGATCACCTATCTGCAACAGCGTGAGGCTGAACTGACCAACCAACTGACGCAAACCGAAGCTGAACTGTCTGCGGCAATGGACGGGCTGCGTGCCGCTCGGCAAGAGGCTGAAGAACTGCGCGGGCGCATCAACAACGCGGACTGACCCAGCTACCAGCGGGTCAGCGCGTCTTCGTCTTCGTCCTTGGCGTCCACCCATTCCGCGCCGGATCTGGTAATTTCCTTTTTCCAGAACGGTGCCCGGGATTTCAGATAATCCATCAGATACTCGGCCGCCTCAAATGCGTCCTTACGGTGCGGAGCAGCTGTGGCGACCATCATGATCCGGTCACCGGGTGCCAACCGACCATGTCGGTGGATCACCAGCACATCGCCCAGCGACCACCGCGCTTGCGCCTCTTGCGCGATCTTGGTCAGGGCGCGCTCGGTCATGCCGGGATAATGCTCGATCTCCATCACATCCAGATCGCCGCTGGCCAGATCGCGCACCACGCCGGTAAATGTCACAATTGCCCCGTTTGCGGCGCTGCCTTCGGCAAAGGCGTTAGCTTCGGCCCCCAGATCGAACGGGTGTTCCTGAACCGCGATACGCATAGGTTCAGCCGCCCGTCATCGGCGGAAAGAATGCCACCTCGCGCACACCGGACAGGGGGGCATCGAAATCAGACAGTTCCTGATCCAGTGCCACCCGCAGGGCCGAGATATCCGCGAACGCTGCGGCATAGCGGTCTTCGCGGGCGCTGAGTTCAGCCACAAGGTCGGACACGGTGGCCGCGCTGGTCTCGACCCGCTCCTTGGGGATGCCGATACGCTCTCGCACCCAGGCAAAATACAGCACATCCATCCGTTCAGCTCTCCTTCAGATGAGGCATGGCTTTACGTAGGTAGTCATAGCCCGTGATCAATGTCAGCGTCGCCGCGATCCACAGCAGCCACAACCCGATCCGTCCCGACCAGAACATCCCTTCCAGATGCCTGCGCAACCCGTTCACATCCTCAATTTCACCATTCAGCACCTGATCCAACGTCGCAGCGTCCATCCCGAATGAGCCCATGACAAAATGGTGCTCGAATATCCCCTGTGAAAACAGGACGGCAATCGCAACCATCTGCGCGGTGGTTTTCCATTTCGCCAGCTTCGTCACTTTCAGCGTTCCGGCCACATCCCCCAGATACTCGCGCAGGCCCGAGACGAACACCTCGCGAAACAGGATCACGGTTGCGGGCAGCACCAGCCAGGGCGTCCAGTGTTCGGCGGAATATCCCACAAGGATCATCAGCGCGATGACCACCATCGCCTTGTCGGCAATCGGATCAAGCATCGCCCCGATCTTGGTTTCCTGCTTCCAGGCGCGTGCCAGATACCCGTCGAACCAGTCGGTGATCGCCGCCGAGAGGAACAGGATCAGGGCGAACCAGTCTGCATAGGGTCGGGTGAAATACAGAAACATGATGGCCAGACCGGGGGCGGCCAAAAGGCGCAGGACGGTCAGGATATTCGGCAAGTTCCACTTCATGCAACGGACCCTACAATGCTGGTCACGGACATAAAAGACGGGGCGGTAAAAATCTGCTCCGTTGCCAGACGCTTGGCCAAAACGCCACAGTTCGTCGCATCAACCGGTTATCGCTTGGCTCGGCGCTGGTTTCCCGCCAGATTGCGCCGGTAACTGGCCAAGAGCGCTCTCCTTATGACAACGCATATTCAAACCGACCCCCGGTCGAACCTGATCGGCAGCGGCTGGATGATCGCCGCGATGGCGTGTTTTGCCGCTGAAGATGCGTTGCTGAAGGGTGCATCGGCGCATTTGCCGATCTGGCAGATCCTGGTTCTGTTTGGGCTGGGCGGGACGCTGATCTTCGGATTTGTGGCCCGTGTTCGTGGCACGTCGCTGCTGCACCCGGATGTTTTGTCGCGGCCGATGTTGATACGCGTCGTCTTTGAAATTTTGGGTCGGCTGCTCTATGTGCTGGCCATCGCACTGACGCCTTTGTCCTCGGCAACAGTGATATTGCAGGCCACCCCGCTGGTTGTCGTCGCCGGGGCAGCGTTGTTTTTTGGCGAAACCGTCGGGTGGCGACGCTGGAGCGCGATCCTGATCGGTATGATCGGTGTGGTGATCGTAATCCAACCCACCGGTCAGAGCTTTTCTGCACTATCGCTGCTTGCGGTCCTTGGAATGTTCGGCTTTGCCGGGCGCGATCTGGCAAGCCGCGCCGCCCCAGCCACCTTGGGCACCGAGGTTCTGGGGTTCTACGGGTTTCTTTGCATCATTGTAGCGGGCCTTGCCTATTGGCCGATCGAGGGTACACCGGCACAACCGGCATCGTTTGGTACAAGCCTGTATCTGACCGGCGCAGTTGCCCTGGGTGTGGTTGCCTACAGCGCGCTGATGAAGGCGATGCGGACGGGCGAGGTTTCTGCGGTCACGCCGTTTCGCTATTCGCGCCTGCTGTTCGGGATCGGGCTGGGTGTCGCTCTGTTCGGAGAGCAGCTGACCCGGACCATGTGGATCGGCAGCGCACTGATCGTGGCATCGGGCCTCTATATTCTGTGGCGCGGTCGGCGGGCCTAGCCCTTGTCGTGAAAGAAGTCATAGACCTTTTGCGCCAGCCCCGCTGATATCCCCTCAACCGCCTTCAGATCGGCCAGATTGGCCCGGCTGACCGCTTTTGCACTGCCAAAATGTGCCAGCAAAGCCCGTTTGCGCGCAGCACCTACGCCGGTGATTTCGTCCAGCGGGGTCGCGCCCACCGCTTTGGCCCGTTTGGCCCGATGGGTGCCAATGGCAAAGCGATGCGCCTCGTCCCGCAAGCGCTGTATGAAGTACAGAACCGGGTCATTGCGTTTCAGGGCAAAGGGGCGCTGGCCGGCGCGGTGGAACTCTTCCTTGCCGTGATCGCGGTCGACACCTTTGGCTACGCCGACCATCGGGATGTCTTCGACACCATGCTCAACCATGATCTCGTGTACCGCGCTCACCTGCCCGGCGCCGCCGTCAATCAGCAGCAGGTCGGGCCACATCCCCTTGTCGCGGTCAGGATCTTCCTTTTGCAAGCGGGTAAAGCGACGGGTCAGGACCTCTTTCATCATGCCGAAATCGTCGCCGGGCGTCAGGTCATCACCGCGGATGTTGAACTTGCGATAGGCGTTTTTCATGAACCCTTCGGGCCCGGCCACAATCATCCCGCCCACCGCGTTGGTGCCTTGAATATGGCTGTTGTCATAGACCTCGATCCGGGTCGGCGGACCATCCAGATCAAACGCCTCGGCCACGCCGCGCAGCAGCTTGGCGTGAGTCGCGCTTTCTGACATGCGCCGGGCCAGAGACTCGCGCGCGTTGCGCAGCGCACCCGCCACCAGTTCCTGTTTCTCGCCCCGCTGCGGCACCAGAATCTCGACCTTCCGACCAGCCTTTTCTGACAGCGCCTGCTGCATCAGATCAGCGTTTTCGATCCCGTCCGACAAGATCAGTTGTCGGGGCGGTTCCTTGTTGTCGTAGAACTGGCCGAGGAATGCCTCCATCACCTCGGCCGCCGACACGTCCGGGCCGACCCGAGGGTAAAAGTCCTTGTTGCCCCAGTTCTGATTTGCGCGGATGAAAAACACCTGAACGCAGGCCTGACCGCTGTCCATATACAGGCCAATCACATCCGCCTCGGCCACACCGCGCGGGTTGATACCCTGAGAGGTCTGCACCTGTGTCAGCGCCCGGATACGGTCGCGCAGGCCGGCCGCGCGTTCGAACTCCATCGCCTCAGAGGCGGCCATCATCTGCTCGGCCAGTTCCTCTTGCACCTTTGTGGACCGCCCTGACAGAAACCGCTCGGCATCCCGTACGCTTTCGCGGTAGTCGCCCTCGGAAATCAGATCAACGCATGGCCCCGAGCAGCGCTTGATCTGATAGAGCAAACAGGGACGCGTGCGGCTTTCAAACATCGAATCCGAGCAATTGCGCAGAAGGAAAGCCTTTTGCAGCTGGTTCAGCGTCCGGTTCACCGCACCGGCGCTGGCAAAGGGCCCGAAATAAGCCCCCTTTTCCTTTTTGGCCCCGCGATGTTTCTTGATCTGCGGAAAGGCGTGATCCTTGGCCACCAGGATGTTGGGAAAGCTTTTGTCGTCCCGCAGCAGAACGTTGTATTTGGGTTTTAGCTGCTTGATCAGGTTCTGTTCCAGCAGCAGCGCCTCGGTTTCCGTGCGGGTTGTCAGAAACATCATCGACGAAGTCGCGGCGATCATCCGTTCGATCCGCCCCGAGTGACCCGGCCGTGCATAGTTCGACACCCGCGCGCGAAGATTGCGGGCCTTGCCCACGTAGAGAACCCGGCTGTCCCCATCCAGCATCCGATAGACCCCAGGCGAGCTGTCCAGCGTCTTCACATAGCGCTGGATACAGGCATAGCCGGTCTGCTGAGTGTCCGAATCTGAATCGCCCTGTGCTGTCATAACCTTGAAATATGATTCTCTGGCGATGGCTGCAATCTTGCGCCACTCAGATCAAGAGGAAACAAATCCACGGTTTCTGTGGATAACTGTGCAGATAAGTTTTTCACACCTTGGATTTTCCCTTGAATCATTGCCCTTTCCCTGATCTGCCTAAAAAATAGGCAGATACTTAACCCATTGCTTTCCAACGATATTTTTTTCGATATGAAACAAGTGTATGAAAAACAAGACAATTTTGTAACGGACCTGTAACAGGATCGAGAGCGGTGCAAAACTTGTACGAGTTTTACCTATTCAACGCCCAGAACATCTGCAGTTTGCCAGACCAGATGCTGGCCGCCATCGACGCATAATAGCTGCCCGGTGACCGCGCGGGCGTTCAGAAAATACCCCAAGGCAGCAGTGATGTCCGATGGGTTCGCACCGCGTTCCAGCACCGTGTTCCGGCGTTGCGCGTCGAAGTGCCCCTGGCTCTGACGATGGCCGCGCAATGTTGGGCCCGGGCCGATTGCATTTACCCGGATCGCCGGGGTCAGCGCCTGAGCCGCAGTCCGCGTCAATGCCCACAGGCCCATCTTGGCAATCGTGTAGGTCATGAACTCGGGCGTCAGTTTTCGCACCCGCATGTCCACCATATTGACGATCAGGCCTGTGGCGACAGGCTCGCCCGCGTCGTCCGTTACCGGTTCCAGCCCCTGTTCGGACATGGCCTGCGTCAGCACAAACGGTGCCCTGAGGTTGCTGTCCATATGACGGTCCCAGCTTTGCCGGGTTGCCGTATGGATATTGTCATATTCAAAAATCGAGGCGTTGTTGACGAGGCAGGTGATCGCCCCGCCCAAGGCATCGGCAGCGCGCGGCAGCAGGGCGTTGACCTGATCTTCATCCAGCAGATCCGCATGCAACGCGACCGCGTTTCTGCCCAGCGCCTGGATCTCACGGACGGTTTCGTCTGCCCCTGCGCGCGACGAAACATAGTGGATGGCAACATCATATCCGCGCTGCGCCAGATACAGCGCCATGGCCCGCCCCAATCGCTGTCCGGCACCGGTTACCAAAGCTCGGGTCATTGGGGCCTCCGTCGATCAGATCACGCCAGCAAGACGGCGATATAAGCCACATAGAGCAGGGTCAAAATCACGCCCCAGATGCGTGTGATGTCGCGTTTGAAGAAAACAAACGGCACCAACAGCAGCGACGCGCCCAGCATGACCCACAGGTCAAAGCGCAAAAACTCGGGATCGACCGGAATGCGGCCGAACAGGGTGGCAATCCCGACGATGGCCAGCAGGTTGAACATGTTCGACCCGATCACATTGCCCAGCGCCACATCCGCCTGCCTGCGCAGGGCCGCCATCACCGTCGTGGCCAGTTCCGGCAGCGAGGTTCCAACGGCGACCAGGGTCAAACCGATCACCGTTTCGCTGACGCCATATTCCTGTGCGATGACCGTTGCGTTTTCGACCAGCAGATGCGCACCCATAGGCAATCCGATCAATCCCAGGATCAGGTAGACCGAAAGCTTCCAATACGGCATGTCCGGGTCGACTTCCTCGAGACCCTCCAACTCATCATCATCGGCACATGCGTCGCCGCAGGCCTTGCGATGGGCCTTTGCCTCGCGAAAGGCATTCATCAGGATCAGCGCCAACGCCGCCAGCAGAATTGCGCCGCTGAACAGGTTGAAGACCCCACAGAAGGCGAGGCCCATGAACAACACCGAAGCAATCAGCATGAAGACATAGTTTTTGCGGCTGTCACACTCGCTTGTGTGCAGCGTGGCCAACAGCGCGGGCAGGCCAAGAACCAACAGGATGTTGGCAGTGTTCGACCCGACCACGTTGCCCAGCGCGATGCCCGGCGCGTTTTCCTTGACCGCGCTGATCGCAATCAGCAATTCGGGTGCCGAGGTACCAAAGGCGACAATCGTCAGGCTGACAATCAGCGCCGGCACACCCAGTCGCAGGCTGAGGTTCACCGCACCCCGTACCAGCGCATCCCCTGCCAGCAAAAGGATCACCAACCCAAGGCCGGAAAGCAGCCACGCCGTCATCCGCGGCCTCCTTTTTCACAGGCACAGGGGCCTTTGCCGATCCGAAACCGTCCACAGCGCGGACATTTGGCAGAGCTCAGCCGGGTTTGACCGGGAAAGCGCAGCTTACCGAACATGGCCAGCACCACCATACCGATCAGAAACAGAGTGACCGCTTTGATGATCACGTCACAAACCGAAACGCGCATAGGCTGCGCGCTCCTCCAGACCGGCGACGGCGTCCTGTGCCAATGCAGCCCCAAAACGCGACCAGATCGGTTTGCGCAGCCCGTAGCGGCGGAACCTGACCTTGTCGCCAAACCGCTCCTGCATCTTGGGTTTGAGATGCGCGATCCCGTCGATTAGCCCAAGCTGCTGCGCGCGGCGCGCCAACCAGACCTCGCCGTTGAACAGATCGGCGTTGTCGTCCAGCTTGCCGCTGCGGCGGGTCTTCACATGGGTGATGAAATTCTGGTGAATGTCATCCAACAAAACCTTGAGTCGCGCCACGTCCTCTTTCTTTTCCGGCACAAACGGGTCCAGCATTGATTTGGACTGTCCTGCGGTATGCACGCGACGCTCGACCCCCTGCCGGGCCAACAGAACATGCGCGCCAAAGCCCGACGATATCACACCGATCGAGCCCAGCACCGAACTGTCATCCGCCCAGATCTCATCCGCGGCCGCCGCCAGCCAGTAGCCACCCGAGGCCGCCACGTCTTCGACAAAGGCATAAACGGGAATATCCAGTTCTTCCGCCAGACGTCTGATCCGCGCCCCGATCAAAGAGCTTTGCACCGGTGAACCGCC
The DNA here is from genome assembly GCF_056537105.1 of Ruegeria sp. CH11. Taxonomy (NCBI): domain Bacteria; kingdom Pseudomonadati; phylum Pseudomonadota; class Alphaproteobacteria; order Rhodobacterales; family Roseobacteraceae; genus Ruegeria; species Ruegeria sp. CH11. The sequence goes on from NZ_JBQFQX010000003.1 coordinate 217,976, forward strand.
GGGCGAGTTGACCTCAAGCGCGACGGCGGCGGGCTTTCCCTTGCGGAATGCTTTTTCCAAAACGGGGGCCAGCGAGGTGTCGTTCAACGACGCGCGACCGGCCATGCCGATGGCACCGGACAAACGGACAATTGCCACCAGCGGCGGCTTTTTGACAAACGGCAGGCTGAGTTTCATGGGTGCCGATGTAGAGTGCGCCAAACCGTTAAACAAGGGAACCTTCCGGCCATAAACGCAACGACAACCAAAATAACACATCCTGCGGGCAAAAATGCAACGCCCTAGCTGCGGATGCGCCAGCCGGTTTTGAATATCCAGCCGATAATGGCCAGACAGCCACCGGTAAAGGCAAGGATTGCCAACAGGCTGAAAACAATCGGCACATCAGCCAGACCATAGAAAGACCAGCGGAAACCCGAGATCAGGTAGACAACCGGATTGAACAGCGTGATTGTCTGCCACAGGGGCGGCAGCATCGAGATCGAATAGAAGGTCCCGCCCAGAAAGATCAGTGGCGTTACCACAAGCTGCGGCACCAGTGACATCTGTTCAAAATTGCTGGCCCAGATGCCGATGATGAAGCCCAGAAGCGAGAAGCTGAGGCAGGTCAGAATCAGAAACGCCGCCATGGCAAACGGGTGTTCAATCCGTATTTCAACGAAGAACGTGGCCGTGATCAAAATCACGAGCCCGACAAACAACGACTTGGTCGCGGCGGCGCCGACGTAACCGATCACGATCTCGATGAAATTGACCGGGGCCGAAAGCAGTTCATAGATCGTTCCCAGAAACTTGGGGAAATAGATGCCAAACGAAGCGTTTGAAATCGCAAGCATCACGACCGACAGCATGATCAGGCCAGGTACGATGAACGCACCGTAGGACACGCCCTCGACCTCTTGGATCCGGCTGCCGATGGCGGTTCCGAACACGACGAAATACAGCGACGTGGACAGAACCGGAGACAGAAAGCTCTGCGCCAGCGTGCGAAAGAACCGGGCCATTTCGAACCGGTAGATGGCGGCGATGGCGGACCAGTTCATGCGGGCTCTCCCGACACCAGATTGACGAAAATTTCCTCAAGACTCGATTGCCGAGTCTGCACGTCCCGCAGCACCAGTCCCGCCTGTGCGACATCGTTCAGCAAGGTGGTGATACCGGTGCGTTCGGCATGAATGTCGTAGGTATAGATCAGCGCGTCGCCGGCGCCGTTCAGGGTCAGGCCATGCTCCGACAAAGCATCGGGAATGACGCTGATCGGTTCCGTCAACATGACCTCGATCTGCTTTTTCCCCATTTGCGCCATCAGCGCGTCTTTGTCCTGCACCAACAACAGTTCGCCCTTGTCGATGACGCCAATGCGATCGGCTATGGCCTCGGCCTCTTCGATGTAATGCGTGGTCAGGATGATGGTCACACCGGCCTGTTTCAACTCGGCCACGATCTGCCACATGTCCTTGCGCAGTTCCACGTCCACACCCGCGGTGGGTTCGTCCAGAAACAGAACGCGGGGTTCATGCGCCAGCGCCTTGGCGATCAGCACACGCCGCTTCATCCCGCCGGACAGTTCCTTGATCGCATTGTTGCGCTTGTCCCACAGAGACAGCGTGCGCAGGATTTCTTCGATCCGGGCATTGTCTCGACCGTGACCAAAGAGGCCGCGTGAGAAACGGACCGTGTTCCAAACCTTTTCGAACGGCTCCAGCGCTATTTCCTGGGGCACCAGGCCAATCATTTTGCGCGCGGCCCGAAAGTCCGACTGGATATCGTATCCGCCGACCGACACCGATCCAGAGGTCGGTGTCGTGATCCCGCACACGGTCGAAATCAGCGTTGTCTTGCCGGCGCCATTAGGCCCCAACAGCGCCAGAATTTCCCCTTCCTCAATCTCCAGAGATACGCCTTTCAGCGCCTCGAACCCGCCAGCATAGGACTTGCGCAGGTCATTGATGGAAAGAATGGTCGTCATGCGGTTCCCTTGTTCTGACCGGCGCGGCGCAAGCCTTCCAAGCACATAACACTGCGCGTTTCGGGAAAACAAGCGCGCAGAACGCCCTTCCGATCCACCCCTCATCTGGCAAAGACTACCCCGGGGCGGGGAAGACGCCGCAGGCGAAGAAGAGGGCTGGCCCCTTCCCTTGCCTAGCCCTCGCGAACGGTGTCGATCATCAGTTGCACATTCGCCGGATCGGCATCGGGTGTGATCCCGTGCCCGAGGTTGAAGATATGCGGCCCGTTTGAAAACGCCTCGACAATGGATCGGGTTTCATCGACCAGAGCTTGTCCACCTGTCACCATATGGGACGAGGCCAGATTGCCCTGAACGCAACCATCCACCTGCACATGCCGTGAAGCCCAATCGGGCGAAACGGAATTGTCCAGCGCCACACAATCCACGCCGGTTGCCTTGGCGAACCCGACATAGCCCTCGCCCGCCTCGCGCGGGAACCCGATCACGGGAATGCCTGGATGGCGCTGGTTGATGGCCTGGGTGATGATACGGCAAGGCTCGACCGCGTATTTTTCAAAAGCCGCACCTTTCAGCGATCCGGCCCAGCTGTCGAAGATCTTGACCACTTCGGCACCAGCTTCGATCTGAGCGGACAGATATTCAATCGTCGCTGCGGTGATCCGGTCCAGCAACGCCTCGAACAGCACGGTTTCCTGCTCGCGCAGAGAATGAGCCGGCCCTTGATCAGGGGTGCCGCGCCCGGCGATCATATAAGTCGCCACCGTCCAGGGCGCGCCTGCAAATCCGATCAACGTGGTCTCGGATGGTAATGCGCGCGACAGGATGCGCACGGTTTCATAGACCGGCGAAAGGGTTTCATGGATCGCATCCACCGGCTTCAAAGCGTCGAAATCCGATTGCTGGGTTATGGTCGACAGCCGGGGCCCTTCGCCAGTGACGAACCACAGATCAGCCCCCAGCGCCTGCGGCACCAGCAGTATGTCGGCAAACAGGATCGCCGCGTCAAATCCATAGCGGCGAATGGGCTGCAACGTGACCTCGGCGGCAAGCTCGGGGTTATAGCACAGCGACAGGAAATCCCCGGCTTGCGCCCGCGTCGCGCGGTATTCGGGCAGATACCGCCCCGCTTGCCGCATCATCCAGATCGGGGGCACATCCTGCGCCTCTCCTGCCAGCGCCCGCAGCAATTTCTTTTTCCCGGCCATGCCTGTCCCCAATTCTACAGCTGTGCGGCAACGGGTCGGCCCTCAGTGGCAATTTGTCAAGCTCTGCCCCCATTGTCAGGGCAATGTGACGCGACTAAAGCTTGGCGCATGAGTCTGTCACTTCCCACACCCGCATCGCCCTTGAAAATCGGAACACGCGGATCGCCGCTGGCGCTGGCGCAGGCCCATGAGACCCGTCAGCGGCTGGGCATCGCTTTTGATCTGCCGCAAGAGGCGTTCGAGATCGTGGTGATCAAGACCACCGGTGACAATCGGGCAATGATCGACGCAGACCGTCCGCTGAAAGAGATCGGCAACAAGGGTCTGTTCACCAAGGAAATCGAAGAAGCGATGCTGCGCGGCGACATTGATATCGCGGTGCATTCGACCAAGGACATGCCGGTCGAGCAGCCGGATGGATTGGTGCTGGATACATACCTGCCGCGCGAAGATGTACGCGACGCCTTCATTTCGCCCCGGCTGAAAACGCTCGAGGACCTGCCCGAGGGCGCGGTGGTTGGCACCTCGTCGCTGCGGCGGCGCGCGCAGTTGCTGAACCGCCGCCCGGACCTGAACGTGGTTGAGTTTCGCGGCAATGTTCAGACCCGGCTGAAGAAGCTGGCCGACGGAGTCGCCGACTGTACCTTTCTGGCAATGGCAGGTCTTCGTCGTCTGCAAATGCAGGATGTTCCTGCCACCGCAATTTCCCCCGACGCCATGTTGCCAGCCATAGCGCAAGGCACAATCGGGATCGAAAGACGCGCTGACGACAAGCGTGCGGGTGATCTTCTGGCAGCCATTCATTGCGCCACAACTGCCGACCGGCTTGCCGCCGAGCGCAGCTTGCTGGCCGGGCTCGACGGGTCTTGCGAAACGCCGATTGCCGGGCTGGCCGAACTTGACGGCAATTCCCTGCGTCTTCGCGGTCAGGTTTTGCGCCCTGACGGGTCCGAATCCATCTCAGAATCGATTGAAGGCCCAACCGAAGATGCCGCTGATCTGGGCCGCGAACTGGCAAATTCTCTGCTAAAACAAGCGGGTCCCGGTTTTTTTGAGTGGCGGGCCTGAAAAATTTTACCTTAATGTGAACTTCTTCACTGAACGCCCTGCTTCGATGGTACAGTATGAGGGTGTTCCGGTTCGGATGTCAGATCAGTCTCGAATATATCGAAAGTTTTAGCCGGTTTTGTTTTAGATAGTATTCGAGGGGGCGAGACCGATCCATCTGACCGAACACGACGGGCCGCAGCGTGAAAACGCCGCGGCCCGTTTCGTTGTGGCGCGTTAGCTGCCCGAGCGCAGTCTTTCGACCCGACCAGCAGCATCATGGTGGCTGAATTCAGCCCGCCCGTCCCGGCTTGCGGCCTGGAAATCCACCATCCTTCGCGGCAATGCGTTGAAGAACCGTTTCAATCCAGGCTCAAGATCGACGGCCAATGCTGAACACGCGCGGCAAAGGCCGGACACCTCATCCCGCGGTCGATGTTCACGGATCGCGGAAATCAGAGTTTGGTGCTTGCTGCGCAACGCCTGAAAATCCCGGGACTCTGCCATTGCTCGGTCGCCGACAAGCACAAAGACCGGCTCGGGCTCGGCCTTGCCTTTTAGGTCAACGAACCCGGCCTCCAACATCGCCAGTTTCTGACCAACCGCCGCATGGATCGCGCTTGAAAGCAGAATGTCATAGTCCACATGGCGGCAGGTCTGTTCGATCCGTGCGGCGACATTCACGACATCGCCGATGACGGTATAGTTGAACCTGCGGCGCGAACCGATATTTCCAACGCAAGCAGCGCCCGTCGCACAACCGGTCGCCAGGGCAAGGGCGGGCCGCCCGCGCATGATGGGTGCTGCATTGAAATCGGCCAGCGCCCGGCGCATTTGCAACGCCGCCTGCGCCGCACGTAACGGATGATCCGCGACCGGCACGGGCGCGTTCCAGAATGCCATGACCGCGTCCCCGATGAATTTGTCGATAGTTCCGCGCTCGATCAGGATTTGATCCCCAATTTCCGAGAACAGAGCGTTCAGCAAGGTGACCAATTCGGTGGCTGAAACGGATTCGGACAAAGGTGTGAAGTCGCGGATATCCGAGAACATCACCGTGATCTCCTGCGAGGTGCCGCCAAGTTTCAGCTGATGACCACTGGCCTCCATCTCGTCCAGTATCTCGGGCGCGACATAGTGCGAGAAGGTGCGGCGAATGACCCGTTTTTCGCGTTCGGTCGAAATAAAGAGGTAGCCCGCCAGCAGCCCGAAATTGGCCATCCCGCCCGCCAGCGGAAAAGTCGCGTCAAACAGAACCGAGTGGTTTTGAAACGCCAGCCAACTGACCACGATCACAGCCGCAGCAGCCACCCCACCGGCGACAAAGGATGCCACCGCGCCGTATCTGGACATCACGAACGTCACCACCATGCCCAGAATGACAAAGGCCAGCAACTCCAGCGCTGCGGTGACGTCGGACCGGCTGAGCGTGTCCCCCAGAATGATTTGCTCGATGATCTGCGCGTGAATCGACACACCAGGGACGGATTCGCCCAACGTCGTCTCGCGCATGTCGAACAGACCCGCCGCCGAAGTCCCGACCAAAATGATCCGCCCCTCGATCTGGGCCCTCAGATCGGGGTCGTCACCGCGCTGCATGATATCATCTGCCGAAAGATAAAGGCCCGGATGATCGCGCCTGTAGCGCACCCAGATCTCACCGTTTTCCGTGGTCGGCAACAGGAAGTCCCCGATGCCGACCGCCAGCATGATGCCAACCTCATCCTGCGAACCTTCGGCAAAATAGACAGACTCGCCCATGGCAACGCGCAGCGCTTCGACACCCAAGCCAGGCATGACGCCGCCGGGACCGGACCACAGCACCGGCACGCGTCGCACCACCCCCAGCCCATCCAAGGGCGAGACATTGACGCCCCCGATCCCCAGCGCGTCGTCGCCCAAGGGCGGTGCAAGAGGGGTCCAGTGCGGAACACTCACAAGACCGGCGGCAGGTTGCTCACCGATTTCAACCAGCCCGGCCTTGGGCGTGACGACGGTGCCGCTGTCGGTGGATCGGGCTGCGACTCCCATAACAACAGGCCAATTGGCAACTTCCGCACCGAACACCACATCGTTGTCCAGTAGCCGAGCAGCCCGGTCCGCCCGCAGGACATCCGCCAGCGCAGGGTCCTGCAACAGCCGCGACACGCTATAGCGGTCGGGTTCGGCAAACAGCATGTCAAAGGCAATGGACGCTGCACCATAGTGGCCCAGACGCTCGACCATCTGCGCCAGTTGCGTCCGCGGCCAGGGCCATTGACCCCAAGCCGCCAGAGATCGTTCATCAATATCGACAACCCGCACTGGCAGATCCGGGTCATATGCGCGCGGCGAGACCCTTTGCAAGACATCGAAGTAGATGAAGCGCGACATCTGAACCGGATAGGGGTCCAAAACGCGAATGAAGCAGCCAAACAGGATCAAACCCAGCCCGACCAAGCGAAAACCCAGCCGCCGCGCCAACGAGCCTTTGGCGTTACCCGCCACGCCAAACTCCTGTGGGCAAAGGGGACGAGACAGGTTTCATCGCGGCTATCTCGTTTCGGCCTCGGCTGTAATTCCTCCGGCCGTCGCACTGGCGGACGTACCTGACCCACCCGGTCCATCATCTGAGAGGTTCACCGACACGCTGACGCTACCGGCCGTGGAACTGGCACTCGTCGTCGAGCCAGCCCGCGCCTCGGCACGCGTGGCTGGTGGGTCGGATCGTGTCGGAGCCGAACGGCTTGCCGATCTTGCGCCAGCGGATGATCGGGCCGCTTCGGGTTGCTCTGCTTCTTCGCGCTGACGTGGTTCTTGTGTTTCCGCTCGCACCCGTGGGGCCAGCGCCTCGGTCCCCGAGCATCCGCCGATATTCACCCGCAACGGCGGCAGCAACCGCTGCTGTGCTTGCAGGAATGGAAACCCGCTGGACACAGCCTTGTCGTATTGCGCAGCGCTGACCGGCTGGCCGACCCCCCCGGACGGGCCGGTGGCAAACATGCTGCATTGCGAATCCCCACGACGGCAACCGCCTCGCAGGCTGCACATCTGCACCTCGCCTTCGAGAACCAGCATCGCACTCTGGCTGCCGGACGGTACCCAGATATCGAATGTTGTTCCCCGCACCGCCATCGTGGCTGTTGGCGTTTTGATGGAATAGGCCCGCTTTTTGCTGTTGCCGGAAATAAATCGAAAGCTTCCACCCAAAGCCTGCACCGCAAAGCTTTTGGCCTTGCGATTTCCGCGCAGCATCGACACATCCAGCACCATCTTGGCGTTTGGACCGACGGCAATCTTGGTCTGGTCAACAAAGATCAACTGCACCACACCCGACCGGTTCGTGGTAATCATGTCGCCCGATGCCACATCCATTCCCTTGCGCAGGGTCATGGTCTTTCCGGCACGAACCACTTCGGCGCCAGGCTTGACGCTTAGCACCTTCCCGATTGCGGCTGATACTGACGCCGGTAGCGTCACAATGAATAATGCGAATACAAAAACTTTTACCCAGGCCAAAACCAAGTCCCTTCCCCCAAAGGTTCCCGTTGGGGCGACAAACGCCCCACGCCCGATTTTGCACCTCAGAATGCTTACTTTGTTTGGTCATTTATGTTATAAAATCTGAACAAATATGCACTGAAACAGATATGTTTGGCAAGTATTGGGCCCATTCGGGTCGGTACCCGAGGCCTAATGGGGTCATGGATTCACGGCTGACCTGTCGAAATCGTTCCGAGGCTCGCCAGCATCAACGGTGTTTTGATGAACAATTGGTTGAAGCCGGCGGCTCAATCCGCACACGTCATCGCTGATTCAGCACCAGCCCTCATCACAAGTCCACCAGCCGGCGCGGTTTTCTGTTCGAGATGGTCGGCGTTCACCCGGAATGCACCGCCGCGCACAAATGCAATTCCCGGTGTTTCACCGTAATTTCAACAGGTTCTGCAGATTTGCCAGGATACAGCACAACATGGAAATTTCGCCTTGTATTCCCGCTGCTTGCAAGGATATACCCGTCGGCGGAGACGTGGCCGAGTGGTCGAAGGCGCTCCCCTGCTAAGGGAGTAGGCCCGGAAGGGTCTCGAGGGTTCGAATCCCTTCGTCTCCGCCACCCATCACTTTCACACAATATTCCCGAACTTAACCCGGCCCAATCTACCGGGAGTGTTTCTGTTAAAACGGCGTTTGCGATGTGAGGCACATCCCGTTGTCCGCGTTCAGAATTTTCCGTTGTCGTTTTTCCATTCGCTGCGCGGAGCGATGGTTTCGACTGTGTCCCAATGCTCGGCGATCAGATCATCGTGAACGCGGAACAGGTGATAGAAACTGGTATGAACCCCAGCCTTGCTGCCTTCGCACATGCAAAGGACAAAGTTGCCCTCAGCCAAAACACGATGCAATTTGTGGTGCTGGATCAGCCGCGTACCGTCCTGGACCGCGTCCAATGCGGCGCGAAAGGCGTCCGCTCCGTCGCCCAGTTCGGGGCTGTGCTGGATCAGGTCTGCATGCACGAATGTCGCGAGCAGATCAGTCTGACCTCCAACCAGCACCTGTTCGGCAAACCGGCGCACAAGATCCCGGTTCTGCTCGGTCTTGTCTAAATCCGTGGTGTCCGCGCTGCCGTCCAGCATGCCACGGCCTGACGGGTTCGGGCCTTTGAGGGGTTGGATGTTGTCCCAATGTTCGACCGCCTTGCCATCCTCGAACCGAAACACCTCGAACGCGGCGCGCAGGCTGGAAAAGTCGTATTCGTTATGCGCAAAAGCAAAGTCACCATCTTCGAACACCCTCATGAAAGTGACCCGGGGATTCGTTTTGGCCAACCGCGCGAACAGATTGGCCAAGCCCTCGCTACCTTCATGTGTCTGGGGATTGTGCTGAATGTATCTGGCTTCGTTGACAACGGTTGCGGCTTCGGGATCTCCGGTCTCGATGCCTTTCAACAGCTTTTTGAGCAGGTCTTTTTTCGATGCCATGTCATTTCATCCCGTTCTGGAGGCCTTTGCACGCGAGTCAGATTAGCACCAAACTATGCCTGTGTTCGAAAATAACCTGGGTATCATGCTGTCACTAACCGACTGAATTTTGGTTGACGGACGATACCCGAGTCTGGCATCTGCGGTCGCGTGTCCGGTTCCGGGTTTGCCCGGAGAAAAGGGAATGCGGTGCGGGTTTTGTCAGACAAACGCCCAATGCCGCAACTGCCCCCGCAACTGTAAGCGGCGAGCAGGGCTGACATGCCACTGGGGTTTCCCGGGAAGGCCAGCCCAACGCTTTGACCCGCAAGTCAGGAGACCTGCCGGATGTGCACCCTCGGAAGGGGTGTGTCACCGACGCCGGGGTGTGCGTCGGGTCCGTTGCCCCGAATACGGGAGCAGGCTCGGACCGTCCCGGTGTCAAACAAGAATGCGTGCCGGGGTTGGCACGTCGGGACAAGGAAGAAGACCCCATGAAAAAGCTGCTCTGCACGGCTGCGGTTGCGCTGACTATTCCAGCGATCGCGCAAGCACATTTTCTGCTGGAATACACCACGGACACCATGATTGATGCGCCGGGCGATGTGCCGGTCAAGCTGATCTTCTGGCACCCGTTTGAAAACGGCCGCGTCATGGATCTGGAAAAGCCTCAGGAATTCTATGTGATCCACAATGGCGAAAAGACGGATCTGCTAGAGACGCTGGAGCCTGTGCGCTTCACCAGCCCTGAAAACGAAGGTGCGGCTTTCAAGGGGTCGGTGCCGGTCAAGCGGTCGGGCGACTATGTCATGGTCACGGTGCCTCAGCCTTATTATGAGGAATCCGAGGACATCTATATCCAGCAGATCACCAAGGCGTTCCTGAACCGCAATCAGCTGCCGACCGATTGGATGAACCCCGCCGGTCTGCCGACCGAGATCATCCCGCTGAACAAGCCCTACAACATCGTCGCGGGCTCGACCTTTACCGGTCAGGTTCTGGCCGACGGTCAACCGGTCGCCGGGGCCGAGATCGAGATCGAGTACATGGCAGCAGAGCCGAAAATGGACAGCGCCGCGTCCTCGGATCCGACCGTATCGCCAATGCCCGGCGGCGCCGTTGTCGCGATTTCGGACGCCAATGGCTATTTCTCCTTCGGGGTTCCAAAAGCCGGATACTGGGGATTTGCAGCACTTGGTTCGGGCCCCGCGACCGAGCATGAGGGCAAAGAACTGAGCCAGGATGCGGTGATCTGGATCCGCGCCTGGGATCTGGAGTAACCCCGGATGCACATCGTCGACGGTGCCCTGTCCAACCCGGTTGTGATCGGCGGTGCGGTCGCCGCCGCAGGTGGGATCGCCATCGGGCTGCGGTCGCTTGATCTGGATCGTATCCCCACAGCCGGGGTGCTTTCGGCCAGCTTTTTCGTGGCTTCACTGATTCACGTGCCGATCGGGCCGTCGTCAGTGCATCTGATCCTCAACGGTCTGGCCGGGCTTTTGCTCGGCTGGGCCGCATTTCCGGCCCTGTTCGTGGGCCTGTTGCTGCAGGCGGTGTTCTTTGGCTTTGGCGGGTTGACCGTATTGGGCATCAACACGCTCAACATCGCTTTGCCGGCGGTATTGGCCGGAATGCTGTTCCGGCCACTGATCGGGCGCGGCACGCCTGTGGCCGGTGCAATTTGGGGTGGAGTTGGCGGCGCGTTTGCCATTGCCGCCACGACGATCATGGTTGGCATATCGCTGGCGTTGTCGGGGGATGCATTCCTGCCTGCGGCGAAACTCGTGTTCTTTGCCCATATCCCAGTGATGGTAATCGAGGCGGTGCTGACCGGATTTGCTGTCCTGCTGGCGCGCAAGGTCAAACCCGAGCTATTCGTCACAAGGACAATCGCATGATACGGTTTGCGCTGATCTTTGCCATTTGTTGTGCGCCTTTGCCCGCTTTCGCACATAAGGTGATCGCCGGGGTTTTTGCCTCGGGTGACGCCATCGAAGGAGAGATTGGCTTTTCCAACGGTGACATGGCAACCGATACCGAGGTGATCGTGACTGGTCCGGATGGGTCGGAGCTGGGCCGCACAGTGACCGATGCGGATGGGTTTTTCCTGTTCACGCCGACTACCGCCATAGCGCACACGTTCTATGCCGATCTTGGCGCAGGCCATGTGGCCGAAGTTGTCATGTCGGCGCAGGACGTGGCCGGGATCATGGGCGTTGCAGTCGGCAAGGAAAGCCTCTCCGAGAATAAAGCGGTGTCTGCCGAAGCGATAGCTGGCAATGGGTCGGTGGCATCGCTGACCGACGAAGAACGGCGGCTCATCGCAGAGGCCGTGCGAGACGAAATCCGCCCGCTGCGGCGTGAGATCGCCGCCTATCGCGAACACAACGATTTGCAATCCATACTTGGCGGGATCGGGTACATCTTCGGCCTGTTCGGGGTTGGCTTCTATATAGCCGCCCGGCGAAAGCGGTCTTCCTGATGGCACACGTACTGGGGTCACAGGACAAGGCATTGGCCGGGGCTGTCGGCCCTGAACGGCAGGGAATGATTAGCCCGCTCGATCCTCGCATGCGTATCGTCATGGCCTGTCTGTTTGCGATTGTTGTCGTCGCGTTGTCTTCGCTGGTGGCGCTGACCGCAGCGTTGATGATCGCGCTGTCGCTGCTTGCGGTATCCCGCCTGCCATGGCGCTCGACGTTGAAGCGTATGGCGATGATGGACGGGTTCATCATATTCATGCTGGTGCTGTTGCCGTTTTCCGTGCCCGGCGATCCGATCTTTTCGCTTTGGGGCTTTACCGCCAGTTGGCAGGGCTTTTGGCAGGCCGTCGAAATTGCCCTTACCGCAAATGCGGTGATCCTGGCGCTGATGGTGCTGGTCGGCACGATGGAACCGGTCACGTTGGGCCATGCGCTGCATCGTTTGCGCTGCCCCGAGACGCTGGTGCATCTGCTGATGTTCACGATCCGCTATATCGATGTGCTGCACGAAGAATACCAACGTCTGCGGGCCGCAATGAAAGTGCGTGGCTTTCGGCCCGGTACGAACTGGCACACTTATCGCAGCTTTGGCTATCTGGTCGGAATGATGCTTGTACGGGCCATCGAGCGGTCCGAACGCATTCTTGGCGCGATGAAGTGTCGGGGTTTTTCGGGTCAGATGCTGCTGCTCCAAGACTATTCGCTAACCCGTCGGGACATTGCCTTCGGCCTCGGGCTCGGCGCGCTGTGTCTTGCATTGATCATTGTAGATTTCTCATGACGCTCATCGCGCTGGACAGCATCTGCTTTGCCTATCCCGGACAGGACCCCGTTCTGAATGGGGCCTGCCTGACACTAGACGCCGGTCAGCGACTGTCGCTCACGGGTCCGAACGGGTCCGGCAAATCCACGCTGTTGCGCATTGCGCTCGGGCTACAGCGCCCGTCTTCGGGCACCGTTTCCGTGTTTGGCACCCCCCGCCGCGTAGAGGCGGATTTCCACGAGGTGCGCCGCCATGTCGGCCTTGTGTTTCAGGATCCCGACGATCAATTGTTTTGCCCCACCGTGGCCGAAGACATCGCCTTTGGGCCGCTGAACCTGGGCAAGACAAAGGACGAGGCGATCGCCATCGTGGATCAGGTTCTAAGCGATCTGGATTTGATGCATCTCAGGGACCGGACAACGCACAAGCTGTCGGGTGGGGAAAAGCGCCTGATCACGCTGGCAACGGTTCTTGCGATGAACCCTCAAGCGCTGTTGTTGGATGAGCCGACCAACGCTTTGGACACCAAGAACGAGGCGCGTCTACTTGAAATCCTGCAATCCCTGCCACAGGCGATCCTGCTGGTCAGCCATGCGCCCGCGTTCCGCCAGGCGCTGGCCCCGGACAGGTTGGACTTGCAGGATGGCAAGCTTGTTTCGATGTAACTGCGCCGCCGGTTACACCCCCCGATCGATGCCGATGCCAATCGCTGTCGCTTGTCATGGAAAACCTTATCAGGTAAGGCAACTGTAACGTTATAAGATCACAAGGTGGTTCTCATGTCCAAGAAGCTTGTATCCCTTTCAGTCTCTGCCGCGTTACTGGGTGGCACCGCATTGGCGGATGCACCAAACGTTGCGGTGGACATTGCTCCGGTTCATTCGCTGGTCGCTCGGGTGATGGGTGATGTTGGCGAACCGCATCTCATCGTGCAGCCCGGGGCGTCACCGCATGGATACACCATGCGTCCCTCAAATGCGGATGCGTTGCAAAATGCCGATGTCGTGTTTTGGGTCGGAGAAGACCTGACGCCATGGCTTGAAGGAGCGATCGAAACGTTGGGAAAAAACGCATCGGTCACAGCGCTGCTTGAAGCAGATGGAACCACATTGCTCGACTTCCGGGAAAGTGCGTTGTTCGAAGCCCACGACCACGGGGACGATGACCACGACGATCATGGTGATGAGAATCATGACGATCACGACGACCATGGGGATGACGATCACGCGGATCATGATGACCACGGTGATGAAGATCATGCGGACCACGACGACCACGATCACGATGAACATGGCGACGAAGACCACGCGGATCATGATGATGAAAAGCATGCAGATCACGACGATCACGGACATGATGACCACGATGATCCTGATGACCACGCCGGGCACGATGATCATAACCATGGCGACCATGATCCACATGCGTGGCTTTCACCGGCGAATGCAGGCACTTGGTTGAATGTGATCGCCTCTCAGCTTTCCGCAGCGGATCCCGACAATGCAGGTGCCTACTTTGCAAACGCTGCGGCAGCGCGCGAGGAATTGGAAGCTCTGTCCGGAGAGATCAAGGCGACACTGGATCCGGTGCGCGGAGGGAACTTCATCGTGTTCCACGATGCATACCAGTATTTTGAGAACGACTTCGACTTTCCGGCAGCCGGAGCGATTTCCCTAAGTGATGCGACAGCCCCCAGCCCTGCGCGGATTGCCGAGATCCAGGGACGCATTCACGAGGAAGGCGTAAACTGTGTTCTGGCTGAGCCTCAGTTCAATCCAGGCCTTGTGGCAACTGTTCTCGAAGGCACCGAGGCGACTACGGGCGTGATCGATCCCCTGGGCGCCGAGCTTGAACCGGGGGCGGACCTCTATCCGCAATTGATCCGCAACATGGCGAATACGCTGGCAGAATGCCTGTAAACCAAACATTGGACACACCGGCCGCCCAACGCGAAGCGACCGGTGTGTATCGTCGCGGGTACTCCGTCGGACATTTGTTGCGCTGATCATTTCTGACCCCGCCTGAACCGATCTGGACAGCCCAGTCAATTTACCTTATTTATGTAATGTTATTACATTATAAGGCTTGCAATGTTCATGTCTCATGCCTCGAATTCCCAGCCGGACCCTTCTGAGGACCCGCGCATCCCGGTGACGCTGCTTACCGGGTTCCTGGGCGCTGGGAAGACAACGCTGCTCAATCAGGTGCTTTCCGATCCCTCGTCGGGGCCGGTCGCCGTCATCGTGAACGAGTTTGGCGAGGCCGGGCTGGACCATGATCTGATCGAGTCAGTGGATGGTGACGTCATGCTGATGTCTTCGGGCTGCCTGTGCTGCTCGATCAGGGGCGACTTGTCGGACACCTTCGTCAAATTGCTTGCACGCCGCGACGAAGGGCTGCTGACGTTTGACCGCGTGGTGATCGAAACCACCGGATTGGCCGATCCCGGGCCGATCCTACAGACACTGCTGGTGGATCCGTACCTGGCCCGCAACACACGCATGGATGGTATCGTTACGGTTGTTGATGCCGTGAACGGACCTGCCACTTTGGATGCCCAGTTTGAAGCGGTATCGCAGGTCGCGATGGCCGATCTGATCTTGCTGAGCAAGACAGACCTTGTTCCGCGCGCCGCGACGCAGACCATTGCCC
Organism: Ruegeria sp. CH11; assembly: GCF_056537105.1. Lineage (NCBI taxonomy): Bacteria > Pseudomonadati > Pseudomonadota > Alphaproteobacteria > Rhodobacterales > Roseobacteraceae > Ruegeria > Ruegeria sp. CH11. Next base: position 233,035 of record NZ_JBQFQX010000003.1, read on the forward strand.
ACCGGTTGCGCGGGCTGAATCCGACCGCTTACATCATTGGCAAGCTGGGTTCCGATTTTGCCGCAAACCGGATGTGGAACCTGACGGGCATGCGGGATAATGCCGAGCAACAGGATGCCCTATCGTGGACAACGCCCAAACCAACTGATGACCCTTTCAGCAATCTGTCAGGGATACTGCCGGGCAAAGCCGCAAACCCCGTAACAACCTCTGAGTTTCGCTGTCACGACACCGACATAACGTCGATTTCGATCGTGCTGGAAGACGCATTGGGTGATGCAGTGTTCGACAAGTGGTTTGACACACTGATTGCCTACAAAGGCCGCGATATTCTGCGCGTAAAAGGTATTCTGTTTCTCGAAGGGATCGATACGCCTTTTGCCTTTCACGGCGTGCAGCACATATTCGACCCGCCCGTTCCGCTGAAGAACTGGACCGGCGAAGACAGGCGCACCCGTATCGTATTGATCGGCCGCAATCTGGACCGGTCGGAAATACAGAGCAGCCTTGATCTGCTGCGAGAAACACACCCCACCAACACCCAAAATTCTACGGAGTTGCAAGGCAATGACTGATACCCGACTTCCCGTTACCGTCCTTTCCGGATTTCTCGGCGCTGGCAAAACCACATTGCTCAACCGCGTCCTGAACAACCGCGAGGGGCGCCGCGTGGCCGTCATCGTCAACGACATGTCCGAAGTCAACATCGACGCGGACCTTGTGCGCGCCGATACCGAACTGTCGCGCACGGACGAAACTCTGGTCGAGATGTCGAACGGGTGTATCTGCTGTACTCTACGTGATGACCTGCTGCAGGAGGTTCGTCGCCTGGCCGAGGATGGCCGATTTGACTATCTGCTGATCGAGTCCACCGGCATTTCCGAACCGCTACCCGTTGCTGCCACCTTCGATTTCCGCGACGATTTGGGGGAAAGCCTGTCAGATGTGTCGCGGCTGGATACCATGGTGACCGTTGTTGATGCGGTGAACTTGCTGCAGGACTATTCCAGCCACGACTTCCTCAGGGACCGGGGCGAAACACTGGGCGAAGAAGACGACCGCACGCTGGTTAACCTGCTGGTGGAACAGATCGAATTTGCGGATGTCGTGATCCTCAACAAAGTCGCAGATGCAGGGCCCGAACGAACCGACGCCGCCCGCAAGATCATCCGCAGCCTGAACGCGGATGCCCGCATCATCGAGACCAATCATTCTGACGTCGCCGTTGAAGCAATCCTCGATACAGGTTTGTTTGATTTCGAAAAGGCACATGAGCATCCGATGTGGGCCAAGGAACTCTATGGTTTTGCCGATCACGTACCTGAGACCGACGAATACGGCGTCACCAGTTTTGTTTATCGCGCGCGACAGCCATTTGAGCCTGAAAAAATTCTGAAAGTGCTGAACGGAGATCTGCCCGGTGTCATCCGCGCAAAGGGACATTTCTGGCTGGCCACGCGACCGAACTGGGTGGCGGAATTTTCGATGGCAGGCGCGCTGTCTTCGGTCAAGCCGCTGGGTACATGGTGGGCCTCGGTTCCCAAGGATCGCTGGCCGGATCATGAAAGCGCACGGGCCTATATGCAGGCCCATTGGGCCGAGCCCTGGGGCGACCGCCGCCAAGAAATCGTCTTCATCGGCTCGGGTATCGACTGGCCGGAACTGAAAGAACGTCTGGATACGTGTCTGGTGCCTGAACACGTTGCAGCGGGCCCGGACGTGTTGCCGCTGGACCTTCCCGACCCGTTCCCAGGCTGGCGGCGCGAGGGGGAAGCGGCATGACCTTGATGCACACCGAGATCGAGAAGGCTACAATCGGTGTTGAGATTGCGAAAAAGCCCGGCGAATTAGCGGCAATCCGCAACCCGGGCTGCGCCGCCACGATCTGGCGCAGACAACCGCCAAACGGATTTCAGAACTGGATCGATGCGTTGCGCCCCGATCAGCTACCGGCAACCCGCACGGTCTTGCGTGCGGGTGCGATTGGAGAAACCGTTCGACATTTGTGCAATGCCGCCAGGATGGACGACTGCCCCGAGCGGACCTGGCTGCTAGGCGACATTGCCGGATTGTCGATGCGATTTTCCGAGATCATGCGCGCGCCTTACCTGCAGTTGCGCCTTGGCGTCGTCAACACAAATGCCTGCCGCAAGTTCCACATCGATGCGATCATGGCCCGGCTGATCTGCACCTATCGGGGAACAGGCACGCAATACGGAAACGCGACAGATGGCACCGAGCCGCATGATGTGTTCACCGTGGCAACAGGATCTCCGATGGCAATGCGCGGAACGCTCTGGCCCGAGACACCGACCGCCGGGTTTTTGCATCGCTCGCCACCCATCGAAGGGTCGGGAGAGACACGCCTAGTTCTTGTTCTGGACCCGGTGTTCGACCTTGAAGACGCCTGACCACCAAGTCAGGGTGGCGTCGCTAAAAGACAAGAACGCAGCAGATTGTGAGCTACGCTGATCAACAAAAGCGATGGAGTCACATGAATGCGGACAGGGTTGAGACCGAACGTTATTTTGATCCTAGCCGATGATCTGGGCTTTGCAGATTTGGGCGCAACCGGATCAGAAATCCAAACGCCGAACATCGATGCTCTTGCGCGAGGCGGTGTTCTGCTTTCAGCAATGTATAACTGCGCCCGGTGCTGTCCGACGCGGGCATCTTTGTTGACCGGGTTGTACCCGCACAACGCAGGCGTCGGTCACATGGGGGCGCATCTGGGTACCGCTGCCTATCAGGGCTTCTTGCGCAACGATAGCGCCACCATCGCCGAGCACCTTAGGGCAAACGGCTATCGAACCCTGATGTCCGGTAAATGGCATGTTGCAGGGGACTTCATGGCCCGCGAGGTTGACAGTTGGCGCGTTGGTGACGTTGAACATCCAACACCGCGGCAGCGCGGGTTTGATCGCTTTTACGGTATTGTCGACGGCGTCACCCACTTCTTTTCACCGCATTACATGCTCGAAGATGACAGCCGCGTCATGACGTTTCCGAACGACTTCTACTTCACGGATGCCATCACCGACAAAGCCATTGGAATGATCGAGGAAACCCCCGACGATCAGCCCTTTTTCCTGTATCTTGCGCATACGGCGCCGCATTGGCCGCTGCATGCCCACCCCGAGGACATTGCGCGCTATGACGGCGTATACGCATCGGGCTGGGATGCGATCCGAACGGCGCGGCATGAAACAATGAACGCAATGAATTTGTTCCAGACAAACTGGGATATCTCTCCTCGCGATACCGGTGTTCGTCCATGGCAGGCAGAGAAGAACACAGATTGGGAAGCGCGCAAGATGGCGACCTACGCTGCCATGGTGGACCGGATGGATCAATCTATCGGCAGGCTCCTATCTGAGCTGAAGCGCATGGGGCATTTCGAAAACACGCTGATCATGTTTCTGTCCGACAATGGCGGATGCGCTGAATTCATGGCCGAGGACGGCTGGGCAAAGTTCTTTCCCGATACCACGAATGATGGCCGTCACATCAAAATGGGAAACCGCCCGGACGTGATGCCGGGCGATGCGCTAACCTATCAGAGCTACGACAAACCCTGGGCAAATGTGTCGAATGCACCGTTTCGGTTGTTCAAACACTACGTCCACGAGGGTGGCATTTCGACCCCGCTCATCGCGCATTGGCCCAATGGATTTGCACCCGGCGCCAATGCTCATGCGGCTTGCCACGTTGTCGATATTCTGCCGACGATCCTGGAGGCAACGGAAAGCCAGTATCAGAGCGAGGTTGGTGGCCACGAAATCCAGCCCATGCAAGGACAGTCATTGATGGAATTGTTTCGCGGCAAGGTTTGGTCGCGTGAGGAACCGATCTTTTTCGAGCATGAGGGCAACGCGGCCATCCGGCTTGGCAAGTTCAAACTGGTCAGGCAGCACGGGCAAGATTGGGAGCTCTATGACATCGAAGCGGATCGTACCGAGCTGAGAAATTTGAGAGGACGAAACTCTGATCTGGAGGCTGACCTGATCGGCCAATACGACAATTGGGCTGCAAAAACAGGTGTCATGGACTGGGACATAGCTCTGCCCCGATTACTTGAAGCGTGGAAGATTGAATCCGCAGAGGGATAGCTGGCGAAGAACGCCAGCACATTACTTCCAGTTCCAGCACGCGGGACTTAGCTGAGCGGTTTGTATACGACCGCGTCGATCTCGACCTTAGCATCAACCATGATTTGCGACCTGACTGTCGAGCGCGCCGGGCCACCATTGGGAAAATAACTCGCGTAGACCCGATTGAACGTCCAGAAATCGCGGGGGTCGTCCAACCAGACACCGACTTTGGCGATATCATCCAAGGTGCAATCCGCCAGTGCCAAAGCGGCAATCAGGTTTTCCATCGTTTTTCGCGTTTGCGCCTCGATGCCGCCCGCTTCTATCTCTCCGTTTTCTTTCATTGCCACCTGTCCGGAAATGAATACAAAATCACCAGCTCTTACAGCAGGCGCAAAGGGAAGCGGCTGGCCCCCTGCTCCCGTCCTGTCATCGCCTAAGCGAACGATCTTTTTCTCAGTCATTGACCTGATTTCCTTCTGTTAGATTCTCGTGATGAGCCGGGTTTGCGGGGGCCAATCCAATCCTTTGAAGTTAGCCAGATTGGGCCTGTTTGATATCTGTCGCCCGCTGTTGTTATGAGGGATGTTTGGCCCGCTATTGAACCTTACCCCGTGCAGCGACGGGAACTGGTCCAAGCGAACGATCCCCGCGAATGGTTTCGATCTGGTCCACCATATTGCTTACGACACACACGTGGTTGGGAATGATGCGGATGCGCTCTCCGACCTCCAGATCGATGGTGTCAGCCATCAGCACACCATGTTCCTCGGACAAGCCCTGAACCAGAATGTCCGGACGCCCTATCACGTGCCCGTGGCCTTCCAGCCCCAGCAGGTCCGAGGTCAGAACCTTTGATCCGGCGTCAATAACAGCGCGATTTTCTGCCGGTACCGAAATCACTGTGGCAAGCACACTTAGCGCGCAGTCCTCCCAGGTGCAGACGCCCCGCGCCTGCAAGGATCGGTCGTTGTAGATGTAGGTGCCGATCCGATACTCTGTGGCAATCGGAACGTCCTGGGCCTGCCACATACCAGGTGAACCGCCATGGGACACGACGCGCACCGGAAGCCCGGCCTCTTCGATCTCGCGTTTGGCGCGTGCGAGCCAGTCCTGAACCGCCGCCTCTTGGCCCACAGGCGGATATGTCATGAGACCAAGGAAAGTGACACCCGGTTTGCCGTCGATGTAGCAAGCGAGATCTCGCGCCTGCTCGGGCGTTGTTACGCCACACCGCGCCGCACCGGTATCACATTCGACCAGTACGCCCAGCGGATTTGGCGCGTCGGCAAAGCACCTCGACAACCCGTCAACAGTTTCGGTGTTGTCTGCGACGACAGACAGGTTCACCTGTTCCGAGAGAGCGCGCAACCGCGCCAACTTGGCGTCGCCGAGGATGTTGAAAGTGATCAGCACGTCATCGATGCCGCCCTCGGCAATCATTGCCTCGGCCTCGCTCACTTTCTGGCAGGTTATGCCAATAGCGCCGGCCGCCAACTGTCGCTGCGCCAGTATAGGGAGCTTGTGGGTTTTGATGTGCGGCCTGACGGCCAGCCCGTGCTTTGCACAATGCTCTTGAAAACGGTCGATATTCGCTTCGGCAATGTCCAGATCGACCAGGACAGCTGGCGTGTCGATATCAGGAAAGATCATTCCACAACCTCCTCGTGAGGGTTTTTGACTATGGGCCAAATCGGACGTGTCAGGTTCTTGTAAAGAGTTTTGGTCGGGTCGTTCGGATAAGGACCTTCGACGGCCGCATAGACGATCTCGGCAGCGACGTCGGCGAAGGCACCATGGAAATGGTTTGTCGACTTGACGACCAGGATTCTTTTTTCACTGATATCGATGCCAAGATTTGTGAACAGGTCCGGCGAGAAGGCCTGACTTCGATTTGTGTTCAGAACGACCTCGATCCCGCCCAGACGAATGACCGAGCAATCTCCCAACGGTACGACCGACGCCCCAAAACTCTGAACCGCGTTGCGTTGGTTGCGGACAACCGTAACCGTGGCGTCAATAGGGTTTCCAGCAAGAGCCGAAGTTTTGCCCCCAAATCGCAGGTCGAACTCCGCACCCTCTCCGGCTGCGTGGCACAGGCGAACCGCCATCGGATCCCAAATCGTGCCGAATGCCACTGATTTGAGATTTTGTGCGATGGCTTCCTCAAGGATTAGCGTTGAATCCCCTGCGACGCCGCCTCCGGGATTATCCCAGACATCAGCCACGACCACAGGCCCATGCGCGACGTTCTGCGCTTTCCTCAAGGCCTCGACAGGGGACAGATAGTCCGGTTTTGTTTGCCCCCGGAAGGAAAACAGTTCGGCCCCAAGCCGTTGGGCAATGCGATCCGCCTTGTTCTTGTCATTGTCGGTCAGCACGACAATCTTGGCGCCAAGATCTGGGGAATCTCCGGCCATAAACCCATGAATGACCGACACCGAAAGGACTTCGCCATCTGCCTCCATCTGCTTTAAGCGATCGACAAACCCGCGCATCGGTTCATGGCTTGTTGGCAAAACATCCAACATGCGCACGTCAAAAACAGAGGTAACCGGGCGGATTTCCCGGTTGATGGTGCGCAGGGTGAGATCGACACAGGCCTCTCCGGCGTCGACAAAATCTGTGTGCGGGAATTCCTTGAACACGGTAATCACATCGGCATTGGCCACGCGTCTTTGACTAAGGTGACTGTGCGGATCAAAGCTTGCCCCGATAACCGTACCAGGCCCGACAATCGCGCGAATAGCTTCGATCAGTTCCCCTTCGCAATCCACGCAGCCTTCAGCAATCATCGCGCCGTGCAGACCCAGAACAACACCGTCCAAAGGTAGCGCAGCGGATACCTGATCCAGAACCTCGTGCTTCAGGCGTACCCAAGTTTCGCGGTTTAGCAATCCGCCGGGTTCGGCCCAGGTGGCAGTTCCTTCGATCAGTTCCAACTCATCTGATTGTGCTCTTTTCCTTAGTGCCGGAAACACGGCGCTGCACAGCGTCGGGGTTGCTGGGTGTTCGCCGGGAGGGGCGTAAAAGCTCTGCTCAAAATCGGAAAAATCCGTGCGCAGGGGGGAAAACGTATTTGTTTCGGTCGCAAGGGACGCACAGAAGACCCGCATGTTCCATCCATTTCGGTGTTTGGGTCGGAGGCCAATCAATTGGTCTCCGACAAGATGTGCTGCCGGTTGGTTCCGGCAGTCAGGGAGGATCAGTCGAGGTAGGACGCGTTGTTGGCGTTCTCAACGGCGGCTTTGAAGCTTGACAGCAACTCGGCCGACTTCGCGTCAAGGTTTTCCTGAACATGCGCTTCAAACGCCGGCTGCGTTGCGGCTGCCATTGCGCTGCGTTGCTCGTCAGTCAGCGCGGTAACTTCAATCTGATCCATCAGACCAGCAAGCCCGCGATCCGACGCCTCGATGATCCGGGACAAACCGCGGCTGGCGGTTACGCAGTTTTCGGCGGCGGTGCGGATCGTGGCCTGTTCGGCCTCAGACAGGCTTTCAAAGAAAGCGCGGTTGATCATGAAGGTGTAGGGCGAGAACAGGTGGTTGGTCAGCGTCAGATACTGCTGGACCTCGGCAAAATTGGCGAAAGAGATGATCGGGACCGGGTTCATTTGCCCATCGATCACGCCGGTCTGAAGGCCGGAATACACTTCACCCCATGACAGGGGATAAGCTTCGGCACCCAGCGCCTGCACGATCTTCTGATGCGAAGGCAATGTCATCGTGCGGATGCGGATGCCGTCAAAGTCCTTCAAGTCCGCAATAGGTCGCTGAGAGTTGGTGACCGCAAAGAAACCGCCGGTATCCGGGAAGCCCAGAACCACTACGTCGCCCAGTTCCGCCTCGATATCGGCGGCCAATGCCTCGCCGAACTCGCCATCAAAGACTTCATAGGTCGAGGCGTTACCGTTAAATGCAAATGGCAGGTTAAGCACATCGATGCGCGGGTAGTAGCTGGCGAGGGCACCGGTTGATGTCAGGGTCGCTTGGATAATACCGTCCCGCATCTGCTGAACATGCTCGGCGGCTGAACCCAATTGGTTCGATCCGAACACTTCCACCGTGACGCTGCCGTTGGTCCCGGAGTTCACCAGATTGGAGAACACTGCGGTGCATGCATGCGCCGGGTTTTCGAACGGATCGGTCTTGTTGTCATGGCCAAACTTGATGACACCACCTTCGGCCAGAGCGTTGGTTGCAAGCATCGTCGCGGTAAGTGCCGCACCTGTCAGAATTTTTTTCATGTTACGTCTCCTGTTGGTTGGTTTTCATGGGGAACTTACTGAGCAAAGCCCAACATCCTGGGCAGCCAAAGGGCGGCATCCTCCCAGAAGGCGAAGGCAAAGAGGATTGCGATTTCGGCAATCAGAAACGGGAACAATTTGATGGAAATCCGCTCCAGCTTTTCGCCGGTCACGGAAGACAGAACAAACAGGCATGCGCCCACCGGCGGGGTCATCAGCGAGATATTCAGCGCGAGCACAAAGATGATCCCGGCGTGAATGGGTTCCAGCCCGACTTGCTGCGTCAGCGGAACCAGCACCGGAGCGAGGATGATCAGAATGGCGGTGATATCCATCACCATACCGACGATCAGAAGCAATCCGATGATGATCGCGATGACGGCATAGCGGTTATCTGACAAACCAAGAACGGTTTCCGCGATCAATTGCGGAATGCGTTCAAAGCTCATCCACCAACCAAGGATTCCGGCGAAGGCAATAATTACAAAGATCACACCCGTGATACGTGCGGTACGGACAAGCATGGCGTAGAAGCCTTTGAACGTCAGCGACCGATAGACAAAAATCCCGATGAACATGGCATAGGCGACAGCGATGGACGCCGCCTCGGTCGGGGTGACAATGCCACCCAGAATGCCGCCCAGAATGATCACGGGCATCGCCAGCGCTGTCAGCGAAGAAACAAACGTGTCCCAGACCTCGCGAGGGGTGGCACCGCGCAAAGCTTTCGGCAGGTTCTCACGCTTGCCGCCGATGGCGATGACCGCCATGCAGACGACACAGATCACAAGGCCCGGCAAAACGCCCGCCGCGAACAGACCAGCAATGGAAACTCCCATCAGCGACCCATAGACAACCATGAGCCCTGATGGCGGGATGGTCGGGCCGATGATGGATCCTGCTGCCGTGACCGCGCAGGCATAGTCGCGCTTGTAACCCTCTTTAACCATCGCAGGCACAAGTGTTCGACCAAAGGCCGCAGCATCCGCTGTTGCAGAGCCTGTCAGCCCAGCGAAGAACACCGAGGCCAACATATTGGTATGGGCCAACCCACCCCGGAACCGTCCAACCAGAACCTGAGCCAGTTTCACAAGGCGACTGGTGATCCCGATGTCATTCATGATCTCACCGGCCAGAATGAAAAACGGCATGGCCAAAAAGGGAAAGATATTGAGGCCGTTGAATATCTTGCTTGGACCTATCGCCAGGAACTGCGTTCCGCCCATGTCAATCAGACCAACCACGCCGGCAAGGCCGATGGCAAACCCAATTGGCATCCCGAACAGGATAAGGGCGACAAATACGATTGCGACGATCACAGCGTGTCCTCCGCCTCAGTGGCAAAGGGTGGTTCGTCAATATGCGACCCCAAGTCTCGGAACAGGACGAGGACCAGTTGCACGGATGACAAGGCCGCCGCGGCGGGAATGGCTGCGTAAAACGGTGCAAGGCTTGCCCCAAAGATCATCGCTTGGCGGGGCGCTCCGCTTTCGGCGAAGCTGATGCCGAAGTAGGCAACATACAGAAACAAAGCCAACGCCAAAACATCCATTACGATCAGCAGAGCGCGGCGCAAACCAACGGGAAGGATCATGACGAAAGCTGTCAGTCCGATGTGATCCCTGCGTGCGATCCCGGATGAAACCGCGAGCAACGCCGCCCAGATCATCAGGTAGCGGGCCAGAACCTCGGGCCATGGGAGCTGCCAGTGAAAGTAATACCGGTCGATGACGCCAAGCCAGACATCCAGCACAAGCGAAAGCATCAATGCGGCGACGATGCCTTCGACGACTGTGTTTATCCTTGAGCTGGCGCTGGCGAACCACTCCGACATTCGCATTCCTCCCCAGGATCCGAATCTGTAACTTGGTTACATATAGAGCGACATCCGGCGTTAAATCAACAAAAAATGTAACTTAGTTTCTTTAAGCGTTCGATTTCGGCGGTTGTGGGAACGCCTATTCGCGAGTTTCTTGCCTGCCACCACCATATTGTGTAACTAAGTTTCATGCATGACCAAAAGAAAATGACCGCTTTACCGGCCCGATCTCATCCTGAAACAGAAGAGAACGCGCCGCCGCATAAAGGCCGTGTCGGGGCGGTGGATTTAATTCCAGCCCTGCACGACTCGCAGACCAAATTGGCGGTTCAGGAACAAAAAGTGGCCGATTACGTGAAGGACCATCTCACCGAAATCAGCTCTATGACCATCGGGGACCTCGCGCAGCGCTGCTCGGTCAGCAAACCGACCGTCGTTCGCTTTTGCCGGAGCCTCGGTTGTGAGGGGTTTCGCGACTTCAAACTTCGTCTGGCACAGAACGTCGCTGTAAGCGCTCAGTATCTATACAGAAGCACAGGGAATGAAAGTTCTGACGCCGATACGGCGATTGACCATGTCCTTGGCGCCTTATTCGCAACATTGGATGTTATGCGCGGCCAGATCGATACGAAAAAGCTTGAAGAAGCTCGGGACGCCTGCCTGGACCGACGGCAAATACTGTTCTCGGGAATAGGCGGGGGTTCTTCGCTTGTTGCACAGGAAGCGTCCAATCGCTTTTTCCGCCTCGGAATTCCGTCGTTCTTCGTGAATGACAGCTATGTCCTTCAAATGCGCGCCGCAGCCCTGGGTCCCGACGACGTTCTCTTCCTTGTTTCGGCAAGCGGGGAAGCCGATGCAATCGTTGGTGCCGCCGAAGTCGCAAATGGCTATGGCGCAACCACAATCAGCATCACAAAACCCAATACAAGGCTGTCAGACCTATCCAAGATTGCCCTTCTTACAGAGTTGCCTGAAGACAGTGACATCTACAAACCCACAGCCTCGCGATATGCACACCTCGCCATCGTCGACGCATTGGCCATGACCGTGGCGCAGGAAATGACTGACGAAACAAAAGAAAACCTGCGACGCATTCGAGCGTCGTTGACGGCGTATCACGGAAGAACCGGTCCGCAGCCCTTGGGCGACTAACCCGCGAATGAGACTGCGCGTTTCGATAAGTGCGCTGCTGATTAACGAAAGCTGAAAATGCCCGACAATCTCGGGTAAATTTGAGCGGTTTCGCTATTGTTCGCACTAGTTAACGAGTTGCAGCGAACCGGGCTTGCTCGACTTTGCATTTCAGATTCCTTGGCGTGAATCCAATCTGCCACCGGAAAAACTCCGACAGAGAACTGCTTATTTTTTGAGCCAAAAGTTATCCATGTTGGCGAGTACAATCTGCATCCGCGTTAGACAAAGTTTTAGCCAAGATCATTCATATCTAGTGCTCGGTACTTTCCTTCCGGAAAGCCTGCTTTCCGGAAAGCCTCAACGTAGGGTGCTATCAAAGCGTCCGGACGCTGGTAACGGCGATAAACCCACACAATGTCGGCGATTTTCACGCCGGGCCGCGCAGCTTCTAGCCGATTGCGGGCACGCTCAAGTTCATCAGCGCGTCCAAGTTTGGTGAGCGCAGCGATTTCGGGGAGCATCGACCACCAATAATCCAGCAGAACGCCCTTTTGCGCTTCGGCAAGCGCAAGTTCGTACTCACCGTTGTGAAAGTGGTGTTCCGAGAGCGCTTGGTGCCAGTCCTTGATGGTCGATCCTGGGTCGAGGTCGATAGCCCGCCTCAGGAGCGCCGCACCCAGATCAAATCGCCCGGTCCAGATCAGCCAGTAACCGATTTCCGCCGCCACACTGCGATCACCACCGACCGCGAGAGCGTCTTCAGCCTCGGCATAAAAACCGTCGCGATCACCGTTCATGAGCAGAAGAATACCCAAGATAAGTCGGACACGTGCTGAGTTTGGGTTCAGTTCCTTGGCTTGGTTGGCGGCAGCCAATGCCCGGTTGAGTTTTTCTTCATAGGTGCCGGAGTAGCGATTCCCGAAAAAGCTTAGGTCTACGCGCAGTGCCTCGGCCAGCTGCGCCCAGGCGCGCCAGTAGTCTGGCTCTTCTTTGACGACCCTTTCTATGCAGCCGTGGACCCGTTTCTGCACATCTGGTCTATCGTACAGATCGTCGTAAAACATGGTGCATTCATACGACGACAGTCGTTCCGGCGGTTTCGCCCGTGCCCGCCGTTCGTCTGTTCGCCTGATGGCACCGCGCGTGTCGCCAATCGCAGCTGCAACGCGCTCGGTGATCCGAGATTGCACATCGAAGAGATTGGCGGTCGTAAGTTGTTCATCGAATGCATCCGACCAAACCTGCGTTCTGCTATCGGTATCAATCAGGCGCGCCGTTACGCGCAGACGATCGCCCGCTTGCCGTACCGTGCCTTCAAGCACGAAATCGGCGCCCAAGGATTCGCCGATACTGCGCACATCCTGGTGCTGCCCGCGGTAGGAGAAGGTGGTGTGTCGCGACAACACGTTGAGATCGCGGTATCGCCCGAGCTCAATAATCACATCCTCGCTGATGCCGTCGGACAAGTACTCCTTGGATGGGTCACCACTCAGATTCTCAAAAGCCAAAACCGCAATCGTTGGTCCCGTAGGTCGAGCCAGAGCCGTCGCTTCGGCAAAGGGAACGGAATCATTGGCACCCCAGCGATGGATGCCTTGCCAGACCACAAATGTCGCAACGATCAGAAGCGCTGCACCGATTGCCGCCTGAACGCCGCGGCTCCAATTCCAGCTCCGGCGGCTGATTGCTCGGCTCTGAGGGTTCACATGATAAATTCGCACCGGCTCAGAAATGTTCTTCAAGCGGGTTTCACCCAAGTATTCGAAACCAACGTTTGCCTTACCGGCAGCTTGAGTTGCAACGACTTCAGACACGCAAACGCTGCCCGGCTCTGCCAACTCCTCAAGCCGTGCCGCGACATTGACACCGTCACCATAAAGGTCATCGCCGTCGATCATTACGTCGCCAAGGTTTATGCCTATCCTCAGCTCAAGACGCTCTTCAGGAGGCAGGTCATCGTTTCGCTTCACCAGCTTCGCTTGGATATCAGTCGCGCAATTCACTGCATCTACGACCGATGCGAATTCCACGAGTGTTCCGTCACCCATTAGTTTGACGATACGGCCATGATGTTTCTCGACTTGCGGATCGAACAACTCCGAACGAAGTGCTTTGAGAGCGTTCAATACACCGATCTCGTCTGCGCCCATCAAGCGTGAGTAGCCAACCACATCGGTGGCCATGATCGCGGCAAGTCGACGTTCCATTGATGAAGCTTACGCCAGAAAGGTTCGTCATTCCAAGAAACGCCGAATTTCAACCCGGCATGCTTGCCCGCTCGGTGGACGCTCTGGTCACAATCCAAAAGCCGCTGACGATTGAAACACTGGACCTGAACGAATGCTTCAGCCCAAACCCGGCATTCAAACAAGACTTTGCAATTCCGGCCTTGCGCACTTTGCTGCCCCTAACTGAATGAACCAAAAAGTTATGTGTTACGATTGCATAGAGACGAAAGCTGTAAGGAGAAGAAGTCATGGAAGGCAAGGTTTGCGTCATCATCGGTTTTGGCCCTGGCTTAGGTGCCGCATATGCTGAGACTTTCAAGCAGGCCGGTTACTCTCTCGCACTGCTGAGTCGTTCGGGTGCCACACTCGGTGACGAGGGTTCAACTGATACGTCAGTTCGATCCTACAGATGCGACGCCGGAGATCCAGACAACTTGAAGAACACGCTTAACGCAGTCCAAAGCGATCTTGGCGAAATTGATGTCGTTATCTACAATGCAGACCTCGCACAATTTGGAACGCTTGAAGACGTTTCGGAGCTCCAGTTCGAGCAGAGTTGGCGCGTCGGGGCTTTAGGTCTTTTTACCACCGCAAAACTCCTAGGGCCTCGGATGGCCGAACGTGGTTCCGGGGTGATCATTGTATCGGGTGCAACCGCTGCGCTGCGTGGAAACGTTTGGACGACTGTTTTTGCACCTTCAAAGTCTGCCCAACGTACGCTGGCAAATGCGCTGGCCAAGCAACTCGGTCCAAGGGGCGTGCATGTGGCATATCTCGTTATCGACGGTGTGATCGACACCGAGGACACACGGACGAACTTTGCTACAGATGAACCCGACGACTTCTTTATCAAGCCAGAGCGGATTGCGGAGACAGCTCTGATGTTGGCGCGACAAGACAAGTCTGCCTGGACATTCGAACTCGACATTCGACCCTTCGCAGAAAAGTGGTAGCTCATCGACAGCTCAAAGCGGTCATTTTAGATATTCGGGTTGGCGGGAAGCAGACTTTAGCGGCGATTGCGTTGGTTTTGTGCCCAAAAAATTGAAGCGAATACTAAGGATCGCTGCAGGTAGATTGGGGCAAGTAAATTTCTGAGAGGCTCGAGCTTATTGTACCAATTTTTGATCACCTTGAGGACACGCTTCAGGCCAGGCGACAGCAAACATTGCGATCAAAGCCCTCAACAGAATAGTGTGCGCTTGGATTCCCCCAGTGGTTCAAAGGTTTCAGGATCCCTAGATGGCTTTCAGGAACAAACGCAGGCGCGTCAGCCGTCCGCCAATATCAAGTCGCTGGCCTTTTCGCCGATCATGATCGCTGGTGCATTGGTGTTGCCGCTGACGATTTCCGGCATGATCGAGCAATCGGCGACCCGCAGGTTCGCGATGCCGTGAACCTTCAGTTTTGCATCAACAACCGACGCCTCTGATTGCCCCATCGCGCAGGTGCCGGTGGGATGATAGATCGAAGCGGTGTTCGATCTGGCCCAATCCAGAGTGCCCTCGTAGTCATCGCTACTCAAATCAGCGGTTGGTCGAAACTCTTCAGATATCTTCGAGGCCAGCGGGTTCTGTTTGGCAATCTTGCGCGCGATGTTCACGCCATCGACGATGGTTCGACAATCTGTTTCGGTGGACAGGTAGTTCGGGACGATCTTGACGTGCTTGGAAGGATCTGGGCCATTCAGGCGAAGCTCGCCCCGGCTTTCCGGGCGAAGTTGACAGACCGACATTGTAAAGGCGGAAAACGGATGTACGCCTTCGCCAGGGCTGTCGGCAGACCAGGGCTGGACATGGAATTGAATATCAGGTGTCTCGACATCAGGGCGGGTTTTCATGAAGCCTGTGGCAAGGCTTGCTGCCATGGTCATCGGGCCTGCGCGGAACAGCGCGTATTTCAACGCGATGCGCGCCTGATTGAACAGGCTGCGGACTTCGTCATTCAGCGTAGGTTCATTGCATTTGAACACCAACCGCGCCTGTAGATGATCCTGAAGTCCCTTTCCGACACCCGAAAGGGCGTGCAACGGCTCTATTCCGTTTTCCTTGAGGTGATCCGGGTCTCCGATGCCTGACAGCATAAGAATCTGGGGTGAGTTGATCGCACCACCTGACAGGATGATCTCGCGCCGTACCTTCAGGGTCTGCTCGACCCCCGATTTGTCGCGGTACACCAGCCCCGTTGCTTTCTTCCCATCCAAAACTACGCGCGTTACCAGAGCTTTGGTGATGATGTTCAGGTTCTTGCGATCGCGAATTGGCTTGAGATAGGCCACCGCCGCGCTGCATCGGCGACCGTTGCGGGTGGTCAGTTGGAAATAGCCGACGCCCTCTTGTTCGGCCCCGTTGTAATCGGGATTGAAAGGATAGCCTTCCGCTTGTGCGGCTGCGACCCAGGCATCGCAGATAGGGCGCTGAATGCGCATGTTGGACACCGACAATGGCCCGCCAACACCGTGGTATTCATCCGCGCCTCGTTCCTGATCTTCGCAGCGTTTGAAAAGGGGCAGGACATCTTCCCAGCCCCAGCCTTCGTTGCCCATTTGCCGCCAGCGGTCGTAATCTTCTTTTTGGCCGCGAACATAAAGCAACCCGTTCAGAGAAGATGAGCCGCCCAGCACTTTGCCGCGTGGCCAGTCGATGGACCGGCCATTCAGGCCGGGATCGGGTTCGGTCCGATAGCACCAATCGACCGATGGGTTATGCATCGTTTTGAAATAACCGACGGGGATGTGAATCCACGGGTTCGTGTCGCGACCGCCGGCCTCAAGAAGGGCGACCGATGTGTTGGGATCAGCACTTAGCCGATTCGCAATGACACAGCCCGAAGATCCCGCGCCAACAACCGCATAATCCACCTCCATGATCGCCTCCTTCCAACGTCGATGAAAAAAACTCTATGCAAGATGCAAGAATTATACTAGCCTTTTTTGATACAAAACGTCTCAATAATTGCGATCAGGGAGGTAAGCAATGGAGATCGGACGGAAACTAAGTGGTATTTCACGGCGGGATTTTTTCCGTGTGGCCGGGCGTTATGGCATGAGCTCGACGCTGCTGGCGGCTGGCGGCTTTGGCGGCGCGATGAGCCTGGCGAATCTGGCGCAGGCAGCCGAATCAACCTACGAAAAGCGCTTTTCGAAAGAGCCGAAGCACACACTGAAATTTGGTGCTTCGGGGTTTAATACACGCAATCTGCTGATCGAGCGCGCGGGCGCGATCGAGTTTGCGCGGGACCTGGAAGAGCGTACAGACGGTGAGATTCGGATCGAATTCATTGGCGACAACCAGATCTGCGGTCAGCTGAGCTGTGTCGAGAAGACTCAGCAGGGAATCGTCGACATCTATGCGGCCTCGACCCAGAACTCGGCCGGTGGCGCGCCCTATCTGAACGTTCTGGATTACGCCTATGTGTTCCCAAGCCGCGCGGCGCAGTATCACTTCTTCTATAGTCCTGCGAGCCAGCGCATCCTACGCGAACCGCTGGAAAAACGGCACGGACTGAAATTCCTGTTTACGCATTGCGAACTGCGCGGTCTGCAAATGGGCGCGAACTTTGCCGATAAGCCGACAGTCACCAAGCTGGAAGAGCTGTTTGGCACCAAGAACCGTGTGACCGGTACGCAGCTTGGCCGAATCGCCATGCAGCTGCTGAACCTGAATCCTGTTCCGGTGGCATGGGAAGAAACACTTGATGCTCTGAAGACCGGTCTGATCGATGGTGCCGAAACATGGGCCTCGGCTGTGGCTTACGCCAACATGTCGCCGGTGGTATCGCAGTCGGTGAACCTGAAGTTCTTCTGCGGGACCGAGCATACCTCGATGTCGGCCAAGGTATTCGACAGTCTGGGCGGTGAGTTGCAGGATGCCGTGATGGAGTCCTCATACTTCACTCAGGCACTGATTCAGGGCGCAAACGAAGCGGCACTGCTGAACACCGTTGGCTTCTCGGACCCGCAACTGCCGAACACGATCTTCGCCGAAAATGGCGTGCGACCGGCATTCCTTGCCGATGATCAGATCAAACTGGCCGAAGAGATGTGTGCGCCGAACTATAACCCCGAGCCTTGGGCGCAGTGGCGTGAGCGTCTGAACAAATGGGCAGGCGGCATCGACACCTATCAGGAGATCTACGACATCGCACGTGAGATCCCCGCAGACACAATCGCGGAAAACGTCGAGCCGCGCCGTTGGTGGAGAGGCGAAGCCTAACCTAAACTCAATACGAACCGGCCCGTGTGGGCCGGTTCCACCAAACACCGACTGGGAGGACGGGGTTCATGTCATTTTGGGCAGATGTCGGCTCGATATTTAGTGCGTTGCTCACCTTCGATTCATTCGAGATTCAATCCGCGCTGGAATCCGACGCAACATGGGTTGTGGGCGCAATTGTCTCGGCCCTGGGCGGGCTTCTCATCATGTGGATTTACCGGAAAGTGCCGTTTGTCGAACGTCACTTTGAACGGGCCGTAATGGTCTATTCCTACCTTGCGATTGCCTTCATCATCTTCTGGGGGGTGATCGATAGGTTTGTGTTCAACGATCAAGAGCCTTGGTCGACCACTATTCCTCCACTCCTATTTATGGTGATGGCGTGGTTTGGGGCGTCGTACAACGTCCGCCTGCGCACACATCTGAGCTTTAGCGAATTCCGCACTTCAATGCCGCGCGGTGGGCAACTTGCGTGCCTGTTTCTGGACGCGGTGCTTTGGTACATCTTCGCGGTCATCGTTATCGTCACCACCACTCGACTGGTGGCCCTGTCGGCATCGAACTTCCAGATCGTTCTGGGGACCGACAATATCATGCAGTGGTGGTTCCTTCTGGCCGCGCCGCTATCCTTCTTCCTCATGGTCGGACGGGTGTTTCAGAACCTCGCAGATGATTTGCACAACTGGAAAACTGGCGAGCCTCTGATCAAGCAGGCCGTGATCGGAGCAGACTGATGACAGACGGAACCATGGTCACACTGATCTCGCTTGGGGTCACCTTTCTATTCATGCTGGGCGTACCGGTTCTGCTGGTCATCGGCTATTGGGTCATCGGATGTTCCTTTGTCCTTGGCCTGACGCTGGACAACATGGGCGCTGAATTGCTGAACGTTTTCAACAAAGGGTTCGCCCTTCTGGCGATGCCGCTGTTCATCCTGACCGGAGACCTGATCAATAAATCGGGCATCGCGCGGCGGCTCAGCGATTTCGCCTATGCCTGTCTTGGTTGGATACGCGGCGGGCTGGCAATGGCATCGCTTGGCGCTTGCGGATTGTTCGCGGCGATCTCGGGGTCCAACTCGGCCACAACCGCAACGATTGGCTCGATGCTTCACCCTGAGATGGTCAAGGGTGGCTATGACGAACGTTTCAGCGCGGCTACTGCGGCGGCGGGCGGAACGGTGGGTATCATCATCCCTCCGTCGATTATCTTCATCGTCTACGGCTTCCTGATGAATCTGCCGATTTCCGAGCTGTTCGTGGCGGGTATCCTTCCTGGTGCGCTCATGGTTTTCGGCATGCAGTTTGCGTGCTGGATCATTTGCCGCATAAACGGATGGGGCTACCTTATTCCGTTGCAATTGAACCGGGTACTCAAGACCGCATTTGGCGCCTGGCTTGGATTCTTCGCAATCGGGCTGGTGCTGTGGGGCATCTACACGGGCAAGTTCTCTCCGACTGAGGCAGCGGGCGTGACCGTTGGCTTCTGCGTGATCGCAGGGTTGGTCAGCTACCCAATCAACCGGATCATGGGCGCGCGCAACGACATACCGCCAACCGAAAAGAGCTTTGCCGAGATGTTCGTCGTCGAAGGCTTCACGATCCCCGAGATCCCCTCGATCGTGATCCGCTCGGCCCAGATCACTGGGATCCTTGCACCGTTGATCGCGATTTCGGTGGTGATGCAGCAGATCCTGTCCTTGTTGGGTGCGCAGCAAACCATCGGGGATTTCGTGACCTCGATGGGCGGCTACCATGCGGTTCTGTTTACCTCGATGGTGATCGTCTTCTTTTCGGGCATGGTGCTGGAAAGCCTGCCGGTCACGATTATCCTGGCACCGATCCTTGCACCGATTGCGGCTTCGGTTGGAATTGATCCGATCCATTTCTCGGTGATCTTCCTTGTGGGCGCTTCGATTGGCTTCATCACGCCTCCCTACGGGCTTAATCTATACGTGGCATCTGGGGTGACGGGCGTTCCCTACTTCCGTCTGCTTCGGTACACGGTGCCCTATCTGGCGGCGCTGATATCAGTGTGGATTTTGATCTCGCTTGTGCCCGATCTGGCCTTGATCCTGCTGCCAAATAACTAGACTGTTGCGGGATGGCCGTAACGGAAACACAAGACAAAGAAACTCAGATCCCGACCAACTTGCGCCTTCTCCTTATCCTTGAGGAGGTGGCGCGGCGCGGGGTCGCCGTTAAACCATCGGACCTGATCGAAACACTCGGGCTGGCGAAACCAACAATTCACCGCCTGTTGCAAACAGCCGAAGCTGAAGGGTTTCTGCAGCGCGATCTGGATGGCCGCTCATACGGTCCCGGACATCGATTGCGGTTGCTTTCGGTCAACACGATGTCCTCCGAGCATCTGCGTACGGCCCGTCTTGCAATCTTGCGCAGCGTGGCCGAGCAGGTGGGCGAGACCTGCAATCTCGCCATCCCGGACCGGGAAGGGATGATCTATCTTGACCGGGTCGAGACGAAATGGCCTTTGCGCATTCAATTGCCCGTCGGTACGCAGGTGCCGTTTCATTGCACTGCCAGTGGCAAAATGTACCTGTCCACATTGCGGCAGAAAACGCTGGATGGTTTCCTTTCGGCAGGCAACCTGCAACCTCAGACCGAGCGTTCTTTGATCGACCCCGACGCCTTGCGTACAGAAATCCTGCGCATCGCAGAAAGCAACTACTCTACCGATGATGAGGAGTTCATGACCGGGATGTCCGCGCTTGCCGTTCCTGTTCTGGACGGGCAGCGCCGCCTGGTGGGTACACTTTCGGTTCACGCCCCAACGCAACGCCACGAGGTCAAAAGCCTATTGTCGTTTCTGGGCATTTTGCAGAAAGGCGCGAAAGAGCTTTCGGCTCTTTTGGCTGAGTGAACAAGACGCCGTTGCTTCATGCATGGCGCTTTGCAGTATATACAAATGATCTCTTTGACGTCGCCACGCGAATAAACGACGGCGAGTAGCATGCGACCGCACTGGCGCAGGTGTTTCAGCCTCGTTCTTTTACCGTTTTCTTAAAATCCGACGGCGACATTCCAGACCATTTTCGGAAGGCCCTGGAAAACGCAGTGGGGTCTGCGTAGCCAAGCCGCAGTGCGGTCTCACCAACGGACTTCCCTGCCGGACCCAGCAGCTTCTTTGCCTCTTCCAGTTTAACACCAGATATCACCTGAGAGGCTGATTGCCCGTAAGGGGCCAGCCGACTGTTCAATGTCTCCCGGTGGAAACCGCATAGGCGTGCCAGTTCGTCTACACCAAATCCCGGCTCGCCAAGATGAATCCGGATCAGGCCCTGAAGCCCGGCTAAGAAATCTTGAGGCGCATGCTGGTCGGGGGTAGCGCCTGTCAGGTTTGACGGGTTTTCCAATGTTTCCGAGAGCAACTGATGGCTCAGCCAGGTTGAAGGAAACCGGATCGAAAATCCCTGTGGGCTGCACTTGATGGCTTGAACACCATGAAAATGCTTGGGTAGCACGTCAGGTTCGCTTACCCGTAAAATGATTTGGCTCGGGTCCCACCTGAAATCCAAAACCCGGTGCAGTAGTGATATCCAAATGCTCGCCAGAAATGCGTCGGTCTGTCCGGGCGAAACCGAAATGTTGAAATTCCGCTTGGCACTGAAATAAGCGTGCTCGCCTTCCACAAGCAGCGATTGTGTGACCGCGTTGGATTCTTTCGAGACGGCTTGAGTGTAGCGCGTAAAGAAGTCGCCCAGCGTCAACGCCTCGGCCAACATGTCACCAAGAGGTAAAAACCTAACAAGGTCAATTGATTGACCGACTTGCGCGCAGAAGTCCGGTGATGTTGCGTCAGCAGCGGCTTGATGGATTTTATAGATCGTCTCGTGTGGCAGGAAATTCTGGCGATCCATCACTTGGGATTCGCTCACGCCCAGAGGATCTAGAACGAAGGCCGGTTCAACACCGGCGCCACGCAAAGCAGCTACAACGGGTGCAGCAACCGATGCCCGAACCAACGGCAAAGCCTTCTTTGTGTTTTGGTCAAATGCGTCCATGTCGCCCTCAAATATCATGAAGTTAACGACAGAAAGACAGCAGACACACAAAAAGGCGCCAAAAGCTTGCAGAATGCCAAATTAATTTGGCAAAGCCTGTCATGCTGTCAGGCAATATCCGGCAATCACTCTAAAATCACATTCAGAAATATACATCTGTGATTCGCATTTGGAGAACTTCGATGACGCCGAAATTCAAACACATGGTGGCCACGACAGCCTTTTCTGCAAGCCTGGCAATCGCGGGCCAAGGTTCTGCGCAGGAAGAAAAGTTTCCGATCCTCTTTACCAACGTCCACGTGTTTAACGGTGTCGATGAACAGCGAATTGAGAACGCAAACGTTCTGGTCGTGGACAACCTGATCGCAGAAGTATCAGCGGAACCGCTGGCCGTTGCCAATGCCCAGATCATTGACGGTGGAGGCCGAACGCTGATGCCGGGCTTGATCGATGCCCACGTGCATATGGCAATTACCGAGCCCGTCGCAGATTTGAGGGATAACTTTGATTGGATGTACTGGGGTGCGGTTTCCACGATTGAGGCCGAGAAGATGCTGCTGCGTGGTTTCACAACCGTTCGGGATGCGGGTGGCCCGGCAATTGGTCTGCAAAAAGCTATAGACCGCGGCAAGGCCGTGGGGCCAAGGATTTACGCATCAGGGCCGGTCATTTCGCAGACTTCCGGACATGGCGAGCATCGGGTCTATACCGAACCCCATCCGAACTTCATGGGGGCGCAGCCGTCTTTCTTCAACCAGCATGTCGAGTTCCTGGCCGATGGCGTGCCCGAAGTCTTGCGTGCAACGCGCGAAGCGCTGCGCATGGGCGCGGTGCAGATCAAGGTGATGGCAGGCGGTGGTGTGTCATCTTCAGTTGACCCGTTGCACACCGTTCAAGGATTGCCGGAAGAGTTGGAGGCATCGGTTCGTGCGGCGGCTGATTGGGGGACCTATGTCATGGTCCACGCCTATAACGACGACTCGATCCTGCGGTCACTGGAAGCGGGCGTCGTCAGCATAGAACATGGGCAACTGATGACTGAAGTATCAGCGCAGGCCATCAAGGATTCTGGCGCCTGGATTGTCCCGTTTTATTCTCTGCTTGGGCTTGATGAGGAAGTTGTCAAGAAGGCGCTTGGCCCTGCGGCAGCACCCAAATTCCTTGATGTTCAGGCAGGTGCGCGCAACCAAATGAAGCTGCTGAAAGAGTACGAGATCGAGAACGTTGCGTTCTCGACCGATATCATCGGCGACCCTGTCGCGCTGACCAAACAGAACGATGAGTTCAAATACCGGCTGGAGGCGTGGACTTCGTACGAAATCCTGCAACAGGCCACGTCAAAATCGGCCGCACTTCTGGCACTGTCAGGAAAACTCAATCCCTACCAAGCAGGCCCGCTGGGCGTGATCGAACAGGGCGCATACGCTGATCTGCTGCTTGTTGAAAGAAACCCGGTCGAGGATGCCGAGATCCTGGTCGACTACACCAACAACATAGACCTGATCATGAAAGATGGCGTGATCTACAAGAATACAATCGATTGAGTGTCGCGCGAGGTGAATTTACCTCGGCATCCCGCGCATCCCCCGGCTTTACAAATGGGAGCCTATTAAAGTGAGAAATCGAGCCAAACTGAAATTTGTTCCAACGGTTCTCGCATATCTCTTGGCTTTGCCGGTACATTCGGAAGTCGCACGTATCGAATGGGCAGACTTGATCGATGAAACTGCTCAAAACTACGAAGATCCATTCGCCGAATTGACGGGAAAACAGCTTAATACGCTTCGCAAATTGGTCCGGTTGCGCGCGGCAAGAAAAAGGTGGGTCGACGCCAGAACAGCTTGACCAGATTCAAGTGGACCTCGAAGCGACCGAAGCAACTCTTGCTGAGGAAGGCGTTGATGCTGACTGGCTGATTTCCCAACGCTGGGTTGTGATGGAACGACGTGAGAAGGCGGGCACGGCCACCAACACAGAATATGATGGCGTGACTGTTTCATTGGGCGGGTTTGTGATCCCGGCACCCCGCGACGAAGATGGTTCCCAAATGGCATATATCGTGCCGGAACGTGGAATGTGCAGCCACGTACCGCCTCCGCCACCAAACCAGATGGTGCGTTTGCGCCTGAGCGATTCATGGGCGCCATCAACAGTCTACGAACCCATCGTTGTAACTGGTCAAATCAGGATCGACCCGACGCAGAAGGAAATGCTGGTTGTTGATGGTCCTGTCCTCATGAAGGCTGCGTTTATTTTAGAGGTCGATGACGTTCAGACTTTTGGACCAACCAAGACTTCTGAAGAGGCTGCAACCAATGGGAAACGTGTGTTGATGGGAAGGATCAAGGCGACTGGCGGGGCTACCAGAGACGATTAGTGACACAGCCCAATTGACCTGAATATGGTTCAGAACGAGCGTTCAGGTTGGTGAGCTAAATTTCTGCTCGTGAAAGATTGAACGGCGAAAGCGGCGATAGGGGAGCGCATGAAGGTTTGGCTAATTAGAATAATTGGGCTTGTCGCAATTCTCGCTGTCACAACTGTCGCCTTTGTTTGGTTGTTGCTTGCTGCTCCGATGTTCTCAGACATGCGGCGCGACCTTGTGGAAAGAGTTCTTTCGGAACAAATTGGTCGTCCACTTCTCGTCAACGATGACGTAAGCGTCGCGCTTGGTCGCATAAGTCACATTCACGTCGGTGGGGTGGTCATCCCGAGCCAAACAATGCCGGAGTCACCTCTTGTAGAATTGAACCTGCTGGAACTCGAGTTGGACATTGCCGCTTTGACCAGCGGGCGTCTGCATTTTGACAATCTTGTAGTGGAAGGCCTCCAAGCGAATATTCTTACAGCCGCAGACGGCACCACAAGTTGGCGAAAAGAAAGGCCAACACCCAGGCCCGTGTCTGGGGAAACTGTATCAGCAGATGATCAAAAAGACGTCGCTAGTGTTGATAGTACCGATGAGATCGACACAGAAGGCAGCGGAATCCTGAACTTTCTGAGCGACAAGAATGTCAGCTTCACGTCAATCGGGTTAAACATCGACGACAAGGTCTCAGGCTTCTCGTTTGTGTTTGACCTTCAGTCACTCACGCTCGAACAAGTAGATAGTGGACAAAGAACAAAGGTCTCTGGTTCCGGCTCCGTCAACGGTCAGGGTTTCGAAATCGAAGGCGACTACCCTCGCGACGCGCCATTTACGACGCGCGCCAGCTTTGGGGAAATGACCGTAAGCTACGATGGCGAGGCGTTCTCGGAAGACAAAGGGGGTGGCTATCGGGCTGTCTTGGAAATGGACACCGGTGAATTCGGTGATTTTCTGGATGTCATCGGGCTGGAACGCGTTCTGGAAGGCAATGGTCAGCTGCAAGCAGAACTCGTGTCTCAGGACGCTCTGAAGATCGAGGCGTTTACAACCACCGTAAGCCTGGAAGATGGGCAGATACTCGAAGCTGAGGGCGCGATAGATGACCTTTACTCCGCTCAGGGTGTCGATCTGCTTTTCAACGCGCGGCTTCATCCCGAAGGACAGCCGCCACCAGCAGCAAAAAGTATCCAGGAATTGAAGTTCACGGGCTTTGAAATGCATATGGTTGGATCCCTGGCTTCCTTCGAATTCGAGAAGTTGCTGTTCCAGACCAATGCATTCGACCAGGGGTTAGACGTAATCGGTCCAGCATCTATCGATAGCGTTCGCCGCATGCCGGACGGCCGGCTCGCCATGCTGGGCGTCGAGCTGCAAGCCGGTCCAATTGAAGAGCCTGTCCTGAAAGCCGAAGGTGAAATCCTCGATCTGCTTCAGCTTCAGGACGTGACTTTTGATGGTGTGCTGAACGGGCCCGCCAAGTTGATTTTGCCCAACCTCGATGAAGATTATGTTGACCAATTCGGCGGCGTTAAAGCCGATTTCAACATATCCAATGCGGGCGGGCCAGTTTCACTCAACAGGTTCAACGCGACTACTTACGACACCGATCTCTGGGCGCTCGATCTTGCACTATCCGTCAACGAGCTCAAAGGGCTGGCTGGTCTCGATTTTGATGTGGAATTGGACGTCGACGACAGCGCCCAGTTTCTGACCGCGCTCAACCTGCAACCTGTCGAAATCGGAGCGTTGGCTATCGATGCTGAAACCTCTAGGCAGGGCGAGGACTTTGATGCCGCAATCCAGTTCGAAGCCGGGTCTTCCGATCTTCTTGCCACTTTGGATGCGCGGTTTCCCGAAGGTGCATCCGTCGTCCGTGGCAACATTACGAGCGGGAGACTCAATCTCAACGACCTGAAGAACCTGACTGCCGTACTGAACCAACTGAAGAGCCTAGTAGGCGGAACCTCAAAAGAACCTGAAGCTGAAGTTCAGCTTTTGGTTTTGCCGAAGGAGACAGACGTCCAGCCCCTGGTGTTGCCGAAGGAGAAAAGGAAACCTGCCGATCTTCTGGATGTGCAACGTGTACTGAAAGAGGCTGACGTCGAAGTACAGATCGAATTCAAAGAGATTGTAGGCCAGCAAGGTGTAACATCTGTTTCCAGCCAATTGTCTGCCAAAGACGGAACCTTGGATTTCGGACCTCTTCAGATGGCTTATGGTGGCGGAAACTTCAGCCTTCGGGCGGTCATGGACCTGATTGACTCACCTGATTGGCTTTCATTGTCAGGATCCACCTCGGGATGGGAATTCGGTGAGATCCTTGATGAGTTGGGAATTGGAATTGATGCCTATGGGCGTTTGAGCGGTGAGTTCAACGTCTCTGGCAGTACCGCCTCGGGCAAGGCCTTCGTCAACTCCATGCGCGGCAACGCGTCTTTGTCGATGTCGCAGGGCTACATCAGCACCAGCCTATTGGAACTGGCGGGGCTGGGTATTTTCCCATGGTTGTTTTCAGAAGAATTCAGACAAGGGTACACCGACATCACGTGCGTGGTCGCCCCGGTTGATATCCATGCCGGAAGGGCCAGTTCAAACTCCATCGTCATTGAAACAGGATCGGTTCAATTAGTGGCAAGGGGGCAAGTGGATTGGCTGAAAGATACGATTGCAATACGAGCGGAGCCACGACGCGTGGGCAAACCCCTTTCCCGAAGCGCCTGGCCCTTTGATGTGACTGGCCAACTTTCGTCGCCAAAGTTCAAGCTGGATGTTGGCGGGTCCAGAAACAAGGCCCCGGAAGGCGCTGATGCAATGCCTGCCAACAGGCAACCTTGTGTACCGGACATCAATCAATTGGAATAATCGGGAGCGTCCTAGTTCTTCAGCGGTTCCGGCTGTTCGGCCTGACACGCCAGAACGGCCTCAATGGCTTTGGCAGACCCGCTGAGATCAAGCTCCACCTCGGCCCCACTTTCACCAATGATCGTAACGCTTTGGCGTTTTCCAAACTCGGTTACAAATGCCGGGTTGTCGAAAAATGCGTAGCCACCGGGCACTCCATTCTTGAAGACACCAACCGCTTCACCTTCGAATTTCGCATCACCAAAGTCGAACTGTACGACCCCAGTCGCGCCGTCCTCGATTTGAACCCAGGTCGGATTGTAAGCTGCAAAAAAGCCGCCGGCCTCATTGGGTGCCGCGCCGATTTCAACCGTCATGTCGTTTTCAAATGGCTTCCACGCGAGACAGCCGTTTCCCTTTTCGGGATCAATCAGAATTGTCCAGTCCCCGGATTCACCCCACCGTTCCATACCGGCGGCCCACACCGCGCCAGTGGAGATCAATGCCATTGCTGTCAGCGCTAACCTGTTCATTCAAAGCCCCACACATGTTCCGCTGATCCTTAGATGCAACCAGATTATCGCGCTGGTTCAATCGAATACAACCATTCGATTTCTGGAATGTTGAGTCACCGCTAGTGCGCCCTTGCCCTGAAAAAGAAATCACCTTCGGCCTCTGTCAGAGAAAATATGACGCTCAACTCCCCTAGAATTTGCCAGAGTTGTTCCAAGTCTCTTTCGGGCCGATCTGTTCCTGAACATCCCAATGTTCGACGATCTTTCCACCCTTGAGCCGGAACAAGTCAAAGACGGCCCAATCGTCCTCGTCTTGTTTTACATGGCTAAAGGCAACCACGAAATTTCCTTGGCCGAGTAGTCGATGAACTTTGACGTAATGCGAGGTTTTTCCGCCATTCGTCATCTCTCCAAGATACTTGGAGAAAGCTCCCAACCCGTCGGCTATTTCTGGGTTGTGCTGATCGTATTGCTCGGTCGATATGTAGTCATTCACAAGATCGGTGCGCCCTGCCATCAAGACATTATCGATGAACCCTTGCACCACGGTCTTGTTGACCTCTGTGAATTCGAGATCTTCGATTTCGGTTGGGCCATCCACCATGCTGCGGCCCGAGACGGTTGGCCATTTATACGCGGCAATCACATCCCAATGCTCGACTATTTCACCTTCTTCGTCGGTATCAAAGATATCGGCCGTCACCCACAGCGCTTCACCACCGTTGAGGCTTTGATACACATGCACGAATACGAAGTTTCCGTC
Organism: Ruegeria sp. CH11; assembly: GCF_056537105.1. Classification (NCBI taxonomy): domain Bacteria; kingdom Pseudomonadati; phylum Pseudomonadota; class Alphaproteobacteria; order Rhodobacterales; family Roseobacteraceae; genus Ruegeria; species Ruegeria sp. CH11. Next base: position 261,278 of record NZ_JBQFQX010000003.1, read on the forward strand.
CTCGATAGTACGCAGAACCTGGATATCGCGCACCGGATTCCGCTCAAGAAAAGGCGTGAAGAACTCGATAAAACCTTCTTTACCGTCGCGTACACCCGTTGAGTGTTGCGTGTAGCGATCCCCGGTATACTTTTCGAGCGCTTCGACCATTTTGCCATCACGAATGCCTTCCAGATAAAGGCCCTTGGCATTTGCCACGCGGATACTGTCAGTCACAACATGCACTCCTGTGTTATGAATTGATTTCAGCTAATACCAACAATGCTCAACACCGTTTCACGGCCAGACCAGGCTACGATTACGGACAAGGTGCCTGTGATCATGGCGGGAACGCCTTCTTTCCAGGTGTCCCAGATCAGATGACAACCAACTGCACCGAAGGATGTGCCAAGAATAGCCAACGCGCCCAAAGTTCCGACCCAGGATCCCTGAAGCCAGATCGCGATTGCACCAAACAATTCAACCACGCCGACCAAGGCCATGATCTGGCGGTTTAACCCGTACTTGATGAACATCGCCAGTTGGGTTTCGAAAATGAACTTCTGCCAGCCGAAGATCTTGATCGAGCTTGCGAAGAGGAAGAAGACAGACAGCAGTCCTACGAAAACCGTGATCGTAGTCATTCCGCAGCCTCCTGAACCGGGCACGAAAAATCCGCTCCGAGAGCATCCAAAAACGTTTCCTGCGCGGTGGCTACGGCAGCATTCATTGCGTTGGCCAACGCTCCAATGTCCGACGGATCGACGACAGTTCTCAACGGTCTTTTGCCGTAGGGCAGGTTCAACAGATCGGCGATGGCATCGGCAACCATTGCAGGGGACGCCTCAGAAAAGCTTTTTTGCGCCAACCCCATGAAGCGTCCGGCCATCGCCTGTGCTTGTTCCAACGTTGGGCCGTATCCAGCCATACGTTCCGGTTCATCCGTTGGCGGCGATTTCTGCATGATGCCGGTGTCAAATGCGCCTGGTTGAACGATAAGGGCTTCCAGTCCCAAAGGGACGAGTTCAAGAGCATAAGTCTCGGCGATTAGTTCCAGCGCCGCTTTACTGGCTGAATAAAAACCGCTCATCGGCAAAGCTAACCGGGACATGTCACTGGTGATGCTGATCACCGTGCCAAAGCCCTGGGCGCGCATATTGGGAAGGACGTCGCGCAGCATGCGAACCGGTCCCAGAACGTTCACATTCAACATGTTATGAAACCGAGCCACAGAAATGGTCTCGTTGAGTCCGCCAACATATATCCCGGCATTGTTGATCACGACATCAAGTGGGCCATCCAGCTTTAACATCAGGTTGGCAATTGCGCTGTCTACGCTGGCGTCACTGCTGACATCCAGTTCGATGGGAAAAACTTGCCCGGATACTCAGACTTGGGAGCGGAAAGCAGGCGCTGCTTTTGTCCGCGAGATATGCTTCGCATGGTTTTTCCCTTTCAGGACTTCAACACGGATAGTGCCATCCATAAACGCATTACGGAGTTTCTGTTCGACCTCTCGGACGAAAACTTCTTCGCTTTCGAATCGACGGTGGCAGCAGAAAAAGAAGAAGGCATGCGCCGCCTCTTCGCGCGATTGAAGGATCCTGACGTTGAGGGAGACCTCGGTGATCCAGATACTGGGGATCCGGCGGATGAGTTACATCTTCGATTACGATGACATCCGCGGCTCCGTTGAGAAGCGCCTCGGAAAAGACAATCTGGGATGGGTTCGGATCGTCACCGAGTGCTTTGATGCGATCAAGAAGCACTGCGACCGGCGCGAGGAACGCTATCCCTCGGTTGGCCAGATCAAGCAAAAATTCGGCTCGCTTCGGATCTACATGGATGGGACGCAGGAAGACACGTTCATTCACCTGCGGTCGCAGCAAGCTATGCAGGAAGCAGAAATGTCCTGTGAGCGGTGCGGCAATGCATCCACAGTTCAGGTCATCGCTGCGTGGCATGTCAACCTGTGCTGCTGGCACGCGCATGAGGCAGCCACTGAGCGGATGGAGACTTTTCCCACAGTGCGTTTGAATACTCGCGCCAAGCGAGATGCACATCAGTGCCGAAGCTGCGGCTATATCGGCCAAATTGCCTGGGGCGCATCGGGCCACCGATGCCCCGCCTGTGTGGCGAAAGGTTGGTAGCCCGATGAGTGGAACAACCTGGGAAGAAGATGATATCTTTGCGCTGGCTGGCTTCTCCTCGTCAAAGCAGCTCAGTTCGCCTCAGAGGACGGGCTAACGCGAAAAAGCATGAGCGCTGATGATTGGAACAAACTCGCCCCAAAGCAGGTCTAGGAAGGGCTAGTGCCGGTTGTTTTCTGAAATGTGCGCCATAGGCCGCTATTCCAGAGCTAGCTCACTTAGCCAAAACCTCTTGCAAGTGCCTTGTGAAAGCGCGGGCTGAAGGCTTTGTATGACGACCACCCGCCAGTAGCGCGTTCACTTCAACGTTTCCGATTGTCCAATCAGGCATTAGTTGCGCGAGAGCACCTGCTTCGAGCTCGTTCCTGCAACTCCAATACGACGTGCTGACGATACCCAAACCGGCGACCGCCGCCGTGGTTGTGCTTTCATTGACGGAAATCATCAGTTGGCTTTCGACACGAACGGACTGGACTTTTCCGTCCTTCTCAAAGCTCCAACCCGCTTTTCCAATGCTTGACGGGCCGAGGATGACCTGATGATCCACCAAATCAGAGGGCTGCTTCGGGTTGCCAGCTTTTCTCAGATAAGAAGGGGCGGCAACAACGACGCGGGGTGTCGTGCCCAATTTGCGCGCGACCATCGTTGAATCTTCCAATGGTCCAAATCGGATGGCAACGTCTATAGCCTCATCAATCAAGTCTTGCATCGAATCCGTCAGAACAAGATCCACTTTGAGTTTTGGGTGTTGTTCCAGAAACGGTGGCAGGGCGGGTATGATCTCTCTTTGGGCAAAGCTTGCTGCTGCGCCGATCCGCAAACGACCGCGCAGTTCGCCAGTTCCCCTGACAAAGTGATTGGCCTCCTCGATGTCAGAAAGGATCGGCTCGATACGCGTCAGGTATTCTTCCCCAGCTTCCGTCAGCCGAACGGCATGCGTCGAACGCACAAACAGTTGAACACCCAGCTCTTGCTCGAGGTTGGAAATGATCCGGGACACCGACGGCTGAGATTTGCCGGTTTCTTTTCCCGCAGCGGTAAAGCTGCCGGTACGAGCGACCCGCGAGAACAAGCGTAACGTGGAGAAGTTTTCGGACATTCACATTATGAATAACAGTTAGGTTTTTTGGCAGCCTACCTTTCAATTTTCTTATGAGCAACATTTGAACACAACGGCAGGCGACAAACACGCCTGGCCGGCTGAACTCTGAAAACTTCGATGCAAATGCATTCCAAAAAGGAACATCAAATGGCAACCTACGCACAGCACACGGTAGACACTGCTCCTGAAGGGTCCAAACCGATCCTCTCAGCGATCAAAGGCAAAATGGGCTTTGTGCCGAACCTGATGGCAACAATGGCGGAATCCACTGTTCTGGTCGAAAGCTACATGACCATGATGGGCATTTTCGAGAAAACAGATCTGACGCCCACTGAACGCGAAATCATACTGATGACGAATAATCGTCTGAACGGCTGCGCCTATTGCATGGCGGCGCACACGACCGTGTCGAAGATGGCAGGAGTGGATGACAGTGTCATCACGGCATTGCGCGCGGGCACACCAATCGCGGACGCCAAACTCGAAGCGCTTCGCATTTTTGCTGAAACCATCAACGAAACGCGAGGATGGGCCAGTGTTGAGCAGGTCGACGCTCTGATCGAGGCCGGATATTCAAAGCAGACCATTCTTGAGGTCATCGCCGGAACGGCACTCAAGGTTTTGTCGAACTACACAACCCACATCGTGAACCCGCCGCTCGACAAGGCATTTGAGCCGATGGCTTGGAATCCGGAAACCCCTGCGTCGGCAGAATAGTCAGAGTCCTTTTCGCCACGGGGGCTTAATTCGCATTGGATCGCCAGAAATACGGACGTCCGGCAAACGAGCGTCGCGCTTAAAGCGCGGCGCTGTTTTGTTTTTCAGACTGAGTTTGTTCCAATTGGGATCCGCAAATTGGATCATTCGTTTTTTGAATAACCCTTACTCGAATTGGTCAGCTACCACCGTTTTCTCAACGGGCCAAATATCACAACAGGCGGCACGAAAGACCCCTGAGCCGACCAGAGAACGCAATTTGAGAAGTGGAAAAGACATGACCCTCCAAGACCAACTCGACGACTTCAAGGCCCAATTCAAGACCATGGCCCCCGAAGGCGCTTTCGAAACCTTTGCCCGTTCGACACAAGAGCTGATTGACAGCGGTCAGGCAGAGCGTGCGTTGAAAGCGGGTGACGTTGTGCCTGACTTCGTGCTGACGGATTCGGATCGTAATCCGGTCGCGCTCAAAGACCTGTTGGCCAATGGCCCGGTGGTTCTGACGTTCTACCGCGGTGTTTGGTGCCCCTACTGCAACATCGAGCTGAAAGCGCTTGAAGCTGTTGCCGAGGACATTCGCTCACGTGGTGCGACGCTTGTCGCAATCTCGATGCAGGGCGCTGCCGACAGCCGAAAGTCGCAGAAGGACAATGAACTGCGTTTCCCGATCCTGACGGACAAGAACGGCGTGCTGGCCGAAAAGCTTGGTATCCGCTGGACGCTGCAAGATTACGTCATTCCGGTTCACGACGGGTTTGGAGTCCACTTGCCGCGCATTCATGGCGACGGCCAGTGGAACCTGCCGATGCCCGCGCGCTACGTCGTCGATACCGACGGCACAATCGCCTATGCCGAAGTGAACCCCGACTATACGCGCCGTCCTGAACCAGCGGATCTGTTCCCTGTTCTCGATAGTCTGTCGGCAACAGCCACTGCGTAACCTGGTTGCGCGCTTCGAAAGACGGGGCGCGGACCATCCAACCTCTCAACCCCCTGCACTTACGTGACCGATGAGCCACCTCAGGCATCTCGGCAAGATCTCGAAAGGATTTTCGAAATGAAAGGCAAACTTATTCTTCCCTATATCATGCTGAACATGCTTTCAGGCATCGGTTCGGTCGTCATGTTCTACCTGTCGGGCTTCGATCCGATCTGGAGCGGGACATTCTTTGCCACATTCACCGTGCCATTCTTTCTGATGGTGCTGGCCGGTGCTTTGGGCATTTCCCGCACCTCCAAGAACCTGCCAATCATCCAACTCATCAACCTGGCTGCGGTGGCGTGGGTGGTCTACCAAATCAGCGCGCGCGGTGGTTTCACAGCTACCAGCGACTACGTTGCCATAGGCCTAGCCTCGTTTGGCGCGATCACTATGCAATGGTATATTCACATCTTCTCGAACTATGGCCGCAAGCCAAGCACAGCCATCGCAAAGGGTAAAGTACTGCCTGAATTGCCCCTGCAACGTCTGGACGGGACCAGCACGACTTCCGCGTCCTTCGCAGGCGAAAAGACGCTGCTGGTATTTTTCCGCGCCAACTGGTGTCCGTTCTGCATGAACCAACTCAAAGAAGTGAAAGCAAAAGCGGATCAACTGGCGAAGGCGGGTGTAAAGGTGAAGTTCATCTCCAACCAAGGCATCTCCAACTCGGAGAAGCTGGCCAAAGATCTCAGTCTGCCCGCACATTTCGAGATACTCCAGGACAACGATCTTGCCGCAGCCAAAGCCCTAGGCATCGAGGAATTGGGTGGCGCTCCGTCCGGTATGCCGGGCTACCCCACCGATACCGTCAAAGCGACTGTGATTGCACTTGATGAAGACGGCAAAGTGATCTTCGGCGATGAGACAGACAACTACCGCATTCGCCCTCATCCCGATACGTTCCTACACGTCTTCGAACCGCGAAGCAGTGTCCGGGCGTTCTCAACAGCATAAGAACTGCGACGACCCAAAATTAAGTGCTGTGTGTCACAACGCGGCACTTTGCTTTCTCTGCTCTTGGCAACCGTTCGCCTTCTTCGCTTCTATGACCGTTCACAGCCCAAACCGGACATTCGTAACAAGACTTTGCAGTTTCCGAGATCAGGACAAAGCGGTCGATGACGAGAAGCTTAGAGTTTTCAAATTCAAGTATCGAAAATCAAAGGGCGCACGGCATCTTCTTACCTTCGAACAATAAAGTTTTGGCGATGAACAACGTACACTGCTCAAATTGAACTCAAGAAACGCTCAATTTCCACTAGGGCTTTAGGCCAGGCAGGATCATACTCTGGCATCGTGTTGTTTGCTGTCTCAAGGCCAACAAAGCGCGCATTCTCGATGCCGGAGGCGAATATCCTACCTTGTTCAACACTGTGCATCCTGTCTCGATTAGCGTGCATGACAAGAGCCGGACAGGTGATCCGCGGAAGTAGATCGGTTACGTCGACCCCTGCGACCAGTGGTCCAATCTTGAGCCAATCCTGATGGTCCATTGCCACTTTCATAAACTCAGCATAAGTGCGCTGGTCATGCGGACTTGCGGTTGGAGCAAATGATTGGGCCATCAAGTCTCTTGCAGAAGGGTATTCATCGTTCCAGCCTTCAAGGCTCATATCCATCATAGCTTGCCCAAGCGCGGCAATGCCGGGCTGTGAACGCACCGCAAGTCCTTGTGCAAATCCACCGAGTAGAACCAACCCCGAAACACGGTCAGGATTATGTGCGGCAAAAGCCGCGGCAATGGTTGCCCCAAAAGAAATACCAAACAATGAAACTTTTTCGATCCCGGCTGCGTCCAGCACGGCCTCAACATCTTCGACGATTCGATTCAAAGACACATCCTGCACGCCGCGCTGGGACAAGCCATTGTTTCTACCATCAAACCGATAAAGGCAGTGATTTTCAGAAAGCAGCGGCAACCACCCGGCGATGGTGTTCATCGTCCAGTCGTATTCCAAATGCCTGAGCCAGTTTGGTGTGACCAGTAACTTTCCACCGCTTCCAGTGGACGTCCAAGCAAGCGTTGTACCGTCTTTTGATTTTGCAAAACGGACGTCTTGAGAGTTAGCCAGAAGCTTGTTCTTTGCGCGTCTTTTGTCACCATCTAAATCAATAGAGTAGGCTTCCACTGGATTTGGAATTCCCTTCAGCCGTATCGAGCTTTCTGGTCGCAACGCAACTGCCAGCGAAGTTCCCGCAACTTCGGCAGCTGTCTTGCTGACGAGACAACTTCCAATATGGGCGCTGGACTGAAGGCGCGACGCAACATTAACGGCCTCTCCAAACAAGTCTGTACCATTTGGCATTACGTCGCCAACGTGAACACCTCCTCGAAGTGTTACGTCTTCATCTCTCATCTGATTGAAAATCTGGCTGGCAGCATCAATTGCGTCTGTGGCTGAGACAAACTCAACCAAAGCACCATCTCCCATCAGCTTGAATATTCGTCCTTTGTTTTCATGGACCAACGGTCTGATCACATCGTCCAAAATGCGTTGTAGAGTGTTCAGCGTGGTCTCAGCATCCTCTGACATGCGCTTGGTATAATCGACGACATCGAGGCTCAGGATCGCAGCAATTTTCCGCTTCATCAGTCGATGTGATCCTTTTAGCTAATCCAATTCTTCTGAACCAAAATTAACAGGCGAATAGATTTTTGTGGCTAAAACTTGTGCCTGGGTATTTTGCTAAGCCTGCAAGTTCCAAAACTTGCGTTGAAACACACAGCCGAGCAAAATGTCTTATTGGCTGGCGAAACCTAGAATTAAGGTGAAGTAGTTAGCGCGTTTCGCGTTACTAACAAAGGTTCACTTTGCAATATCCATTCTGAAAGTGTCAGCCCGTTGCTCTCTTCATCTGTGACCGATGGCAGCCCGGAGCCGACATTCAATTCCGAGCTTTGCAGTTACTGAGATACGCAACCAAGCCACCGATTTTACAAACTCAACTTGGTTCCGGCACCGCTATTCTGGCAACCCTGCGCGGCGAAGCGCCTCAAAGTAGCGTTCAGCGCCTTCAGAGCTACCATAGTCAACGTTGCTACGCCATTTCGAGATCGTTTCATCAGGTTCCATTTGCAGCATTTGCGCTAAAGCCTCAGACGCTTTTTCAGGTTCCCCAAGCATTGCGTGAGCAGCGGCCCTCGTGCTGTGAAGTGCGGCATAGTTCTTTGAAAAGCGCAAACCTGCCTCTGCGTAGGCGATGGCATCGTGGTCTCGACCCAGCATTACGCAAGAGGTGGCGGCACCTCCGGAAGCACCCACGAAAACGGCTCCATATCGGCCCAACCGAAGCGCTGTCTGAAAACAGCTTAGTGCCATTTCAGGAAAACCGGCCCAATTGTACCCCCAACCCATAAACAAATGCAGGCGGGCATCTAATGGCGCTCGTTGCCGTATTTGCTCAAGCGCCACGGAAAGTCGATCCGCGTCCCCGTCAACATTGTAGTCAGCCACTGCAATACTCAGATCAAGCGTTGGGCTTTGACCTGCCATGTGTCGACCGGCCTCGATCCAGTGTGGCAGATTCTGGTAGTAGGATGACAGCTGGCGACGAAGATCATAGGTTCTCGCGCCATTCATTGTCCAAATAGCTTCGGCATAGGCGGCAGCGAGGGTTGGTTTGGCTTCGATGGCCCTGGCGTGGTACGACAACGTCTCTTCATAGCTGTCGATGCTGGCCTCCGACCATGTGATCATGCCCATCAGGACGCACTGTTCGGCAGTCAGTTCGTCTTCAGGCAAAGCCGAGAGCTTTGCGGTCAGCGACTGGATCAAGATCCCACTGACGGCATCCAACAGCTTTTCTACGACCTCGTCTTGCCAATCAAAGATTGCTTCGACTGAACCGTCGAACTTATGGGTCCAGATTTCGGAACCAGAAGAGTCATTTAAGCGGGCTTCCAGGCGCAATCGGTCTCCGTGTCCACGCAGCACGCCACGAAGTGCATATCCCTCTGATGGTTCTGTGGAAGATATCGCTGCGTTTAACCAGTTGATCGTTCGAAAATAAGAACCGAAATCTGAAGTGAGAGCTGCGGCCATTTCTTGTAATTCAGTGCGTTGGTCGCTGCACATGACAGGATGGATGGATAGCTTTGGCAAGCTCGTCTCTGTGAAAGAAGGCGAACTTTGCGATACACCCAGGTGTGGTCCATCGTGAATCCACACATCCAAGCTGCGCTGGATGTTCTTGAGCTTCTTTTTCCCAACTGCTTTGAAAGCGTCTGCCAGAGTGTGCTCAAGGTTCAAATGTACGGGTTCAGAAATTGCGATGCCACCGGTTGGCGCAATGCTCTCAAGCCGTGCGGCAATGTTTACACCATCACCTAGGATGTCATCACCTTTTTCTGTGATGTCACCCACATGAACACCGATCCGCATGTTCATTAACGAGTGTTCAGCCAACTGCTCTTGTAGCTGCATTGCTGCGGTTACAGCTTGCGCCGCGCTGTCAAATTGCACCAACCAACCATCGCCCATGCTCTTCACAACACGACCTGACTGGCCTGCTATCGTTGGGGTGACGATGTCGCTTTCCAGGTGATCAAGCATGAGAATTGTGGCTTGCTCATCTTGGTGCATAAGCGCCGAATACCCAACGACATCCGCAGCTAGTATCGCCGCCAACCTTCGTTGCAACTGTTGTCCCCTGTCCGACATGCGTTCGACGATAGATGATGCGGCCCTCTACTCCAACTGCCTGAATACGAGGTTCGCTCAGGGCTCTTTCTGGCGCTCTCCGCCCTTGGCATCAGCGTCAGTTCGCAGCCCTTAACGGACACTCGCAACAAGGCTTTGCGTTTCCGGATTTGGACCAAAAGGCGTCAGAGATTGATGGGAGGTGTCGTCACACTGGTTAGCGTCGCCGTTGCAAGCAGGATCAGGACAACAGCCATCATCTCCATCGAAATCGACCGACGGAGCGCGATAGTCGCATCATGCTGCTCAGCCCTGAGAGCCGGAACGAGTTTCAACTTGTTCAGCGCCGCGATGCCAAGAAGGGCGGAAACGATCACGACCTTGACCAAAAGCACCAATCCATAGGCCGTTCCGAACAAGGCGGCCAGTGAGCCCGAAAGCAGCCATGCGAGTGCCGCGCCTACTACAATCAGGACGGCAACTCCGTAAGCAGCGACATTGCCAAAGTGGTGCAGTAGATCGGCCCCAGTTGGAGTGAGCGCCGCTTTGCGCAAAGGCAGGAGAGCACCGACCCAAAACGCGGCAGCCAGTAAATGCAGAACCAGCAAGATTGCGAGAGCCGCCCTGGGCTCTCCGAGCGAGTGTCCCACCTGAGCAAAGGAAATCGCTATGGCAAGGCTGCCCGCCAAAGCGATCCACCGCCCGACGCGCGGGAGCAGAATTGCCAGTATCGCGAGTTCACCCATTCCTTGCCAAATCGCGGCGGTGCCAAGTGGACTGTCCCAGACAAAGCCAAGCATCATTGGGTCCGTCGCGCCCTCAAAGCCCATTCCGGATATCCGCGCCGCTCTGATGCCGAAACGCAAAGCCAGAACGGCGAGACCGAGAAGCGCCGCACCGACCGCGAGGTGACGTGCGAGGCGCAAAACGGTCGCCTCGGCGCGCGTGGCAAAGAGAACGGTGAACAGGACGCTGCCCATCGCCAGCAGCGCCGCACCGTAGCCAAGTGCTTTCGCCAAAATGGCCAAGACGACAACACCGTCAATGGGGGCCAGTCCGGTCACTTAGCGACTGTGAAAGAAAAGCTGCCCTGCATCGGGTGGCCGTCTGAAGCCATACCTCGCCAGTCGAAGCGGTAGCTCCCGGGTGCAAGCTCCTCCAAAGGCATAGCCCGGAATTCTGTGGCGGGATCCATACCCGTTTCGCGGTCAATTTCGACATCGCCATCGGGTGAGGTCAGCGTGACCGAGATGATGCGCATCGGATCATCGAACCGCATGGAAAGCTCCGGCACGTCCGTGACAGTCGCGCCGTCAGCTGGTGTCGTTTCTTCGGACTTGGAATGCGCGGCCGCAAGTATTGGAGCCATTACTAAGACCAAGCCGATAAGAGTTTGTTTGATCATCTGAGTTATCCCCTATTCGGACTGGGCATTCAGCTCGTCGTGGTACTCACGAAGATCATTGGGCCAGGTTGACTTGATAAAAGAAAGGACCGCTATGATTTCGTCATCGCTGAGCACACCTTCATAGACCGGCATACTGGTTGGGGGCGCATTTTCCATCAGTCCGGCCAGGCCAAATTTGGTCAAGGTGAAGAGCGTTTCATCATCGTGGTGCCACGTATGCCCTTTGGCATCATGCGGCGGTGCTGGTAGCAAACCGTCCTCGCCGCGTATCCGCCAGTTTGGCTGTCCTTCAAGGTTCTCACCGTGGCAGGCAGCACATTGTGCCGCGTAAATATCTTGGCCAGTGGCGACAACTTCCGCGTCATCAGGTGTCAAAAGACCGACCGCTTCCGAGGCTTGGGCCAGAACGAACGCTACTGTGAAACCGGCGAGCGCAAGCCCACCGGTAACCAAGAGTGTTGTGCGCACTACCATCAGGTGTCGAACGGCTGAGCTGTGCCCGCGCGGTAGTACACCGTTCCGGTCCCAGCCTCTCCCCCAAATGCAACGACGTCGTAGCGGGCGGACGCATCGTCGCCCATACCTGGAGAGCCCATTGGCATGCCAGGAACAGCTAGCCCTGTGATGCCAGGCCGATCCCTCAACACGGCTTCCAGTGCTTCGAACGGCACATGGCCTTCGAAGACATAACCATCGGCTTCAATGGTGTGACAGGATGCGAGGTTCAGCGGGATACCCCGCGCTGACTTCTGTGCCTCAGGGTCGGTCAGATCCTCAACGGTTACGGCGTAGCCACGTGCGCGAGCCAAGTCGGCCCAGGCGTGACAACATCCGCAACCTGGTGAGCTGAGCACGTGCATTGGGGTGCCTGCACGGACGGGGAGAGCGGTCGCGATGAGAGCAGTTGCAGACAGTGTGGTGAAGTGACGACGTGTGATCATGTCTGTCGGTCCTTTGATGTGAAAATTGAACGGATTGCGGGCGGGCGCCCGTTGCCGTTCAGGCTTTCGGAGGACCGGTGGGGACGCCCATTGCGAGGCCCGAAAAATCGGCTCCAGCGTACATCACACCACCCACTGAGATCACCATTGGAGCAATCGGCGAAATCCCCACCGTGGCGACAAGATCACCAAAACAGGATGCTGAACCCATGCCGCTAGTGGTGTCACAACAATCCGCAACAGCTTTCTTGGCATTAGCCAACGGATCGTCGTCCGCCATTTGAGCATGATGACCAGAATGATCCGATCCATGGGTCAAGCCATGCTTCACGGACGCTGCGGATGCGCCAGAGAATGCAACAACAAGAAGTATCGTCAGGACCAGGCGAAACATACCAAATACCTACTGTGGGTATGTGGTTTTGACAAGTTACGAGGATGGGTCGACGCAAACGATCCTAGTTGCACCCGTTGTGGGTGCGCCACATCTCTGGATCATGCCCGGCTGGAACTGTGGAACATGGATCATCTGTATATCCGCGTGCGGCTGCATACTGGCTGACCTGCGTGTTAGTCAGCAACGGTAAGATCAGCAGGTAGGCGTTTAGCCCAAGGTGTTGCCGGTGATGAAGGTGTACGAACTTTCCACCAGATCGATGACGACATCCAGCTCTTCTGGTGTGGTCGGAGTATAGATCATGACAAAGCCGCTCCATCCGGGGCGTTGATCGGCCCAAGGGTGCGCTACGGCCCAGCCGGCCTCAATTGCCCGCCGCGCCATTGCCGGGTCGAGCGAGGCGTGCAAGCTGCCATCAGGATGCATATGCGCAAACTCAAACCCACCGACGATAGAGTTCGGTTGAGACAACAACATGTCAGGATCAAGCTGAAAACCAGTCGCGCCAGGTAATGATATGCGTGTTGGGCCAAGTGTGACCCCTGGGAATTGCGCAACTCGCTCCAGCAATAGCTGGGCCAAATCGGCATTAATTTCGACACCAATTTGAGTATGCGGTACGCCGCTTGTTGTTTCGGGACGGGGCGAGGAGCGCTCCGGCAAGGAGCGCTCTTGCGCGGACGCCATCGAGCACATCAATGCCACTACCGTCACGGCAACCGTCAATGTTCTCATGTGTACATTCATCGTGTTGACCATCCGCCAATCAAAAAGATTGAGTGCTGAGCACCGTATCGGTGCCCTTGCACACTTCACTCAGCCTTTAACGCTTCGATATTGATTAAGAGCTCTATCTCGTCGCTCACCGCTGGTGCAAAGGCCCCAAGTCCGAATTCAGACCGCACGATAGTCGCCGTGGCTTCCAGCCCCAAGGTCGGCGTGCCCTCCTTTTCGCCAAACGGGTATGGCGCTGACTTGTTAAGCGTTGTTTCCAGAACAACAGGTTTGGTGACGCCATTCATGGTCAGGTCGCCAGAAATATTCGCGGTATTGTCACCGGTCACTTCAATGCTGGTTGAGGCGAAAGTGACAACGTCACCGTCACTCGCGCTAAAAAAGTCATCGGACATGAAGTGTTGCAGACGAGCGTCCCAGCCCGTGATCATGGATTTTACAGGCATAGACACTGTGACAGATGACGCAGACGGATCATCTTCATTGAACTCTATCTCGCCGCTAAAACCTGAGAACATTCCAAACGTTTCTGAGAACCCGATGTGGTTGTAGCTGAACAAAACTTGGCTGTGTCCGGGATCCAGCTCGTAAGTGCCGCTCTCGGACAATGCTGTTGTCGCGCCCATCGATAAGAGTACCGCCAGCGGGGTTGCTGCCACTTTGAACATTGATACGCTCCCATTTTGACAAGACGTGTTTGTGGAATTGAGTTTTGGGATTTAGGTTTTGGCCGACCATACTTTTAGGACAAAATGTTCTACTATGCAACAAATTGTTCTATAGGAGGAGTGATTGAAAGAAGATCCCAGGCTGATCGCCACACGACAGACTGCGCTTGATGCTGCGCAAAAGATACTGATGGATGAAGGCGTGCTGCACGTAACTCATGGCGCAGTGTCAAAGGCAACGCGCATTTCGCGCAGTACACTTTACAGGCACTGGCCAGATGCGCGCAGTCTGCGTGATGCAGCATTCCGGCGCATCGCAACACCGCCAAACATACCGCCCAAAACCGATGGCCCGCTACGATCTGACTTGCGCTGGTTACTCGGTGTACTGATGGGAGCCTTGAATGACACACCGTGGGGCCAAATCGCGCCTCAGGTGGTCGCTGCTGCGTCCACCGACGAAGAAGCGCGGTTGGTGATCACTGAATTCATGAAAGACAGGTTCGCAAGTGTTGAAGCAGTATTTGCAGCAGCAATAGATCGTGGTGAGATCACCGCCGACGTTCCGATTGACCAGCTCATAGAACTGGCAATCGCGGCACCTTATTTCCGCAAGCTCATTCGTTACGAGGCACTGGACGAGGATTGGTTGGATCGACATGTTGATCTGCTTTGCAGTATCGCGAAATCCAATCCTGGACGGTGAGAATCGCCTGAAATTGCAAACGAAGCGGCCAATAAACATAACAGTTTCCAAGATCGCAGTATGACTACGTTTGCCGCTTGACATCAGCACGTCGCAGGGTCAATTCGAAGCGTTCCCCACAACGTTGACGACTGCACCCTGATTTGTCGCTGCCGCTAATTCACAATGCAACATGAACACCTTTGAGTTCAGTGTCGCCCACGGCAATGTCGACTTTCGGGAACCGGCCAAACATTGCAATGTCCAGTATCCTCCTCGGATGCGCCTTTCGCTGACTTGTAAATAAGTGACTTGAAGCAGCCCAAACTGAACCTTCTCACCCAAGCATTGCAATTTAGTAAACTCGCAACGAAGCGGCATCTAGACTATTTCCGCCCAAAAACCGCTTCCAAAACGCGATCCCCCAAACTGACTTGGTAATGTCAGGTTCAATGCGGGCGTCACGCGTACCAATGCTGCCCGATTAGTCCGTTGCAAAGCAATAAAACAGACCTGCCCCGCCTGAACGTGGCAGATGTTCCTCTCCGCAACCGCGCGAGCCGTGCGATGAGTTCCAGGACATCATGTTTCGAGCATCGTTGAGACCTACACGATCATGGTGCCCGACAATCGCAGATCCATCTTCACTATTCGAAGTCCAGTTACTGCATGTTGTGTCGCCTCCTGCCGTCGAGAAGTATCCCGCGGAATCGGAGCCGGTCAGAATGTCGTGTTTGTTTGGCTGACTGCCACGCCCATTGACAGGGTTACCATTTTCGTCGAGCGCGGTCTGTAGATAAATGTTCACGCTGTTGCTGTGCAGGTCCTCAACGTTGTTGGCGATGAGCTCTCCGTTGGCATTGTACCACGGACCCGATCCGATCCGGTCGCGAGCAGAAACGCCATTGGTGATTGTCATTGGGTCGGTGCTGCGATCAATGGACATTGAGGTGCTCAGATAGGCCGCAAAAGTCTTGGTAGAACCGGTCGCGGAAGCAAGCGCATTGCAATGAGCATCGGCGCCTTCGAGGCCGCCTAAATTTGCACCGTCCCCCTTGCCCACACTAGTGATGAAAAACGACATCTCCTCGCCTGCCGATTGCGCGTGTGCAGTCGCAGCGATACAGCAGATTACGAGTGCAACAACCCCATGAGCAGTTTTTCTGTTGGTGAACTTCGACATGTGTGTCTCCCTTCGTACTGTTTGATCACAGATGCTAGCTCTATGTAACCATCAGGTCCATCCAAGCAACGGATGTATGACACTATGGTGCTGGAGCCATTCACTACAGCCGGTCGTGCATGACCGACCCTGTGGCCCTATTCATTATTACCCAACTCCTGTCTTACGTGTTAAGTACGGGCGCTCACCTGTTCCCAGGATCATTTGTAACGATTGACTAAGGGTCGTGACGGAATGACACAAAAAATCGCTCTTTGGTCCATTCCGATATCCATTGCGGTACTGGCTCTAAAACTGTTGGCTTGGTGGCTGACAGGCTCGGTGGCATTGCTGTCGGACGCAATGGAATCTACCGTGAATGTCGTTGCGGCGTTGCTGGCATACTTCGCAGTTCGGGTTGCCAATAGACCCCCTGATGAAAACTACCCCTTTGGTCACAAAAAAGCCGAGTATCTTTCTGCCGTCGTCGAGGGCGTTCTGATTGTGCTGGCGGCGTTCTTGATCATCAGAGAAGCTGTGCTGGCGCTCCCAAACCCGCATCTTGAGGATGCACCGCTGCTTGGAATCGTCGTCAATGTTATTGCAACAGGTGTGAATGGCGCATGGGCTTACCTATTGCTCAAAATCGGCAGGCGCGAGGGTTCGCCTGCATTGGAGGCAAGCTCCCGGCACATTTTTACAGATGTCATGACTTCAGTTGGTGTCATTGCAGGTCTGATACTGGCGCTTGTCACCGGCTGGCTGATCCTCGATCCGATTCTGGCAATTCTCGTTGCACTGAACATCTTGTGGGAGGGTTGGAAAGTTATTCGGTCGTCCGTCGATGGCCTGATGGATGTGAGCCTGTCGGAACATGACTTGCAGACTGTTTCTAATGCAATCGAAGCAAACCTCGGCACAGCCTTAGAGTATCACGACCTCAAAGGGCGCAGATCCGCGAATGTCATCTTCGTGGAGTTTCATCTTGTTGTGGACGGCACAATGCCAGTCAGCGCGGCGCATGATATTTGCAATGACATCGAGGAAGAATTGGATCGTTTGTATCCGGGTTCCGTCTTTGTCATTCACCTCGAACCTGATGACGAGTTGAAGGGTGACGGGGTTAATTCCCACTAAACTGGTCAAATGGGTCAGCAAAACTCTATTAGTATGACTGATCTGACTAAGACGTTCGGCTTGAAATTCGTCAGACCTAAGCCCGATGTGGGAAAGCCGAACCAGAAGTAACCTGTCTTCAATGTCACGACGCGTGATGATCAGAATTGGAGGCGAAAATGAAAATTCAAAGAAAGCTGGGTCAACTTCTTAGTACAGCGGCGTTGGCTTCGTTGATTGCGGCGACGCCTTATGTGCCAGCGTTCGATGCCGATGGTCGCTTACATTTTGAACCGTCATATGCCTTTGCCAAGAGCGGCAAGGGGAAAGACGGGGATGGTCGCGACGATGATCGGGATGATGATCGTGACGACGACAGAGATGATGATCGGGACGACAACTCGGGGTCGGGTAGTAGCGGCCGTGGTGGTGACCGGGACGATGATCGTGATGACGATAGAGACGATGATCGCGACGACGACCGAGATGATGATCGTGACGACAATTCAGGGTCAGGCAAAAGTGGTCGCGACGATGATGACGACGATGACGATGACGATGACGATGACGACTCGAAACGCTCCAATAGAGGCAGCGGAAAGAAGGACCGGTCTCAAGCAGGGGGCAAACCGTCGCGTTCGGCTGGGGTAACAAAGGTCGAAACAAACGCTAATGGCATTGAAGTACGTTACGCCGACGGAACCAAGGAGGAGATCGAAAACGGGCGGTATGAGAGAAAGAATGCGCAGAACCGAACTGTTGAGGAGCGCCCTGCGACCGGTGCTGACGTCTCAAGGCTTCGGTCTTTGGCGAATGGTATCTCAATCGACAGCGTGCGTTCTTCTGGGCAAGGCGGCACTACTGGAAGTCGGCCCACGAAAATCGAACGCCAGGGCAACAATATCGAAGTAAACTATGCCAATGGGTGGAAAGAGGAGATCGAGTTTGGGCGCTACGAGTTGAAAGACCCGTACAACCGGACTGTTGTTGAGAGAAATGCAACGGCCTCTGATCGCCAGAGGTTACAATCGGTTGCCAATTGAACAGCAACACCAGTCGATAATCTGTTGGCGGCTTCTCATAGAGAGGGGCCGCCATCGTCGATAAAGAGACCGCTGTTAATCTCCCTTGTTCCAAACATCATGGGCAATGAGCGCGGCCTCTACCCGATTTCGCGCATGAAGCTTGGACAGGATTGCCGTCATGTAGTGCTTCACGGTCTTTTCCTGAAGGTCTAACTCGTCAGCGATTTCACGATTACTCAGTCCTTTGGCTACACGTCTCAGTATTTCTTCCTCACGATGCGTAAGGTCATCGAGAATGCTGCTGTTTATAGACATGCCGCTGTCAGCATTGATTTGCAGCAATACTCGCGAGGCCAAGCCCGGAGAAACGAACCCTTCACCTGCGGCGATGCTGCGTAGGGAAGCGGTCAATTCGCTCGCGGTTACTCCCTTCACAATGTACCCAATCGCGCCCGCCTCTAAGGCGTCCGCGACATCGCTGCTGTTCTCTGAGACCGTCAAGATTGCAATGACGGGTGGATTTGCCATTGCCGCAATTTTACGTGTCGCATTTATTCCACCGCCGGGCATAGAAAGGTCAAGAATAGCTATGTCCGGCTGATGCGTGCCGACCAGCGATACTGCCTCTTCAGCGTTGGACCCAGCGGCCAAAACTTCGAAACCATCAGCTTCATCTAACGTGCGTTGCAAACCATCCCTAAATATCGGGTGATCATCAGCTATTACGACGGATGTAGTCATGATGTGCCTAACTTTCTGGGAAAGAGTGTCATAGCAATGGTGGTGCCTTCGCCCGGTCTCGATACGACTTCGAACTTGCCACCAATACTCTCGACCCGATCTCGCAAGCCCATAAGCCCCTGGCCACCATCGTCTCGCAACGCGGTTTCTTCTGACCTGTCAAATCCAGGTCCGTCGTCTTTGACCTTTACAACTATGCGGTCGTTCTGCGCCTCAGAGATAACCGTACACTTGGAAGCTGGAGCATATCTTGCGGCATTGGAAAGCGTTTCCTGAAGGAACCGAAAAACGCACAGCTTGTCCGACAATGACAACTCTGGGGCCTGGCTACCTTGGAATGAAATATCTGGTCGCAACGGGCTGTGTTCGGCATGATCCTCTACGGCTCTCTTTACAACATCGACGAATGACAGGCTGTCGATATCTGGCGCGGACAGCCCTCGCGATATTGCACGAATCTCAGCAAGAGATTTTTGCAAAGACTGCTGAATTTCTTCTGCCTCCATAGGCCTTTCGGACTCTTCGGAAAACGCCGCCTCCAGTCTAAGAGCGGCGAGCGACAGGTACTGCGCAGGACCATCATGTAGCTCGGCACCGAGTTTCTTGAGGAACCGATCTGTTTGCGTAGCATATCTTTCTGACGCCTCGACTACACGCGACCGCAGCCGGGCATTCTGCTCGGCCATCCTCTCACTTTCTGTCAGGCGCTGTTTAAGAAGAGCCCCCTGTCGTCGAATTGTTTTGT
Organism: Ruegeria sp. CH11; assembly: GCF_056537105.1. NCBI lineage: Bacteria > Pseudomonadati > Pseudomonadota > Alphaproteobacteria > Rhodobacterales > Roseobacteraceae > Ruegeria > Ruegeria sp. CH11. The sequence continues at coordinate 280,471 of NZ_JBQFQX010000003.1, forward strand.
CACCAATTGCGACGATGGAATACAGAACAATAGTACTTGCCAGAAATGCGGAACCGACGACCAACCAACTTGTTCGCCTGGCCTTGGCCAAATCTATCTCCAGCTGATCGGCTCTTTCGTAGAACTCCGCAACTGCGATGATTTCGCCGGACCAGAGTTCGCGGATGGGGCTGTAAACTTCAAGTAATGGTATCCCCAATGCCGCCTCGGCGGCGCTCTCGGCATGATCAAGCTCTTCGAAAGAGCCGGAGATATCACCGCTCCACGCCCGCCTTAAGTCATCCGTTGGATTGAAACGGTTTCCAATGATGTCTGTATCCGAGGCATGCGCAATCACACCGCCTTGCTTCCAGAATTTGTAGGAGACGATGCGGTCACGCATTGGCTGGGTCATAAAAATCTCGTCCAGCGCCAGGCTCGCCTGCTCAGAAATGCGGTCGCCATGAGCCAATTCCTGGCTGAGCGGGGATACTACGCTTTCCATATATAGAGCCGCAGAGTTGGCGGAGTTTTGCACGACTGCGTTCTGGATTCGATTTGACACCCAGACCCCGACAATTGCGGTAGCAGTGCCCATCACAACGATGCTGGCCGCAAGAAACACTCGCGACAACGACCAATTGCCAATCGTCAGGTCAGTTACTTTCACTCTCATCGTGAAATCGACTATGAACTACAATCTGTTACCGCACCACAGACCTTGGTCTGACGCGATCTGACCAAATCTCAGATACTTTGATTCCACCCAGTGGCCAGAGTCAGATATCATCCATCGTTCTCAGTCTTTGCAGCATCGGGCATTGAACGTTTCCGCTATCACAATTGGCCGTAAGCTCACTCAAGGCGTGCTCCAGACGTCTGAGCTCATCAATCTTGCTTCTAACGCTGGCAATGTGTGTCTCGGCCAGTTCTTTCACTGATCGGCAGTCTTCGGCACTTCCTTCTGACAACTCCAAAAGCGCTTTTGCGTCTGAGAGAGGAAACCCCAGGTCGCGGCATTTCTTCAAAAATCGAAGTCTTCCAACATCGCTTGCTGAATAGAGGCGGCGATTGTTCAGAGCTCGCGCGGGTCTCGGTACGATACCTTCGCGCTCGTAATAGCGGATGGTTTCTATTCCAACCCCGCTTTGCCGAGAAGCCTCACCTATCGCAATCATGTGAAGTGCCTCCGCTTGATCCTGTAGTTACTACAGGAGTTATACGCTCTGAATGCCGGTGCCTCAACACATTCAAATCGAGTACCCAGGGAGCGAAAGATGAAGAAGTATTTGACCCTCAGCTACCTGGGATCGGTTTCCGCTCTGGGAGTTGCGACATGCTGTGTTCTTCCAATGGCCATGATGTTGCTCGGCTTGGGTGGCAGTTGGTTGGCGATATTCGGAAAAATAGCGGCAGCAAGCTACTATGTTCTCGCCATCTCAACAGCGCTGATCGCGGTTTCGTGGTTCGTAGCGCTTCGAAACGGGACGTTGGCAAACCTGAAATGGTGGCTTGTCGGAAGCACGGCGATCACCGCGCTGGCATGGGTCATCGTGTTCAATGAGGCTCAAATCAACGATTATCTAATCATGCAGATGTGAGACAATGACAAAACAAACTGTGGTGCTGGATAGCACTTTGACCTGCCCTCGGTGTGGGCACGTTGAAATCGAGAAAATGCCAACTGACTCGTGCCAGTGGTTTTATGAATGCAAATCATGCAAAGCAGTCTTGAAGCCTTTAGAAGGCGATTGCTGTGTTTTTTGTTCCTACGCAACTGTCCCGTGCCCGCCAATTCAAGTAGGCAGTTCGTGCTGCGGTTAAAGGCAAAATCAGCTTCCAAAGATCAGTGTTCGTGACGGCACAGATCATGGTCGGCGAGTGAAGCAAGCACGTAGCAGTGCTCTGAAACCCCATCTCCACTACAGCCTTTTGAAATCCGGTTCAGCTCTTTCTCAAGTGCGCGGAGCCTTTTGATTTTTGCCCGGACCTCCGAGAGCTGAGCGGCTGCTATATCGGTTGCGGCTTTGCACGAGCGATCCGGATGGCCTTGTAAATCGATCAATTCAGATATCGCCTCCAGCGAGAACCCAAGGTCACGCGCGTGCTTGATGAAACTAAGGCGTTCCATTCCCGCCGCATCGTAACGCCGCTGATTGCCTTCGGTGCGTTCTGGCGCACTGAGCAGCCCCATTTCCTCATAGTAACGAATGGTCGGAATCTTGACCTTTGTGCGCTTGGACAAGTCACCAATCGAAAACATCAAATTACCCCTTGAACCTCTAGTCACTAGAGACACTACACTATGCTAAAGACAGATTCAAAGAGGCCTAACTATGTCTGGATGTTGTGGACACGACGCTAAGTTTGACGGCGTTTCAGATGATTACAAAAGGCGATTGTGGATCGTCATTGCACTCAATGCCACAATGTTCGTGGTCGAGATGACCGCAGGGCACTATGCGAAATCCCAGGCACTACAGGCCGATGCACTCGACTTTTTGGGAGATGCCCTGACCTATGGCATTTCTCTGGCTGTAATTGGTGCGTCGATCCGTGCACGCACAAATGCTGCTTTAGCCAAAGGTCTCAGCCTTTTTCTGATGGGTTCATGGGTGCTCGGATCGACAGTTTATCGCGTGTTCTACGTCGGAGTTCCTGAGGCTGAAATCATGGGGGTGGTGGGGTTCCTTGCTCTGCTTACTAACCTTGCCAGTGTTCTTCTGCTCGTCAGGTACAAAGATGGAGACGCGAATGTCCGCTCCGTCTGGCTTTGTTCCCGCAATGACGCCATCGGGAACGTGGCAGTGATGTTTGCCGCTCTCGGCGTTTGGGGCACAGCCACAGGATGGCCCGACCTCATCGTCGCGACGATCATGGCAGGTTTGTTTTTGTCGTCATCTGTGCAAATTGTGCGCCAAGCTCTGGCGGAGCGGCGTGATAGCAAGTTCCATCAACAGATTAGCGCCTAGCCGAACGAAGCTCCTGACGCCAAATTGAGCCAGAGCAAGAATATTGTTTTGTAAGGCGTCAGCCTACGAAGTTTGACCAAGTTTTTTGTCGACTTTAGCGCTGCGGCACTGATTCCGGCATCTTTTTTGTTTGAGAACATCCCTAAAAAGAAAGCTCAAAAATAATCTATGGCGGTTTCGGAACTCCTTGTTGGGCTGTGATTTTGTACGTGTATACTTAAGGTGAGACGTGCAATCTCATCGAACTTAAGCAATTGTTGAGCATGGCCGCATAGGACAACAATTATGACTGAGGTCAGGGTCGAGCGCCGGCTTGCCGCGATACTCGCTGCCGACGTGGTCGGTTACTCCTCGCTGATCGAGCGTGATGAAACTGGCACTAGAGCGCTTTTGAACGCAGCATTTGACAAAATCATTGCTCCGGCTTTCGAACGTCATCGCGGACGTTTGTTCAAAACAATGGGGGACGGATATCTGGCTGAATTCGCCTCTGTTGTCGAAGCTGTCGAATGCGCGGCGTCAATTCAAAGGAGCTTTTCCGATCACAACGACCTTACGTTAAGGATCGGGATTAACTTGGGTGATGTCATCGTCGAGGGAGATGATCTTCACGGAGATGGGATCAATGTAGCGGCGCGGATCGAGGCTTTGGCAGAGCCCGGTGGTATCGCAATCTCACGCTCGGCGCGGGACCAGATCCTCGATAAATTGGACATCACTCTACAAGATCTTGGGGAAGTTCAGGTAAAGAACATTGCCCGACCTGTTCGAGTTTTCAATGTGGTGGATTCAAACACAGTCTCAGAAACTCAGGCTCTGTTCAAGCGGCAAAGTCGTTTCTGGAAACCGATTGCGGCGGGCATTATTTTGTTGGCATTACTCATTTTTGGCCCCTCAGCCTGGGAGCAATTGCGTCACAGCGAGATGGAAGCGGCGTCGCTAGAAAGAATGCAGCTAGCACTGCCCGATAAGCCATCGGTTGCAATTATTCCCTTCAAGACACTATCAAGCTCTGAAGAAGAAACGCTGTTGGCCAATGCAGTTACCGAGGATCTGACCCGTGCTCTTGCACGGGTAGACGGGCTTTTCGTAATTGCTAGCAGTTCGACAGAACGATATCGCGACCAAAACACCAGTCCCGCCTCCGTTGCGGAAGAATTGGGCGTTGCTCACGTTGTGCGCGGCTCATTGAGACGTTCAGGCGAACAGGTGCGCGTCGACGTCGAACTGATCGATACCTTGTCCGGGCGAATAATGTGGAGCGACAGGATTGATCGCGCGTCCGCTGACGTTTTCGAGCTTCAGGACTCACTCGTGGAACAATTGGCGCAGCAGTTTTCTGAAGATTTGGAACGCGTCACGGGCCAGCATCGCTTCACTGAGAACCCCGAAGCCTTTTTACTCTGGGCGCGCGCGGACGAGGCAAGTTGGGTAAATACCCCAGCTTCCTATCAAAGAGCGCGCGCTTTGGCTCGAGAAGCACTTGCACTGGATCCCAACTTTGTGAGAGCCAAAGCTTTGTTGGGATTTGTTGAGACGCAAACTGGGTACTTTCGAGTTGCCGACGACCCGACAACTGCTCTGGAGACTGGTCTTGATATTGCGCAGGAAGTCGTGCGTCTTGAACCCAGTGACTGGTACTCGCGTCAGGTCCTTGCGCAATCACTATTGAACCTGCGTGACTATGAAGGGGCGCTTGAGCAGTTTACGCTCGCAATGGAGCTTGAACCCGCACATCCGCAACTGTTGACCCGCTCGGCATTGGCTTTGATTTTTCTTGGTCGCGGCAGGGAAGCCGAAGAACTGCTTCGTCTTTCAGTGCGCTTGAATCCCTATCACAATTGGCTGGCAGACCAGCTGTTGGGGCAAGCCATATATCTGCAAGGTCGCTACGAAGAAGCGCTGGAACATCTTGAGATTTCTCGGGCAAAAAATCCACGCTTTATTGGAAATCTATGGTGGCGTGCGGCTGTCTATGGCCAACTCGGAGATGCCGAAAATGCGAACTTAGCAATTGACGCCATTTTGGAACGGATGCCAGATGCGAGCATTTCCACCAGCTTTATTCAGATTACCGATCCAATCGGACAAAGCCGCTTTCAAGAAGGATTACGCGCGGCCGGGCTGCCTGAATGACACTGCATAAAAAACGGCTTCTTCAAGTTTGATACAGGCTGCGCGCCAGAATATGCAAAGTCCGCTTCCTGCGCATCACAGACCTTCGCGAGAATCCAAGCAAAAAGGCCGCATGGAACCCAAGGGGCCTTAGGAGGCCCCATGCGGGGTTGGGCACCGCAAAGGACCAAAACCGTAACAACTACGCCAAAAACTGATTGAATTCATCGCTAAGGCAGACAATCGCGCAACGCAAAACTATGGGCAAGCTACGCAAACTTTTGGGCAAATCGTGCAAAGTTATGCGCAAACGTCGCGCAAAGTTATGGGCAAACTTCAAGGATTTTCTTAAATGAAATCAATGCCGGTAATACAGCGTTATGAGAGCACTTACAAAAAATCAGAAATCCAGGTTCTCGACGCTCAGGGCATTTTTCTGAATGAACTCGCGGCGGGGTTCTACCACGTCGCCCATCAGCTTGGTGAACAGGTCGTCTGCCTCGACCATGTCATCCACGCGCACCTGCAGCAGCGTCCGGGCGTCGGGATCCAGAGTTGTTTCCCACAATTGGTCCGGGTTCATTTCGCCCAGCCCCTTATAGCGTTGCAGCGACAGACCTTTTTCGCCTTCTTCGAGAATGGCACGCAAAAGGTCCAGCGGTCCGTGGATCACCTGGCTGCGGTCTCGGCGGATCAGGGTGGCGGGGGTGTTGTAAACCTCTTGCAGGCTTTGGGTGAAGCTGCCGGTCTTGCGCGCCTCGCCGGAACGCAACATGGGGCCGTCCAGGGTGCGGACCTCTTCGACGCCGCGCAGGATGCGGGCCAGACGGATGCCATGGTCCTGGGTGATCCGACCCTGCCAGCCGCGTTCGTATTCCAGGGCGATCAGATCCAGACGGGCAGCGACCTTGTCGGCGACGCCTTGCAGATCCGCATCCACGGCACCGGGCACGAAGGCTCCGGCCACCGCAGCCTGTTCCAGAATGTGGCGCGGGTAATGGGTCGGGAAGGCGTCCAGCACACGTTTCAACTGACGGGCTTCGTCAACCACACGGGTCAAATCCTGACCGATGATCTCTTCACCCGAACCGAGTTTCAACACCGCGCCTTCAACACCCTGATTGATCAGGTAGTCATCCAGCGCAGCCTGATCTTTCAGGTACACCTCTGATTTACCGCGCGAAACCTTGTAGAGCGGTGGCTGCGCGATGTAGAGAAATCCGCCCTCGATAAGCTCCGGCATCTGGCGATAGAAGAAGGTTAGCAACAGGGTGCGGATATGCGCGCCGTCCACGTCCGCATCGGTCATGATGACGATCTTGTGGTAGCGTAGCTTTTCAATGTTGAATTCGTCGCGGCCAATGCCAGTACCCAAGGCCATTACGAGGTTGCCGATTTCCTGCGACGAGAGCATCCGGTCAAACCGCGCGCGTTCGACATTCAGGATCTTACCGCGCAAGGGCAGAACTGCTTGGGTCAGACGGTCACGTCCGGTCTGGGCGGACCCTCCCGCCGAGTCACCCTCGACCAGAAACACTTCGGTCTTTGATGGGTCTTTCTCGGAACAGTCTTTCAGCTTACCCGCCAAGTAGTTCACATCCATCGCGGTCTTGCGGCGGGTCAGTTCGCGCGCCTTTCGGGCGGCTTCGCGGGCCAGCGCAGCCTCGATGATCTTGCCGACAATGGCTTTGGCCTCGTTGGGATTTTCCTCGAACCACTCGGCCAGCTTTTCGTTCATCAGACCTTCGACAGCCGGACGGACTTCGGACGATACCAGCTTGTCCTTGGTCTGCGACGAGAATTTCGGGTCGGGAACTTTCACCGACAGCACACAAGTCAGGCCTTCGCGCGCGTCATCGCCGGTGAAGCTTACTTTTTCCTTCTTCGCAATTCCGCTCGACTGCGCATAGTTGTTGATCGTCCGGGTCAGAGCCCCCCGGAAACCGGCCACATGGGTGCCGCCATCGCGCTGTGGGATGTTGTTGGTAAACGGCAGCACCGTCTCGTGATAGCTGTCATTCCACCACATGGCGATTTCGACGCCGATATCGTCGCGTTCGCCCTTGATGTAGATCGGTTCTGGCATCGCAGGGGTTTTCGACCGATCCAGGTATTTGACGAACTCCTTGACGCCGCCTTCATAGAACAGCTCGGTCTCCAGCCGTTCTGCGGGACGCTCATCGATCAGGATGATCCGCACGCCCGAGTTCAGGAAGGCCAGTTCGCGCAGGCGCTTTTCCAGCGTCTCGAATGAATATTCCAGGTTCGAGAAGGTATTGGTCGAAGCCAGAAAGCGCACCTCGGTTCCGGTGCGATCGCCGCATTCCTCAACCACCTTCAGATGCTCGGCCGTCTCCCCACCTTCAAAACGTGCCACATGTTCCTTGCCAGCACGCCAAATGCGCAGTTCCAGCCAATCTGACAGCGCGTTCACCACTGAAACGCCCACACCGTGCAGACCGCCCGACACTTTGTACGAGTTGCTGTCGAACTTACCTCCCGCATGCAGCTGGGTCATGATGACCTCAGCGGCCGAGACACCCTCTTCCGGGTGGATATCCACCGGAATTCCGCGTCCGTTATCACTGACCGAGACGCTGGAATCCGCGTGGATTTTCACGGTTACATGGTCGGCGTGACCGGCCAGCGCCTCGTCAATTCCGTTGTCCACGACCTCGTACACCATATGGTGCAGGCCCGAGCCATCATCCGTATCCCCGATATACATACCGGGGCGCTTGCGAACCGCCTCTAAGCCTTTAAGAACTTTGATGGAATCCGCGCCGTATTCCTGCGGTGCCTGTGCGTCTTCGGACATACCGTTCGTACCTATATTATTTTGGTAACTTATACGTTTTCTGGTGGGGAATGTCACGCGATCCCCCACATTTTGTGGTACCATTCCGGAAATTTTGTTGATCACAGCCGGTCGAGATCGGCGGCAATGTCCGCAGCAATTTCAGCCGCATTCACATCCTCACGCTCAGCCGACAATCTCAATCCCAAAAGGTCAGATTGGTACCGCGCCGCCAGCCGGTCAGGATCGCGATCGGCATCAATGTCACCGACTTCCTGAGCTCTGCGAAACAGGTCGGCGAAACATGTTCTCATCTGTGTCATGTGAATCCGCGACTGCTCCGCGAGATCGTGATCTTTGGACTGTAGCTCTGCGTATGTCTTGGCCAGCATGCAGGCCTTGGTTGGCAACTCTGCGGATTCGATCACCAGTTGTGGCTGCGCCTTGAGCGCCTCAAGTGGTCCGATCTCCTGCGCCAAACGCATCATATTGGCCATCCCGTCCTGCGCATACCGCTCCAACGCCAGCGCATAGAGAGCATCCTTGGAACCAAAAGCCGCGTAGAAACTGCCGGGTTTCAGTTTCAGTTCCCGCTCCAGATCCTTCAACGAGGTCCCGGCCCAACCCTGACGCCAAAAGATATCGCGCGCCTTGGCAATCAGAACATCTCGGTCGTAAGCGGGTTTGCGCGGCATGGTCTTCACCAATTCTTGAACGGTCACTCAAATATATACTTGAGTGATCGCTCAAGAAACCCTATTTCTGAGCTACCGCGCCAGAAACAGGAGCTTTGACATGGCAAACTTCCCCTCTCATGACCTCGAAACTGCCCCCGAGGGATCCAAACCCCTGCTGGAAAAATCGCAAGCGGCGTTCGGTCGCCTGCCTGGCCTGCACAAAGTGATGGCCGAAAGCCCGCAACATCTTGAAGGTTATCAGGTGCTGCATGGTCTGTTCCTGCAAACGGACTTTGACAATGACGAAAAGACCGTCGTCTGGCAGACCATCAACGTCGAAAACGAATGCCATTACTGCGTCCCGGCACACACCGGAATCGCCAAAATGATGAAAGTCTCGGACGAGATAACCGAGGCGCTGCGCAACGAAACCCCGCTACCCTCAGCCAGGCTTGAGGCGTTGCGCACCTTCACCCTGCAACTGATGCAAAGCCGCGGCAATCCGACCGAGGAACAGCTGCAAGCCTTCTTTGATGCTGGCTATTCGCATCGTGCCGTGCTGGATGTGGTTCTGGGTCTGGCGCAGAAAACAATGTCGAACTACGTCAATCACATGGCACATACCCCGGTCGACGAGGTCATGCGCGGCTTTCTGTGGGAACGCAAAGTCGGCGAACCCGCCTAAGCGCTGACGACCGAGCCCTGATCACCTTCGGTGACATCCAAGGTCTGCGCCCGATCCCCCAGTTCCGCAAACAGTTCAGGCCCGGTGCCCGTCATCCAGGCCTGAGCACCCAAGGCGCAAATCTCGTCATAGAGCGCCGCCCGCCGATCCGCATCCAGATGTGCGGCCACCTCATCCAGCAACACAATTGGTGGTGCACCCACCAGTTCAGCCAGAGCGCGCGCGTTCGACAGGATTAGCGACACCAACAGCGCCTTTTGTTCTCCGGTTGAACAATCCTTGGCCGGAACTCCTTTGGCGGCAAAAACACCATAGATATCCGACCGGTGCGGCCCGATCAGCGTGCGCCCAGCCGATAAATCCCGGAACCTGCTTTCATTCAATGCCTCGCGCAAGTCGTCGCTTGTGTCGGGCATCTCACCTTCGGTCTGCACAAGTTCAAGCTCGGCAGAGGGGAACGCGGTTTCTGCCCGCTCCTGCGCGATGCGCAGATGTCCCAGCGCCGCCAGCCGCGCTGCGTGTACCCGGTGCCCGGTGTCTGCCATCTGCCCCTCAAGCGCCGTGTACCAATGGGCATCCCGCACTTGCTCTTTCAAAAGACGATTGCGTTCCCGCATGGATTTCTCATAGGTCAGCGATGCTTCAGCGTGCGAAGGGTCAAAACTCAGCGCAATCCGGTCCAGAAACCGCCGCCGTCCCTCAGCCCCCTCGATCCAAAGCCGATCCATTGACGGCACCAACCAGACAACCCGCGCCAGCTTGCCCAGGTCGATCTGACTGGCCGCCTTGTCATCAATCCGGACCTGCCGCGCTGCGCCGCCTTCGGACCAGGTCTCAACCTCATAGTGCCGCCCCTGCGCTGCCAGAACCCCCGACAGTTTCCAGCCCAGCGCTTCGGGTCGCCGCGTCATTTCCGCCGCGCTAGCCCGCCGCATCCCGCGCCCGGGCGAAAACAGCGACACAGCCTCAAGTATATTGGTCTTCCCCGCTCCGTTCGGCCCGTGAATCGCCACCGGCCGCCCGTCCAACGACAAACGTGCCAGCTTATGAGACCGAAAATGCGAGACCGTAAGCTCGGTCAGGGCCAATCCCATGACCCCTCCCTTCATCTTTTCAAAAATACTCCCGCCGGAGGCATCGCGCGTCAGCGCGATCAGACGCGCATCGGCATGACGACATAAACCGCGCTCTGATCATTGCCTTCGCGCATCAGGGTCGGATCCCCCGCCGAGTTAAACAGGAACACCGCGTTCTCTCGGTCAACCTGCGAGGCGATCTCCAACAGATACTTGGCGTTGAACCCAATCTCCAACCGCTCGTCGCCATAGGCCACGGCCAATTCTTCCTCAGCCGCGCCACTATCTGGCGCGTTCACCGACAGAACCAGCTTGTCGCCATCCAGCTGCAACTTCACCGCGCGCGAGCGTTCCGAGGACACCGTCGCAACCCGATCGACGGCCTGCGCAAACTCGGCAGCGTCCACTTCCAGCTTGCGGGTGTTGCCCTGCGGGATAACGCGGGTGTAATCGGGGAAAGTACCGTCAATCACTTTCGAGGTCAGCGTGATGTCGGGCGTGGCAAAACGCACCTTGGTTTCACTGACCGACACGGCGATATCCATCTCGTCATCTTCCAGCAGCTTGCGCAGCTCACCCACCGTCTTGCGTGGCACGATCACCCCCGGCATGTCCACGGCGCCATCCGGGCAATCCGCATCGATGCGCGCCAGACGATGGCCATCGGTGGCCACGCAGCGCAGCACCTTGCCGCCATCCGAGCCGTCGGTGACATGCATATAAACGCCGTTCAGGTAATACCGTGTCTCTTCCGTGGAAATGGCGAATTTCGACTTGTCGAACAACCGCCGCAACAGCGCCGCCGAGGCCGTAAAGTTCGACTGATATTCCGAGGACGCCATGACCGGAAAATCCTCTTTCGGCAGCGTCGCCAGCGAGAAATTCGACCGCCCGGCTTCAACCGTCAGACGACCTGCCGCACTGTCGGCGGTCAGCGTCACCAACGCGCCATCGGGCAGTTTGCGGACAATCTCGTGCAGCGTGGTTGCCGCCACTGTCGTCGCCCCGGCTTTCTCGACTTGTGCTGGGGCCTTGTCGACCACTTCGATATCCAGATCTGTGGCGCGAAACTGCACCTGATCGCCTTCGGCTTCTATCAGCACATTTGCCAGGATCGGAATTGTGTTGCGACGTTCGACAACTGATTGGGCCTGCGAAACGGCCTTGAGAAGGGTGCCGCGTTCGATGCTGATCTTCATACCCTCAATTCCTCTGACTTGCGTGCCGAAACAGGCGGGACTGGCACGTTAGCGGTTCCACCCTGAGGCACAAGGATTTTTTACGGATTTCTGGGTTGGAATGCCCGATGCGTCAAGGGGCGCGTGGTCCATCTGTCACAGTTCATGGCGGACCGTGGGCAATAGCGCACAAAAACGCCCCGGACCAAAGACCCGAGGCGCGTTCAAAATGGGGATGTATAGGTTTAGGCCTCCAACGCCCGGCGCAGCATCTCGACATCTTCGGCGATCTGGCCATCGGTCAGCTTCAGCTCTTCGATGCGTTTGACGCCGTGCATGACCGTGGTGTGATCCCTCCCGCCAAAACGGCGGCCGATTTCAGGCAGGGACCGGCTGGTCAATTGCTTGCACAGATACATCGCCACCTGCCGCGGGCGCGCATAGGACCGCAGGCGTTTCGGCCCGATAATGTCTGACATGCGGATGTTGTAATATTCCGATACCTTGCGCTGAATCTCTTCGACGGTGATTTTTCGCTCGGACATGCGCAATACGTCGGCCAGACAATCCTGCGTCAAATCCATATCGATCTCGCGACCGACCAGCGAAGCAAAAGCGAACAGACGGGTCAGCGCCCCTTCCAGCACGCGCACATTGGTCGAGATGCGTTGCGCCAGAAATTCCAGAACACCATCCGAGATCGTCAGATCAGGATAGGTGCTGCTGTATTGCTGCACCTTGTTCTGAAGAATGCCCAGACGAAGTTCGTAATCGGTCGGGTGTAGGTCAACGACGAGGCCACATTGCAGGCGCGATTTCACGCGGTCTTCCAGATCCTTGATCTCACCCGGCGCACGGTCGGCAGAGATGATAATCTGCTTGTTCTGGTCCACCAGCGCGTTGAATGTGTGAAAGAACTCTTCCTGAGTGGAATCCTTGCCGGCGATGAACTGCACGTCATCAACCATCAGCACGTCGACCGAGCGGAACAGATGTTTGAAATCCATCATCCGACGCTCGCGCAGGGCCTGAACAAAGCGGTACATGAACTGTTCTGCCGACAGGTACAGAACATTCAGTTCGGGATGCCGGGTTTTCAGTTCCCACGCGATGGCGTGCATAAGGTGCGTCTTACCCAGACCTACGCCGCCATAAAGAACCAGTGGATTGAACGTGACCGGACCACCCTCGGACACACGGCGCGCGGCGGCATGGGCAAGCTCGTTCGGCTTGCCAACCACAAAGCTGTCAAAGGTAAAGCGCGCATCCAGCGGCGCGGCCTGCAACGCTTCCAGCGCTTCCCCTGCCGGTTCGGCCGAGGGCGCTTTTGCCGGGGCTTCGGATTTGATCTTTGCATCTGCGGACTGAACCGGACGTGTTGAAGAATTGGCAGCGGTTTGGAACGCCAGTCGCTGAACGGATTCACCCGACGTGTTCAGTTCATACAGAATCAGATCAGCGAAATTCTGACTGACATAGTTTCCCATGAAATTGGTCGGTACAGAAAAGACGGCCACGCCATCCTGCAACTCCTGGAACTCGAGCGGTTCGATCCAGGTGGTAAAGTTGTTTCGTCCCACAGCCTTGAGCAACTTGCTACGCAGCTGCCCCCATTTCTCTTGTGTCATACGGCGCCTCACGCATCCCATTCTTTATTGGCCTGTCGGCCTTATTACTATGGTCCGGTTCCCCGGTTTATTGCGTTCACGCACAAGGCTACCTTTGCGCCAGACCGAGTAAGGTCTGGCGGGTAGTCAATTCGATGTTCAGCGCAGTCACACCTTACTCGACCCCAAAACAGGGCCGCACCCGCTTTTCGGGTGACGCATCACAGCTCAAATTTTCGACAGGGCCAGGATCAATGGCAACACCTTGATCCACAGCAGATCGTCCGTCCGACCAAGGTCGGTTTTCGAACATTCGCCCCATTGATCTTCCTGATGCCCGTCAGGTCAATCGCTGGAACAGCCTGTCCCCCCAAGCGAGTGAATCGCTGAAACAGTGGTAGCAAGAGGGCACCGGTCGCGGCAATGAAACTCTGATATTGACTCGGGGTTCGGCCCGAAAGAATCTCTCAGTTTCGTGAAGGCGCGGCTTTCCGGCAACAATGAAAAAGGCGCCGCGCAGCGCGACGCCTTTTTCTCAGACCAACGCTTGACGCGTTTTCCAGCAGAATCAGCCCAGCGCTTTGACGCGGGCCGACAGGCGGGACATTTTGCGGGACGCGGTGTTCTTGTGGAAGACACCTTTGGTGACGCCGCGCATCAGCTCGGGCTGAGCCGCGCGCAGGGCTGCGGTTGCTGCGTCCTTGTCACCGGATGCGATGGCTTCTTCAACTTTGCGCAGATAGGTACGGATGCGCGAACGACGTGCTTTGTTGACGGCGAAGCGCTTTTCGTTCTGACGAGCGCGTTTCTTTGCCTGGGGCGAGTTTGCCATGTGTCTCTGACCTTTGTTCGGTACGGTTATCTTGGGTTGCGCGCCACGGACATGTCCGCACCGGATCAGAAATCACGAGTGTGAGTCGGGCCAAGCGGGCCGCACGCGCATGTATAGCGGCGCTGACTATCCAAGTTCACAAGGTTTGACAAGCCGATTCTTGTCATCTGCATAGCCGCCATGAACAAGGCGGGCCAAGGCCCGCCCCGGATCAGCCCAATGGCGCGCCAACTATTTGTCGCGGAACTGGGCCGAGCGCTTTTCGAGAAACGCCGCCATGCCCTCTTTCTGATCTTCGGTAGCGAACATCGAATGGAACACGCGCCGCTCGAACAGCATCCCCTCGCTGAGCGGCAGTTCATAGCTGCGGTTGACGGCCTCTTTGGCGGCCATAGCGGTCAGCAAGGATTTCTCGGCGATCTTCTGGGCAACGCCGGTGGCCTCTTCGATCAGCTTTTTGGCTGGAACCACCCGACTGACCAGGCCTGCGCGCTCGGCCTCTTCGGCGTCCATGAAGCGACCGGTCAGGTTCATGTCCATCGCCTTGGACTTGCCCACGAACCGGGTCAGTCTCTGCGTTCCCCCCAGGCCGGCAATGACACCCAGATTGATCTCGGGCTGTCCGAACTTGGCGTTGTCAGCAGCGATGATGAAGTCGCACAGCATGGCCAGTTCGCATCCACCGCCCAGCGCGTAACCGGCGACGGCGGCGATGATCGGCTTGCGAATGGCTGTGAGCCGGTTGTTTGCGTCGGCAAAGAGGTTCACGTTGAACACATCGACATAGCTCATGTCGGACATCTCCTTGATGTCCGCGCCAGCGGCAAAGGCTTTGTCCGAGCCGGTGATGACGATGCAGCGCACCTTGTCATTGCGATCCGCGTCTTCCAACGCTTCGCATAACTCACCCAGCAACTGAGTGTTCAGTGCGTTCAGCGCATCGGGTCTGTCGAGTTTGATTAGGGCGACGTGGTCTTCGATTTCGACGATGATCGTCTCAAAAGCCATGAGGTAAAAGCTTCCGGTTGTTCCGTTCAAGTACGATTCCTTACCACGCGAAAAACTTGGATCAAGCTATCTTTGACATTGCGCACAGTAGAAGGATGAGCGACCGGACTGGGTGATTCTCTTGATTGCTGCACCACAGCCCTCGGTCCGACAGGGATCGCCTTCGCGGCCATAAACGTCAAAGCTGTGCTGAAAATATCCAAGCTCTCCATCGGCTTGGCGGAAATCGCGCAGCGACGAGCCGCCCGCCTCGATCGCCTCCTGCAACACCTGACGGATGATTGGGACCAGCGCTGCGACCCGCGCAGCAGAGATTTGCCCCGCCTTGCGACGTGGCGACACGCCAGCGCGAAAAAGTGCCTCGCAGACGTATATGTTGCCCAGACCGGCAACGATTCCCTGATCCAGAAGCGCCGATTTGACCGGCGTGTTCTTGCCCTTGAAGGCCTCGATCAAATGCTGTTCGTGAAAATCGTTGCCCAGCGGTTCAGGCCCCAGAACCGACAACAGCTTGTGACCTTCAGCGGACACCGTCGGTATCAGATCCATCGCACCGAACCGGCGTGGATCGTTGAAGGTAATGCGAGCGCCATTAGCCATATGGAACACCACATGGTCGTGTTTTTCCGGCATCGGGTGTTCATGTGCGAATTGTCCCAGCGGATCGCCCGAGACCGTCATCCGCCCCGACATCCCCAAATGAATCAGCAGGGTTTCACCGCTGCCGAGATCCGCCAAAATGTACTTTGACCGTCGCCGCAACCGATCAACCCGCTGCCCGGTAAGCCGTTCAGCCATCCGCTCGGGGAACGGCCAGCGCAGATCGGGGCGGTTCACGTCCGCACGTTCGATCAACTCGCCTTCCATAGCGGGGCTTAGACCCCGGCGGACCGTTTCGACTTCGGGAAGTTCCGGCATGTCCTCTCCTGATTTGCTGCGATGGCATTTTCCAGCGCCCGCACCATTTCATCATGTCCGGTTACGTATTTCAGAATCCGTGCCGTCTTCCCATCGGAAAATCGCAGAAGGTAATTTCCGTTGTGCCCGAGGCGTATCGATTTGAGCTTGTTCAGATCATAGTAGCGCCGCTGAAACAAAGGGCTCATCGTCACCAGTTCTGACCCATCGATCGAGATGGAATTGGCGAGGTGAAAGACCAAAGTATAGGCACCCAGCGCCATTATAGCCAACTTGATCAGCACTATGGTCTCAGGGTGCAGCATAGAGAATATTTCGTCTGCACGCGCCAGTTCCGGCCTCACGAAGCTGATATAGAACAACACAATCAGAACCATCACGGTCACTACGATCACACCCGGCGTTGTTCTAAAACTCATCCGGGTCAACGATTGCTGCGCAGGCCGTTCGCTACCGGCCCCAAACATCGAATCCTGCAAAACATCATTGGGAATGTGCCGCGTAAACGCATCAAGTTTGTCTCCAAGACCCTCAGCGCGATGCACCCTGAAAATCGTGCGGACGACGGCCCTGGCCCGCCAAGCGATATAAAGAAACGCCAGAAGCGTCCCCAAAATAGCTGCAAACATCTAAGGTCCCAGAACTTCTTGATGAACGACCATCTCCTAACCGGCGACTAAGGAAAATATGTGGCGTGCAACCAAATCGCGTGCCCTGCTACCTTTTCACGCGATTGTCTTCCCGGACTCGGAACCTATAAGGAAGGACAACACAAACAGAGGCATCCGTTCATGTCCGACAGCAACGACAAGACCACTCATTTCGGTTTCGAGACCGTCCGCGAGGCTGAAAAGGCCGGGCGTGTGCAGGGCGTGTTCAATTCGGTCGCTTCGAAATACGATGTGATGAACGATGTCATGTCGATGGGCATCCACCGGGTCTGGAAGGACGCAATGATGGATTGGCTCGCCCCGCGTCCCGGTCAGCGCCTGCTGGATGTTGCGGGTGGCACAGGCGATATCTCGTTTCGCTTCCTCAAACGCGCAGGCCACGGCCACGCCACGGTTCTAGACCTGACCGAACCGATGCTGATCGAGGGCCGCCAACGTGCCGAAGCCGATCAGATGTCCGACAGTCTGAACTGGGTGGTGGGCGATGCGATGGCCTTGCCCTTCGAAGACAACACTTTCGACGTCTACACGATTTCCTTTGGCATCCGGAACGTAACCCGCCCACAAGAGGCGCTGAACGAAGCCTTTCGCGTCCTGAAACCCGGCGGTCGCCTTATGGTGCTGGAGTTCAGCCAGCTACCCAATGACGGGCTGCAAAAACTCTATGACCTCTACAGTTTCAACGTCATCCCACGCATGGGCAAGCTGATCGCCAATGATTACGACAGTTATCAGTACCTGGTCGAATCGATCCGCAAATTTCCTGATCAGGAGACCTTCCTGAGCATGGTCCGCACTGCGGGCTTTGAGAACGCCAAGTACCGAAACCTGAGCATGGGCATCGCCGCGCTGCATTCCGGCTGGAAGATCTGACGTATGCGAGGCCCTCACAACATCATCCGCCTGATCCGAACAGGCGCCACGTTAGAGCGCACGGGTGCGATGAACGTAGTGCTCGACGCGTTCGAAGCTCCGCGCGCGATCCGCATTCTTGCCCACACGCTGGGAAAACCGTTCCAATGGCTGGGTTACAAAGGCGATCCTGATATGCCGCCCGCCACCCGCGCGCTGACCGCCCTGGGCCCGGCCTATATCAAGTTTGGACAGGTCCTTTCGACCCGCCCGGATGTGGTGGGCAACGAGTTGGCCGCTCAGTTGCGCGTCTTACAAGACAAGCTTCCGCCCTTTTCCAAGGCAGAGGCCATGGCAGAAGTCGAGAAAGAGCTCGGCCAACCGACCAGCGAGATCTTCAGTGACTTCAGCGAGCCCATCGCTGCTGCCTCGATCGCGCAGGTTCACAAGGCCAAGCTCACCAGCACTGGCGAAGACGTGGCCGTAAAAGTCCTGCGCCCGAATATCGAGCGCGCCTTCCGCAAGGATGTAGACGCGTTTTATTTTGCTGCTCGCATCGTCGACCTGTTTGCCCCCGGTGCGCGCCGCCTGCGCCCGATGGAGGTGATTGAACATTTCGATGGGGTCGTACGTGGTGAGCTGGACCTGCGTCTGGAAAGCGCCGCCGCCTCGGAATACGCGGCCAACACCAAGGACGATGCCGGGTTCTGGCTGCCGCCCGTGGTCTGGTCTCTGTCCGCGCGCCGGGTGATGACGCTCAGCTGGGCAGATGGCATTCCGCTTGGCGACAATGACGCGCTGGACGCGGCCGGTCACAATCGGAGCGATCTGGCAGAACGCGTGTTGCGTATGTTTCTGCTGCACGCCTTGCGCGATGGCTATTTCCACGCCGACATGCATCAGGGCAACCTCAAGGTCGCCGCGAATGGAGACATCATCGCCTATGACTATGGCATCATGGGCCATATCGACGAATACACGCGCCGGGTCTATGCCGAGATCCTCTTCGGCTTCATCCGCCGCGACTACAAGCGCGTGGCCGAAGTGCATTTCGAGGCCGGTTATGTCCCCGCCAACCAGGATGTCGATGAATTCGCCCGCGCCCTGCGCGCAGTCGGCGAACCGATCTTTGGCATGGACGCGACGCACATTTCGATGGGTCGGCTGCTGAGTTACCTATTTGAAGTCACCGAACGCTTTGGCATGGAAACCCGGACCGAGTTGATCCTGCTGCAACGCACCATGGTTGTCGTCGAAGGCGTCGCCCGCTCGCTTGATCCTCATATGAATATCTGGGAGGTCGCCCGCCCGGTTGTCGAAGATTACATCAAGCAATCCATCGGCCCGCGCGCGGCCCTGCGCGATCTGGGAAAAACTGCTTTGGTCCTGGCCCGCTTTGGCCCTCGCCTGCCCGGGCTGGTCGAAAACGCCCTGATCGCCCAGACGCACAAGGAAGATCCTCCGAAATCGTCGCTCTGGTCGGTTGTCCTCCCCGCCTTGGTTGGCGCAACCGCCGGTGCGGCGCTGGTCTTGCTGATCAACGCAATCGGCTAGTACCGACCCGCCTGGCTCATCTGGCTCAAAATATCCCCGGGGGGAAACGCGCCTTGACGCGATGGGGGGCAGACAGCCCCCCAACCCGGCTTCAAGTCAAAGCCGCTCGATAGCGATCGCGATTCCCTGACCACCACCGATGCACATGGTGATCAGACCTTTGGACCCACCGACACGTTCCAGTTCGTACACTGCTTTCAGAGTGATGATTGCACCGGTCGCACCCACAGGGTGACCCAGCGCAATTGCACCACCGTTCGGATTGACCTTTGCCGCGTCCAATCCAAGCTCCTGATTGACCGCCAGCGCCTGTGCGGCAAACGCCTCGTTGCTTTCGATCACATCAAAATCATCGGCTGACAGGCCGGTCTTTTTCAGAAGGTTCTGAACCGCCGGAACCGGACCTATCCCCATCACTTCAGGGCGCACACCCGCATGGGCATACCCCAGCACGCGTGCCTTGGGTTTCAACCCGGCTTTCTCGGCAGCATCCGCCGTCGCAAGCACCATGGCCGCCGCGCCATCATTGATGCCCGAAGCATTGCCCGCGGTCACGCGCCCGTCTTTCTTGAACACAGGCCGCAGCCCGGCCAGAGCCTCGGCAGTGGTCCCCTTGGGATGCTCATCGACTTTGAAATCGACCATGTCGCGCTTGATCTTAACCTGAACCGGAGTGATCTGGCTTTCGAAATACCCCGCTTCGACAGCCGCCGCCGCGCGGGTCTGGCTGGTCATGGCAAAGGCATCCATCTGTTCGCGGCTGATCTGGTGTTCATCGGCGACATTCTCGGCGGTGACGCCCATATGCCCCGTACCAAACGGGCAATTCAGCGCCCCCAGCATCATGTCCAACGACGAAACGTCCCCCATCTTCGCGCCCCAGCGTGCCTGCGGTACGATATAGGGGCTGCGCGACATGCTCTCGGCGCCGCCCGCGACAGCAAATTCCGCATCCCCCAGCATCAGAGACTGAACTGCGGAAACGATCGCCTGCGCACCCGACCCGCACAGGCGGTTTACGTTCATCGCCGGCGTGCCGTTCGGAATGCCCGCCTGCATCGCTGCCACACGGGACAGATACATGTCGCGTGGCTCGGTGTTGATCACGTGACCGAAGACCACATGCCCGATCTGTGCGCCTTCCACACCCGACCGTTCGAGCGCGGCCTCGGTCGCAACGGTCGCAAGATCGATGGGCGCGGTCGAGGCCAGCGCCCCGCCAAAGGTTCCAATTGCGGTGCGGGCACCGTCCAGCAATACGATATCGGTCATGTCAGCCTCCTCGGGGATTCGGCGCAAGTATGCACCTGCGGCATCGACCTGTCCCATGAGACGTCCCGTCACGCCCGGAATTGACAACCGCCTGTGCAACGCGCATGAAATTCCGCCATGACGGAAAAAACTGACGATATTCTGATACGCCTGCCCGCTCGCCTGAAAGAAGCGCGCCGTGCCAAGGGACTGTCGCTTGAAGCCGTGGCGAATCTCAGCGGCGTTTCGCGATCGATGGTCAGCCAGATTGAGCGAGGCGAAAGCAGCCCGACGATCTCGACCCTGTGGAATCTGACCCGCGCGTTGCAGGTGGATTTTGCCGGTCTGTTGGAGGACACCGACGCGACGAGCCAGATCGAGGTTTTGCGCAATTCCGAAGTGCCCAGCATCGACAATATGGGCCAGAATTGCCGTATTCGCATCCTCTCGCCACCTGAAGAGGCCGGCGGCCACGAAGTTTATGATATCCAGTTCGATAAAGGTGGTGCCTTGAACAGCCAGCCTCATGCGCGGGGCGCACGGGAACAGCTGACCGTGCTGGAAGGAGCCGTTTGCGTGACCTCTGGCACGGCCTCCAGCGATCTCGGACAGGGCGACACCGCCCGCTATGCAGCGGATGTCGCGCATTCGATCGTCGCCGATGGGCATGCGCGCGTCTTCCTGATCGTCAAAAACGCCTGACACCGGCAAGAATCCGCCTTTACGGATTTTTTTCTCGTATATTGCCATTCCCTCATTTGGGAATTATGTCCGTTATGTTAGATATGCGACTCAGACAAACGGAGACCGCCATGGCTGATGCATTCCTGTCCCACATCACGGACACCCTCGCGCAGATCGAATCCGAGGGTCTGTACAAGCGTGAACGAATGATCACCTCGCCTCAGGGCGGTGAGATTACGGTAGCTGGCAAACAGGTCATCAACCTGTGCGCCAACAACTACCTGGGTCTGGCAGACCATCCGGCGCTGATCGAGGCCGCCAAAGCTGCGATGGAACCCAAAGGGTTCGGCATGGCCTCGGTCCGGTTCATCTGCGGCACGCAAGATATCCACCGCGAGCTTGAACAGCGTCTGGCAAAGTTTCTGAACAAGGACGACGCGATCCTCTTCGCCGCCTGTTTCGATGCCAACGGAGGGCTGTTTGAGCCTTTGTTAGGGCCTGAAGACGCCATCATCTCGGACAGTCTGAACCACGCTTCGATCATCGACGGGGTGCGGTTGTGCAAGGCGAAACGCTATCGCTATCTGAACAACGACATGAACGACCTCGAAGCCTGGCTGAAACAGGCGCGCGAGGACGGGGCGCGGCACATCATGATCGCGACTGACGGCGTGTTCTCGATGGATGGCTATCTGGCGAACCTGCCGAAAATCCGGGAGCTGGCGGACAAATACGACGCCATCGTCATGGTCGATGACTGCCACGCCACGGGCTTCATGGGGCCAAACGGGGCGGGAACGCCCGATCATTTCGGCATCGATGTCGACATTCTGACGGGAACCTTGGGCAAGGCACTTGGGGGGGCTATCGGCGGTTACATCGCCGGGCCGCAGCCAGTGATCGACCTGCTACGGCAGCGGGCGCGGCCCTATCTGTTCTCGAATTCGCTGCCACCCTCCATCGTCGCCGCTGGGCTTGAGGCGATCCGTCTGGTCGAAGATGGCGACATGCTGCGCGCGCAGCTGTTTGGTAACGCCAAATACTGGCGCGCGGGGCTCGAAAAGCTGGGCTTTGACCTGTTACCCGGGGAACACCCCATCATTCCCGTGATGCTGGGCGAGGCGACATTGGCGCAAGAGATGGCCAGCCGCCTGTTTGATGAGGGCGTCTATGTCTCTGGCTTCTTCTTTCCGGTCGTTCCGCGTGGTCAGGCGCGTATCAGAACACAGATGAATGCGGCTCTAACACGGGACGAACTGGACCGCGCGCTGTCGGCATTCGGCAAAGTTGGCACAGAACTGGGGGTGATCTGATGCGACCAAACACCATGAAGGCACTTGAGAAATCCAAGCCCGAAGAAGGCCTGTGGATGGTACAGGCACCGGTGCCCGAAATCAGTGCGGAAGAGGTGCTTATCCGCGTCAACAAAACCGGCATCTGCGGCACCGATATCCATATCTGGAACTGGGATGACTGGGCCGCTGCCACGGTGCCGGTCCCGATGATCACCGGGCATGAATTTGCCGGCGAGATCGTCGAGATCGGCCGCAACGTGACCGGGCTCGAGATCGGCCAGCGCTGTTCCGGCGAAGGACACCTGATCACCACTGACAGCCGCCAAAGCCGCGCGGGCAAGTTTCATCTCGATCCCGGCACCCGTGGGATCGGAGTGAACGAGCAAGGGGCATTTGCCCAATACTTGAAACTGCCCGCCTTCAACGTGGTGCCCCTGCCCGATGACGTTCCCGATGAGATCGGCGCCATCCTCGATCCGCTTGGAAACGCGGTTCATACCGCGCTCAGCTTTGATCTGCTGGGCGAGGATGTTCTGATCACCGGCGCGGGCCCAATTGGCATAATGGCTGCAGCCGTGGCCCGCCACGCCGGGGCGCGACATGTTGTAATCACCGATATCAACCCGGACCGCCTGAGACTGGCTGAACATGTGGTGCCGACAGTGCGTACCGTCGACGTGTCCAGGGAAGAGCTGCAGGACGTCATCGCGGAACTTGGCATGAAAGAGGGTTTCGACGTCGGGCTGGAAATGTCAGGCTCGCAAATCGCGCTGGACCAGATGGTCGAGGCACTGGTGATGGGCGGCAAGATCGCCCTGCTTGGCATCCCACCCGGAAAATCCCCGGTCGACTGGTCGCGTATCGTGTTCAAGGCAATCACCATCAAGGGCGTCTACGGGCGCGAGATGTTTGAGACCTGGTACAAGATGATCGCCATGTTGCAGAACGGTCTGGATGTCAGCCGCGTGATCACGCACAGATTTGGCGTCGATGACTTTGCCCAAGGTTTTGCCGCGATGAAATCCGGGCAATCGGGCAAGGTTGTATTGGATTGGACCTAAAGCACTGGAACAGCGCTGTATTAGTCCCTAAACCTAGGGAAATTTGGCCCGTATCATGGGCGGCAGGGACAGGAGCAGGCGCAATTCATGCTTTATCGCGGGTTTTCTCAGTCAGAGCTTGAGCAGGAATATTCCCCCAGTTCGATGATTGGGGGTGACCTGTCACCTTATGTGGCCAGCTACGCAGCGCTCAGCGCGCAGGCGCGGGCCGATCTGGAGGTGCGCCAGAACCTCGCCTATGGCGATAACCCATCGCAGGTGCTGGATTTCTATCCGGCGAAAGGACGCGGCGCCCCGCTGCATGTGTTTATCCATGGCGGCTATTGGCAAGCCCTCAGCCAGCGTGAATCGGCCATGATGGCACCCGCGCTGATTGACGCCGAGCAGTCTTTTGCCACGCTGAACTACACGCTCGCACCCGGCGCGCGCATTGGCGATATGGTCGGCGAATGCCGCAACGCTTTGTTGTGGCTAGCCGCGAACGCATCCAATCTGGGCTTCGATCCCGCGCGGATCACTCTGTCTGGCCACAGCGCCGGGGCGCATCTGGTGGCGATGGTCATGGCAACCTCGGCCGACGCACTGGCCCGCGCCGGGCTGCGTATCCGCGATGTGATCCTGATCAGCGGCGTTTACGACCTGGAGCCAATCAACCAGACAACGGTGAACGATCCGCTGCAACTGACACCAGTCGAAGTACACGACCTGTCCCCGATCCTGCACCTACCCGCACCCGGCCCGCGCTACCAAGTGACGGTGGCGGAACGGGACACGGCAGAGTTCATTCGTCAAAGCCAGGAATATGCCGAGCTATTACGCAAGGGCGGACACGCGGTCAGTTTCGATCTGAAAATGGGAATGCACCATTTCGACATCATCATGCATCCAAGTACATTTCTGCCCGCTTTGCGCTGATCAAGCGTATTTGGCGGAAGCAGGTTTGAACTTTGCATCACAAAAAACCTAAGCAAACCGCATCTAACGACCGAGCCTTGAATGACCTCTCTGTACCCAATCTGGACATTGATGAGCTGCTACGCGCATTGTGAACCATGTCGCTCACGGAAGACTTGCAGCAAATTCTAGAAGTTGCCCTGCCAACCGATCCCAGCTTTCGGCGGATCGAAAGGGCCGTGATAGACAATTGCATTCATGACTGCCGACAATACGCATCAGAGGGCTCAATCGAAGCCTTTCTGTTGTCCGCAATGCGCCTATTGGCGCTGCCCGACAATGGGCACACACGGCTGATTCCGAATGATGCGATCTCGGTGCTACCGCTGAGATTCGTGAGCGTGGGGCGCTCAGTGCAAGTCATTGGTACGGCACCAGGGATAACCGCACCACAAGGAGAGCTGATAGCAATCAATGGCACAGATCTGAGCCAAATCGAAGCCGCAGCAGAGGAATTTCTGGCGGGAACATGCCAAAGGAAACGGGTCATCGGACCGATTCTTCTGGCCTGGCCTTACGCTTTGTCTCGTCTGGGTTTTTCTTCAAACGACGGCACGACCGAGTATCGTGTGCAGCGCAAAAATGGGCAGCCGACCAATCTGAAAGTGGTAAATGAAAATACTGTTCCTGCATCAACACTCTACCCGAGAAATGAGCACGGCAAAGCGGATCCAGCCTGGGAACCCGAGACCTTTGTGGCAATACAGGACTGGCAAGAGCTTGGGCTGTCGATAACGCTACCCAGCTTCTTTGATCCGAGCGGAAGTGCGCTGCCCAAATCCATCTCAGCCGTAGTGGGACGCGTGCGCGCCTGCTCGAGCAAAACATTATTAGTTGATGTCCGCGGAAACACTGGTGGCGATTTTCTGTTAACGATGCCCCTGATTGATGCGATCGCGGAATGTGAAAGTCAGCAGGTTGTTGTGCTTGTCGATAAATTCACGTTTTCCGCAGCGATCGTGTTCGTAGCCATCCTTAAACATCGGTTGGGAAATAGGCTCAAACTCATCGGCGAAGAAATGGGCGATGGGTTGACGTTCTTTGCCGAAGGCGGGTCGCTGGAATTACGGACAAGCGGAGCGGTCGTTCGATACTCATCAGCCTTTCACGACTGGAAGAATGGAACGTCAGACGAAACCACACCGCCCGAGATCGCGCGACAAATCGTGCCTGCAGGTGCGCTGAACTTGGATCGGGAGTGGATCGCAAGACCTACTAGCGAGGACGCACAAGGCGCGTTCTATCAACGCGTTCTCAAAAGCGTGAGCGACAAAACGATCGACCGGTGAGTCCACACCGCTGATGTTAGCTAAGACCTACATGGTCGATAGGAACGGATTTTTGGGCGCGCTTGTACCGACTGGTTTCAGAAAGTCTCGGGCAAACGATCAAAGCTTCGCGTCTTCCAAAAAAACAGCGGCCCAAACGAGCCGCTGCTTCTTGTTTCAAAAACAATACCGGATCAATCCAGCGTTCGGGTGACCTCTTCGCGCTCGAAGATTTCGATCACGTCGCCGGCGCGGATATCGTCGTAGTTTTCGAACGCCATACCGCATTCCTGTCCCGACTGAACCTCGGCCACTTCGTCCTTGAAGCGTTTCAGCGTCTTCAGCGTACCTTCGTGGATCACCACGTTGTCGCGCAGCAGACGGACGCCTGCGGAACGACGCGCCACGCCTTCGGTGACCAGACAGCCAGCAACCTTGCCGACACCGGTGACCTTGAAGACTTCGCGAATCTCGGCGTAACCGATGAACTTCTCGCGGATCTCGGCGCTCAGCAGGCCGGATGCGGCGGCTTTCACGTCGTCCACGAGGTCATAGATCACCGAGTAATAGCGAATCTCGACACCTTTCTGGTTCGCGGTGTTCCGGGCCGATGCGTTGGCACGAACGTTGAAGCCCATGACCGGCGCGCCGGAGGCTTCGGCAAGGCCGACATCCGTCTCGGTGATCGCACCAACGCCCGAGTGCAGAACGCGCACGCGCACTTCGTCGTTTCCGATCTTTTCCATCGCCTGAACGATGGCTTCGGCAGAGCCCTGCACGTCGGCTTTGACGAGGATGGGCAGCTCGGCCACGTTCTCGTCTTCCTTGGCCTTCTGCATCAGCTGCTCAAGGGTGGTCGCGGCACCGGCGGCGGCGCGTTTGTCCTTGGCGGCTTGTTCGCGATAGGCCGCGATTTCGCGGGCCTGCGCTTCGGTCTCGGTCACGTTCAGAACGTCGCCCGCTTCGGGCGTGCCGTTGAGACCCAGAACCTCAACCGGAACGGAAGGCCCGGCCTCCTTAACGCGGTCGCCCTTGTCGTTGATCAGCGCGCGGACCTTACCGTATTGCTCACCCACAACAAAGATATCACCCTGACGCAGCGTGCCGTTCTGAACCAGAACGGTGGCCACGGGACCGCGACCTACATCCAGCTGCGCCTCGATCACGGCACCTTGGGCGGCGCGGTCGGGGTTGGCTTTCAGTTCCAGAATCTCGGCCTGCAGCGCGATGGCTTCCAGCAGTTCATCAAGGCCCTGACCGGTGACGGCCGAAACTTCGACGTCCTGAACTTCGCCGGACATCTTTTCGACGATGACTTCATGCTGAAGCAGATCGGTTCGGACTTTGTCGGGGTTCGCCTCGGGCTTGTCGATCTTGTTGATCGCCACGATCATCGGCACTTCGGCCGCTTTGGCGTGGTTGATCGCCTCGATCGTCTGCGGCATCACCGCGTCATCTGCAGCGACAACCAAAACCACGATATCCGTGACCTGAGCCCCGCGCGAGCGCATCGACGTAAAGGCCGCGTGACCCGGTGTATCCAGGAAGGTCAGCGTGGTGCCGCCATCGGTTTTCACCTGATAGGCGCCGATATGCTGAGTAATCCCACCGGCCTCGCCTGCCACAACGCGCGCATCGCGGATTGCATCCAGCAACGAGGTCTTGCCGTGGTCGACGTGGCCCATGATGGTGATGACCGGCGGACGCGGTTGCAGATCGTCTTCGGTATCTTCGACCTCTTTGATGACGTCTTCGACATCCGAATCGGATACACGCGTGACCTTGTGGCCAAACTCTTCGATGATCAGTTCAGCGGTGTCGGCGTCGATGGTCTGGTTCTGCGTGACCATCATGCCCATCTGCATCAGCGATTTGACAACGTCAGCCACACGCTCGGCCATACGGTTGGCCAGTTCCGAGACCATGATCGCCTCGGGCAGCTGAACGTCGCGGATCACCTTTTCACGCTCGACAGGGCCACCCATGGCTTTCTGACGCGCACGCTCCTGCTTGCGCTTCATCGACGCCATCGAGCGTTGACGGTTGCCTTCGCCGCCGGTCGCCTGACCCAGTGTCAGCTTGCCCGAGCGACGGTTGTCGTCGCGGCCCTTGCCACGTCCGCGCTGTTCACGCTCGCGATCCTGCTTGCGAGGCGTTGCAGCTGGGGCCGGTTTGCTGGCCGGGCTGCGGGCAGCTTTGGGTTCTTCAGGTGCCGGGGCGGCAGCAGCGCGTTTAGCGGCTTCTTCTGCCTCTTTGCGCTTGCGCTCTTCGTCCTCGGCCTTCTGGCGCGCGCGCTCTTCGGCCTCACGCTGTTCGCGTTCCTTGGCTTCCTGCTCGGCGCGGCGGCGGGCGCGTTCTTCTTCACGCGCCTTTTCGGCGGCCTCGCGCGCTGCGGCCTCTTCGGCCTCGCGTGCTTTGGCGGCCTGCAATGCCTTCATCCGGCGCGCCATTTCCGCGTCGGAAATTCCCGCAGGACGACGCGACGGATCACCCGAGGGCGTGGCTCCGCCACCAGGCTTGGTCGCGCCCGGCTTGGGGACCACCACGCGTTTGCGCTTGGTTTCCACCACGACATTCTTGGTGCGTCCGTGGCTGAAACTCTGTTTCACATTTCCGGGGCGTGCCCCGCCACGAAGACCCAATGTCTTTTTGCCGTCATTCTCGCTCATAAAGCTTTTTACCCTTCCGCGCGGCCCCTGCCGCCGTCATCCGTTTCGCGCAAGCCACGCAGGCGCTGCGCTTCCTCTACAACACGTTTGGCGAGTCCGCCAGAGGCCAGCGCCGCATGAATCACGGTTTGGCGCCCAAATGCCTGTCCCAACTCGTCCGCCGTCAGCCAGCCGATGTATTTTCCGAAGTGCGGCGTGCTCAGTTTCGACTTGCCGCGCCCCGATCCGTCGGTGGCCTGAATCAGTACCTGGGCCTCTTCACGGTCCAGCCACGTCTTGACCTTTTCGTATCCTGCGACCGCATCGCCTGACTTTCGGGCTAAACTCAGCAGCTCGATCACCCGGCGTGCAACCTGTCGCTCGACCTCGTCGGTCAGGTCCTGCGGCGCGCTCACCTGCGCCTTGAACCCACGCGCGAACAGCTTCTTGCCAATCGCCTTGTCCAGCGCGGCACGATCCGCCGACACATAGACCCCGCGCCCCGGCAGTTTTGCCGCGACATCGGGAAAGACCTGACCGTCCGGCCCCGTCACAAAGCGGATCAACCCATATTTAGGCTGAACCTCGCCCGTGGCGATGCACTTGCGCTCGGGGCCTTCCGACCGATCCTTATGGACGCCACCGCGACCCATGTGCGCCACCCGAGGCCTGAAATCAGGCCTCGACCTCCTCGTCGGTCGCTTCGCCGTCTTCTTCGGCCTGCTCCAGCTCGGCCGGATCGACCCAGCCCAGCATGATGCGGGCGGTCATGACCAGATCCTGCGCTTCTTCCAGCGTGACGCCGAAAGGCTCGAGAACGCCGTCATCCTTGATGCGCTCGCCATCGACCGTGGTCCAGCCACCGGCCAGTTCCCAGTCGGCACAGGTCGCAAAGTCTTCGAGCGTTTTCACGTCGTCATTGGCCAGCGCCTCAACCATCTGGGGTGTCAGACCCTCAAATTCAATGAGGCTTTCCTCGGCACCCAAGGCACGGGCAGCGTCCAGAGCGGCCTTGGCCTGTGCTTCCAGGAATTCGCGCGCGCGCGTCTGCAGTTCCTGCGCAGTGCCTTCGTCGACACCGTCGATGACCAGCAGCTCTTCGATTTCGACGTAAGCGACCTCTTCAAGGTTGGTGAAGCCTTCCGAGACCAGCAATTGCGCGAAAAATTCGTCCAGATCCAGCGTTTCCATGAATAACTGGGTGCGCGCTTCGAATTCTTTCTGACGGCGGGCCGATTCTTCGGCCTCGGTCATGATGTCGATGTCCAGATTGGTCAGCTGGCTGGCCAGACGCACGTTCTGACCACGGCGACCGATGGCGAGGGACAGTTGCTCCTCGGGAACAACAACTTCGATCTTGCCCGCTTCTTCGTCCAGAACCACTTTGGACACCTCGGCAGGTTGCAGCGCGTTCACCAGGAAAGTCGGTTGATCTTCGTTCCACGGGATGATGTCGATCTTTTCACCCTGCAGCTCGTTCACAACGGCCTGCACACGGCTGCCGCGCATACCGACGCAGGCACCAACCGGATCGATCGAACCATCATAGGAAATCACGGCAATCTTGGCGCGCGAGCCGGGGTCACGGGCCACTGCCTTGACCTCGATGATGCCGTCATAGATTTCCGGCACTTCCATCTTGAACAGCTCGGCCATGAATTCCGGCGCGGTGCGCGACAGGAAGATCTGGTGGCCACGCACTTCGCGGCGGACTTCCTTGATATAGGCGCGCACACGGTCATTCGGACGATAGCTTTCGCGACCAATCTTGTCGTTGCGGCGCAGAACGGCCTCGGCACCACCCAGATCGACGATGACGTTGCCGAATTCCTCGCGCTTGACTGCACCGTTGATGATTGTGCCTGCGCGATCCTTGAACTCTTCGTATTGACGGTCACGCTCGGCTTCGCGCACCTTCTGCAGGATCACCTGTTTCGCGGACTGAGCCGCAATCCGACCCATTTCAACCGGTGGAACTTCTTCGACGAAGACGTCACCAACCTCGGGCGCTTCCATGTATTGCTTGGCCTGCTCGACTGTCATCTCGGCCTGATAGTTCTCAAGCTCTTCATCCTCGACCACGGTGCGGACGCGGGTAAAGGTCGCTTTGCCGGTCTTGCGGTCGATGGACACGCGAATGTCCATTTCTGCGCCGTAGCGGCTTTTGGCGGCGCGGGCGAGCGATTCCTCCATCGCTTCGACAACCAGACCGGGGTCGATCATCTTTTCGCGGGCCACGGCCTCGGCGGTCTGCAGCAGCTCCAGCTGGTTGGCTGAGGTGATTGCCATCAGTTCGTCTCCTCTTCGGACCCTTCGGTCTCAATCTCGTCGAAAGCGTTTTCGTTCAGGGCACCGGCGTCTTTGCGCTGGCGCAGCATTTCCTTGATCAGGTCATCGGTCAGGACCAGCTTGGCGTCGCTCAGCCAGTCGAATTGCAGGCCGATGGTAATGGTCTCATCCCCCTCGGGGATATTGATCAGAACCTCATCCCCTTCGATCCCAGCCAACTCACCCTTAAACCGGCGGCGACCGTCGATCAGTTCGGCGGTTTCGATCTTCGCCTCATACCCCTCGAACGTCTCAAAATCCTTGAGACGGGTCAGAGGGCGGTCAATACCGGGGCTGGACACCTCAAGCGTATAGGCGTCGAGGATCGGGTCCTCGACATCCAATGTGGCACTGACCGCGTTGGAAATTTCGGCGCAATCGTCCACTTCGATGCCACCATCGGGCTTGTCCGCCATGATCTGCATCGTGGTGGTCTTGCCGCTCATCAGGCGGATACGAACAAGCTCATACCCCAGATCCTCGATCACGGGGGTGATGATCTCGGCCAGTCGCCGGTCGATGGCAGCTTTGGCTATCAGGTCGTTTGTCATCAGGTTCTCTACCCTGTCAGTCGGGCACAAAAAAACGGGCGCGCGGCCCGTCGAATTTTCCGGTGGAGCCTTGAACCAGAAGTCCAACGCGCCGCTGTTGCAGATGCATATACGCAGGAGTTTCCGAGTCTGCAACCCCCGGCAGGTTTCGTGATCGGATTTACGCCAGCCACCACCGTTCTGCGATGCGGCCATCGTCCAGGGCGCGGTCCTGCCCGATCTGGCGCGGAACGCCAACCTGAGCCGCGACGGCCAGTGCCATATCCGCTTGGCTGGGGTGGAATCTCAGGCCGCGCACATCCTTCAGCGCGTTCCGCTCCGGCAAGGCCGCTACATCGACAT
Source organism: Ruegeria sp. CH11 (assembly GCF_056537105.1). Lineage (NCBI taxonomy): Bacteria > Pseudomonadati > Pseudomonadota > Alphaproteobacteria > Rhodobacterales > Roseobacteraceae > Ruegeria > Ruegeria sp. CH11. The sequence goes on from NZ_JBQFQX010000003.1 coordinate 311,774, forward strand.
ACCCGTCGCGCAACGCTTCGGCGCGCACATGTGCATCCGGGATCACGATGATCTCGATCGCGTCGGCCCAGCCTGCCAGACCATCCTTGTAATGGCCCGTGACGCGGCGGCCCAGAAAATGCCGCCCATCCTCGGCCCGTTCAACCCGGTAGCACCCGGTTCCGTTGGCCGCGTGCAGCGGAGTCACCACCTGCCCGCTGCGGGTCACAACAAACCGGCTGTCCGCCAGCAGAAACGGCAAACCCGGATTGGCCTCTGCCAATTCCAGCCTTATCCGGTTTGGGGCCAGTGCCTCGGCCCGTCCAAGTGCATCAAGCGTCGCTACAACGTCCCAGGCCTCCAATGGCGCCGTGTCGTGAAACATAACTCCATCGCGCAAATCAAAAGACCAGACGCGCGCTTCGGCATCCGTCTGCCAACCGCTTGCCAATTCGCCACGCAAGGTTCCATCCGGTGCGATCTCGGTCAGCGTATCGAACACGGCCCCGCGCGCAACCTGTTCCAGACTGTCGTCGCGCGGAACAGCCAGCCGTAGCGTACCGCCCTTCTTGGGCGTATCCGCCAGCGAAGCACCGGTCGCGGCCAACAACGCTGCGGCAGCACCGGATGCGAACAGGGCACGACGGTCGATCCGGGTCATGCCACACCCTCCGCCACGCGATCCATGATGCGCACCAATTCTGCGCTGATGCCCGGTTCGGACAGGGCATGGCCTGCGTTGCGCACCATTCGCAGCTCGGCATTCGGCCAGAGTTGCGACAGGTTCCACGCGGCCTGCGGCGGGCAAATCATGTCATACCGCCCCTGCACGATATGGCCGGGGATATGCTTGATCCGATCCATGTTCGCCAGAATCTGACCGTCAAACTCCATGAAACCACCGTTGATGAAATAGTGATTCTCGAGCCGCGCAAAGGTGCGCGCGTATTCGCCGGGGCTTTCGCCCACCGATCCGTTGGTATGAATCGAAGCCAGTGCGTTCTCCCAATGCGACCACGCCCGCGCAAACAGGATCTCGGTCGCGCGGTCACCAGAAAACAGGCGCTTGTTGTAGGCTTTGATCGCATCCGTCTGCTCATCCTCGGATAACAGCGAGGTGAATTTGGCCCATTGCTCGGGCCAGAATTTGCCCGCCCCGCCGCCATAGAACCAATCCAGCTCGGCCTGGGTCATCAGGAACACGCCGCGCAGCACCAGACGGCTGACGCGGTCGGGATGGGTCTGCGCATAGGCCAGCGCCAGCGTCGCCCCCCAGCTGCCACCAAACGCGATCCATTCGTCGATGTCGAACAGTTCACGCAGGCGCTCGATATCCGCCACCAGATGCCAGGTCGTGTTGTCTTGAACGGACGCAGTGGGCCGCGACCGCCCGCATCCGCGCTGATCGAACAGAATCACCCGATAGGCATCCGGGTCGAAATACCGCCGCATCGCCGGGCTGCATCCGCCGCCCGGTCCGCCATGCAGCACGACCACCGGGATACCGTCGGGATTGCCCGATTGTTCAACATATATGCGGTGCCCGTCGCCCACATCGACCATGCGCTGATCGAAAGGATCGATCGGCGGGTACAGATATTGAACTGCGCGCTTTTGGTCCGGGTACTTGTCCATTATGGCCCTATATAGTCCTTAAGCGTAAAAGAGCACACGGAGACAGGAATGCAAGCGCATCCGAACACGGTTGACCCGTCCGAGATCGCAAAATTCGAGGCGATGGCCGCGGAATGGTGGGACCCGCATGGGAAATTCAAACCTCTGCACATGCTGAATCCGTGCCGTCTGGATTATATCACACAGCAGATTGCTGGTGAATTTGACCGCGATCTGAAGGCCGCGCGTCCGTTCGAGGGTCTGCGCTTGCTGGATATCGGCTGCGGCGGCGGGCTGCTGAGCGAGCCGATGGCGCGCCTCGGGGCCGAGGTCGTGGGCGCCGACGCCGCCGAAGGAAACCTGCCCGTCGCCCGCATCCATGCCGAACAATCCGGTTTGCAGATCGACTATCGCCACACCACCGCCGAAGACATGGCCGCCGCAGGCGAACAGTTCGACGTGGTGTTGAACATGGAAGTGGTCGAACACGTTGCCGATCCGTTGGGCTTTCTGACCGCGTCGCAGCACTTGCTGAAACCCGGTGGCTTGCTGATCTGCTCGACCATCAACCGCAACCCGAAATCCTATGCGATGGCCATTTTTGGGGCCGAGGTCGTCATGCGCTGGCTGCCGCGCGGCACGCATGAGTGGAACAAGTTCATCACGCCGGATGAGCTGTTCGACCTGCTGCGTCAGGCCGGAATGGACCCGGTGGACCGCAAGGGCTTCGTCTTCAACCCGATCCTGTGGAGCTGGTCGATCTCGGACCGGGATTTGAGCGTGAATTATGTGACGGCGAGTGTGAAGCCGGGGTAGGATGGGCGTTTACACCTATCGTTCATTGGACAACTGGTAAGCGGAGATAGTTGCAAGCACTCATCGCGCGTTTGATCTACTTAACCACTACAAAGTTGTTTGGATGAAATTTGAACCGCCAAAAAACACCTCAAAGCCACGCGAGAGTCTTGGTTCGATTCTAGCCTTTTCCTTCATTATCGTTTGGCTATTTGGGTTGTTTGTCGCAACTCTTGGTTGGACGTGTTTATCCAATCGCTTCGAAGGGAATGCTAAGCTAGGCTTTTGTAACGCCGCTATAGTTACCAGTTCGTGGACTCGTCTTTCACCAAGGGGACGGGCCAAGGGCGCAAAGCTGCACCTCGAACGCGGCATCGCTTTGTCGCAATTGGGTCGTAACGATCAGGCACGTATAGCATTTGAACGCGCACTACGAAATGTGAACGCAGTTTCGGGTAGCTGGCAGCAAGATTTGCCAAAGCGAATGATCACTGTTGAAGACGACAACGCGTTAGAGATTTGGAGTTCCGTCGTTGACCCGACAAAATAAGTTCAAAGACCTACTCCCCCTCCAACTGCAACCGTAAATCCCGCAGCACGGGCAACGTACTCCGCACCCGCTCCAGCCCAAGCTCTCCGACCACGCGGTTGATCAGCGGGGCGATCGACGCAATCGCCTGATCGCGTGCACGGCGACCGGCGGGGCTGATGGCCACCATCTTGCGGCGGGCGTCGTCCCAGTCGGGGCGGATGTGGATGTATCCGGCCCATTCCAGCTTGGCCAAAGTGTTGGTCATTGCCCCTCGGGTCACGTGGAAGGTGTTCGCAAGTTGTGCTGGACTGCGTTCGTCCCCGACAAAAACCAGATGGTTCAGCACCGAGAAATGCGAGATTTCCATGCCCTTGGGCAGCACCCGGCTTAGCCGGTTGCGCAATAGCTGGTCGGCGGTCAGGATCTCGCTGAACAGCGTGACCGCCAGGGCATTTTTTTCGTCCGTCATAAATCCGGTTCTGGATCAGGGACCTTTGAAGGGTCGCACATGAGTCAATGAGGGCACACGACGGCGCGCCTCGGACACAGAACTATCATGCAAATCGAAAATGTGAATGCCCGGATCGGTGCCTGCGTCGATCAGCACCTCTCCCCAAGGGGCGACAACCATGCTGTGACCGTAGGTATACCGGGTCTTTCCGCGCGTTTTCGGATGCTCACCTGTCTGGGCCGGCGCCAGCACCCAGCAGCCGTTTTCGATCGCCCGCGCCCGCAGCAACGATTGCCAATGCGCTGCCCCGGTAACGGGCGAGAACGCTGCCGGAACGGTCAGGATGCGCGCACCCGCCTGCGCCAGCGCGGCATAAAGATGCGGAAAACGAATGTCATAACAAATGGTCAGCCCCAGCGTGCCGAAATCGGTCTCGGCAATCACCGCTTTCTCGCCAGGCCGGTAGTTTTTCGATTCGCGAAACGTCTCGGCCTCGGTGACCTGAACGTCGAACATGTGGATCTTGTCATACCGCGCCACAATCTGCCCTTGCGGATCAATCAGGAAGGACCGGTTGGCAAACCGCCCATCCGCATCGTGGGTTTTGATCGCCAGCGAACCGATCAGAAGCCACACGCCCAAATCGCTGGCCTGCGCGCACAGACCAGCCAGGGTGATGTCATCTTCTTCGTGCTGCAAGACCTCTCGCTGCCGCGTGGTGCTGGTTGAGATACAATTCGTCACCTCGGGCGTCAGGACGAACCGAGCGCCCTGCCCGGCGGCCTCAACCATCATCGCGCGCACCGTCTCCAGGTTTTCGCGCGGATCATCCGACGATGTGATTTGCAGCAGCGCGGTTTTCATCAGGCCGCCAAAAGGCTGTCCAGCTTGCCCTGACGTTCGAGCTCATACAGGTCATCGCAGCCGCCCACATGCGTGGTGCCGATGAAGATCTGCGGTACGGTGCGTTTGCCACCGGCGCGTTGGATCATCTCGGGTTTGCGTTTGGGGTGCATCAGCACGTCGACCTCTTTGAACTCGACGCCTTTCTGCTTCAGCAGGCGCTTGGCTGCATGGCAAAAACCGCAGAGCGGCGAGGTGTAGATTTCTACCGGTTTCATATTCCGTACCTTTTGAATTTCGCGCAATCTTGGGCGAATTAGGCATCCTTGGCAACGCGCGCCAGTACCAACACGAAAATATGATTTGCCCCTGATGCAAGGCAGGCCCGGGCGCACGCCGACAAAGTGGCACCCGAGGTCATCACGTCATCCACCAGCAGCACATCGCGGCCCTTCATGCGCCCGGCGCGCTTGGGGTTGATGGATATTGCCTCGGCAAGGGTTCTGTCCCGTTCTGCGGCGGTTTTTCCATCCAAAACAGGTGTGCGTCGCGTCCTGAGCAGCAGGTCGGGGCAGCATTCCAGCCCGGTTTCGCGCCCCAGATGCTGCGCCAACAGCGCCGATTGATTGTACCGCCGCTTTATCAGGCGCGCCCAATGCAAGGGCACAGGGGCAATCAGCATATCGGGATGAAACAGTTCACGCCCCACCTGCGCCAACCAGCGCGCGGCGGGACGTGAAAGTTCAGGCCGGTCACCATGTTTCAATGCCAGAACCAGCGACCGCGCCATACCCTCATACTTCAGCGCCGCGCGCCCGTCCTGCCAGGGGCGTGGGGACTTCAGGCAATCGTCGCATTCAATGCGAAAACCGTCCCTCGCACCTGGTAGAGGCACCCCACAGCTTTCGCAAACAGTCCTGCCAATGAAGGGTGTGTCCCGCCAGCACGTGCCACACAGGCCAAAGTCCGAATCGGTCAAGTCGCCACATCCCATGCAGCGCGGCGGGTAAATCAGTTTGACGGCGGTTTGAATCCGCTCGCGGATGCGATACCTGCGACCTATGAAACTGCCAGCGTCCAACTCTGCCTCTCTGTTCGATCGCCGGGCACTTGCCCAGCATCGCGCCCGCGCGCGCACCGAGGCGCTTTTTCTGCACCACGCCACCGTGGGTGAGGTGCAGGATCGCCTCTCCATGGTTAACAGAACCTTTACGGCCCCCGCGATTGTGAGCCCGTTTCCACAGGTCTGGTCCGACCTTCTGCCGAATGCGGAAATCGTTGCCGATGACGAGGTTCTGTCGTTGACCCCTGGTGCGCATGATCTGGTGGTTCACGCGATGGCGCTGCATTGGGCCAATGACCCGGTCGGGCAACTGATCCAGTGTCGCCGCGCGCTGCGCGCTGACGGGCTGTTGTTAGCGGTCTGTCTGGGCGGCGAGACGCTGACAGAAATGCGCGCAGCGCTTGGGCAGGCAGAAGTCGCCGTCGCCCAAGGCCTCAGCCCGCGCGTAATCCCGATGGCGGAACTGCGCGACATGGGCGGGTTGCTGCAACGGGCGGGATTGGCGCTGCCGGTTGCCGATACGGTTCCGCTGACGGTGGAATACCGCGATCTGCGCCATCTGATGCAGGATCTGCGCGCGATGGGGGAAACCAATGCGCTGACCGCGCGATTGAAACACCCGACGCGCCGCGCGCTGTTCGAGACCGCGCAAGACATCTATGCCGCGCATTTCACCACCTCTTCGGGCCGGTTGAAAGCCACGTTCGAGTTGATTTGCCTGACGGGTTGGGCACCGGATGACAGTCAGCCCAAACCTCTGCGACCCGGTTCGGCGCAGGTGCGACTGGCCGAAGCACTTCGCACCGATGAACGCAAACTGCGTGATTGACGACCGGGCATTTCCCTATATCTCAGACCGGAACACCAAATTCAGGAAGCCTCATATGTTTGACGCCACTCGCCCCTCGCATGCTCCTGCGGATCACCCCAAGGTCAAGATGGGCCGCGTTGGCATCCTGCTGGCAAATCTGGGCACTCCTGACGACTACAGCTACTGGCCGATGCGGCGCTATCTGAACGAGTTCCTGTCGGATCAGCGCGTGATCGACTATCCCAAGTGGAAATGGCAGCCGATCCTGCAAGGGATCATCCTGACCAAACGCCCCTTCAGTTCGGGCGAGGCGTACAGGTCGATCTGGAACCACGACAAGGGTGAAAGCCCATTGATGACGATCACCAAGGATCAGACCGCCAAACTGAAACAAGCGATGCAGGATCGATATGGCGATCAGGTACTGGTCGATTTCTGCATGCGCTATGGCAACCCGTCGACCAAGTCCAAAGTACGACAGATGGTGGCCGAGGGTTGCGACCGCATCCTGTTCTTCCCGCTGTATCCGCAATACGCAGGCGCCACGACCGCCACCGCAAATGACCAGTTCTTTCGCGCCCTGATGGAAGAGACATGGCAGCCCGCCAGCCGCACGGTTCCGGCCTATTTCGACCAACCCGCCTATATCGACGCTTTGGCGGGATCAGTCGAACACGCCTATGCGGCGATGGAGCGCAAGCCGGATATTCTAGTCTGCTCGTACCACGGAATGCCCGAACGTTATCTGCAACAGGGCGATCCATATCACTGTCAGTGTGCCAAAACCTCAAGACTGCTGAAAGAGCGTCTGGGTTGGTCGGACGATCAACTGGTTTCGACCTTCCAGTCGCGCTTTGGCCCCGAGGAATGGTTGAAGCCCTATACGGTCGATCACGTGGCTGATCTGGCGCGGCAGGGAAAGAAGAATATCGCAGTCATCGCCCCGGCATTTTCTGCCGATTGCATTGAGACGCTGGAAGAGATCAATGAAGAGATCCGGGAAAGCTTTGAAGAGGCCGGGGGCGAGCGCTTTACCTATATCCCCTGCCTTAACGGCGAAGACGCCCATATTGCGGCATTGGGCAAGGTGATTGAAGACAACCTTCGCGGCTGGCTCGACTGACCGCTGCAATAAAAAAGGCGGTGGAAAGCTCCACCGCCTTTTCTGTTAACTGAGTCTCGTCGACTTAGCTTGCTGCAACAGCTGCGGCAACAACAACCAGCAGGATCAGCGGCAGGATGATGCCCTGCGACGAACCTTGGGTTTCTTCGACAACGACAGGTGCTTCAACAACCGGCTCTTCCAGGTTACCGGCATATGCGGTCGAAGCAGCAGCGGTCAGTGCAGCAGCGAGAACGAGTTTCTTCATAATTAACCTCCAGAATTTGCGCGAATCCAACGATCTGGAACGCGCATCCAAGACTTACCTCGTGTTTTTTTCTAATCAGCAATACGCAGGGATTGCAATTGCAACTTGCCAGACAAGCGGGTTCGCGCGCCAAAATGTCGTCAAATTAGCAACACTTGCGTGCCAACCTTCGCCATTGAGAACAGCTCAGCAATGTCTTCATTGAACAGTCCGATGCAACCATTCGACGAACGTCGCCCGATTTTGCGCGTGTCATGCGTGCCGTGGATGCGATAGTACTTCCAGCTCAGGTACAAAGCATGTGTTCCCAATGGGTTATCTGGTCCCGGCGGAATATAGTCTGGCCATTCCGGATTACGCTTCTTCATTGATGGCGTTGGCGACCAACTTGGGCCTTCAACCTTGCGGATGACGCTGGTGCGGCCGCGACGGGTCAATTCCTCGGTCAGAGGCACAGACGAAGGGTAGAGTTTATAGACCCTCTGATCATCCGACCAATAGTGCAGAGCACGCGAGACGGTATCGACAAGAATCGCACCGTTATTTGTGTTGGAAAAATATGGCCGCCAGTCCAGCGCACGGAACCCCGAGACGTTGCGGCGCACTTGCGGCTCTGGCTCAGGCGCGGGCCGCAGGGGATCGCCGGGGATGTACTGAGCAACGGCAGGAGAGGCGAGGCTGGCAGCAGCGCCCGCGATGAATCCACGGCGCGAGGGTTTCAAAATATGCTTTTTGACCATGATGGTGGCCCTTCTGTACAGGAAAGCAGAAAATCTGACGTATTCTATGGCCAGAATGCTTCAGTCGCAAATCAAACCGGCAGAATCATGCAGGCCCAAGCCATTGTGCATTTGCCCCGGCGCTTCAGGCAGGCTATTTCCCTGTTTGACACTAAATTCAGGCCCATCATGACGCGTATTCTTTCTCTTCTACTGATTTGTTTCACCGCTTTGGCGGCATGTACCGATTCGCGAACCACCGCGCTGGGGGCCGATGGCAGGCCCTTGCCGTCGGTCTACAAGATCCGCGGCAACCCCGAGAAACTGCAATTCCGGATGTTGGATTCGGTCAACGCGCTGCGTCAGGCACAGGGGCTACAACCTGTTCAGCTGAACTCAAGCCTGAACGCGGCTGCAGCGACCCATTCCAAGGACATGGCCCGGCAGAACCGGCCCTGGCATTTCGGCTCGGACGGATCCTCGCCGATCGATCGCGCTGCGCGGGCGGGGTATTTTGGAACGTTTCTGGGCGAAGCGATTTCCGAAACCTATGAGACTGAAACCGAGACGCTTGCCGCCTGGATGCAGGAACCCGGTCCGCGTGCCGTGATCATGGACGCCAAGGCGACCCAGATGGGATTTGCCTGGCATCAGGAAGGTGGCGGCAAGATCTGGTGGACCCTGGAAATGGGAACCGGCGGCTAAAACGCGATCGGGGATATCCCGCCTGTGAACGCCGCAAGGATCGGTGCTGTCAAGGCAATGCCGGCGCGAATGTAGTCGCTTGCCCCTTCTTTCAGCCCATGTGAGGCCTGCCAGTCGCTGACTTCCTGCGATTGCTGCGGCCCGGTGCTTTGGGCGGCAGAAGTTGCAAGTCGTTTGACCCGACCGTCAAGGATCAGCGCGACAGGCAGATAGAAGCTCAGCAGCAACAAGCTGAAATAGGTGCCGGTGAACAGTGCCGAGGCCAAAACAACTGCGCTGTAGGCCGATCTTTCCGATTCCGAGACCAAAGGCAGCGGCCAGTGCATCCAGCTTGTAGCAAAGAACATGCCGAAGGTAAGAATGACGCTGGACAGATAGAGTTGCTGTCGCATCTGTTGCAAGTTTCTGGCCAGTTGCGCAGCCGCGTCCTCGAAATCATCACCGTCACGGGATTCCAGACACAAGATCATCCCAACGATCAACGCGCCCACGGCGAGCCCGGCAAGGGCAGTGACAATGTCCAGAATGCGGTTGAACAGGGAAATAACAGGCACATCCCCGCATAGCCCCAACAGCCAACGGTCCTCCGGCCCGGTACACCCGGGTAGGGTTCCTTGCGAAAGGGCAGTCTCAAAGACGGCAGCACCAAGACGGTGGTACAGACGCGGCCCGTCGGGGGTCATGTTTTGCTGAACAACCGGCGTCAGCGCCAAGATCAGAATTGCGATCATCGTCGCTAGGGCTGCAAATCGGGTTTCGCGTGCCAATGGTCGCATCAGGTTGCGGACCAGCAGGGCAACAGGCAACGCCGTAAGCGCAACGAAAAACCATGTGGCAGCTAGGAACCGAAAGCGCCCAACCGCTTCGAGCCACGGCCGATCGCTTTGCAGGATCTCCGGAGGGACGTTCAGGTCCGTAGCAATCAGATGATTCGAGATAAGCGCGTTAAGCCCGAAAATACTGATTGGAACAAACGCGATGGCGAAATAGCGCAATTTTACCCGGCGTTCGACCACAACTGTCCCCATGCGTTCGTTCGTTTTTCAACGAATACATAGCACAAGACCGGGTGTTACGCATGTGCGGGGCGAGACCGCTAGGCGCCGCCCGGAAACAGGACCAGCTCTGAGCCTTCAGGCGGCCTGCATCGATTGCGCTTCGGTCAGGATGGCGTACAGCTTGACCGGGTCAGGGTTGGCCCGCAGCTTGGCGCAGACCGTGGGTTCGCGCAGAGTGCGCGACACCAGCGCAAGCGCCTTGAGATGTTCGACGCCTGCCTCTTCGGGGGCAAACAGCGAAAACGCAAGGTCCACCGGCTGCCGATCGACCGAGCCAAAGTCGATGGGCTTCTCCAGCAGCACAAAGACCCCTGCAACCGATTCAATTTCGGACAGGCGCGCATGCGGCAGCGCGACCCCGTGGCCGACACCGGTCGGGCCCAGGCTTTCACGTTCCAGCAAGTTTTCGACGATGGCCTGCGAATCCAACCCCATCGTACCAGCGGCGACGTCGCCGATTTCCTGAAACAGCCGCTTTTTGCTGGAAGCAGACGATAACACGCGTACTGCTTCGGGCTTCAGTATGCTCGAAAGCTCCATGATCATGCTCCATGGCGCCCCCCGGCCACGCCGGGGGTGCCTCGTTGTCCTTGCCTGTTACGGATCGATCCAGCCGATATTGCCGTCGTCCCGGCGATACACGACATTCAACCCGTCCTTGTTCTCATTACGGAACACCAACACCGGCGCACCGGCAAGTTCCATTTGCATGACGGCCTCACCTACGCTGAGCGATGGAATCTGCGTCTCCATCTCAGCCACAATCATAGGCTGAAGCGATTCGGGCTCTGCAGCCGTCTCCGATTCGTCAGAGGCGAGGATATATGAGGAGGCGCCGAATAGTTCAACCGGCTCGGACCGGTCCTTGTGATGATCTTTCAACCGGCGCTTGTAGCGGCGCAGTTGGGTTTCCATCTTGTCGCAGCAGCCCTCAAACGCCGCATAAATCTCGGTTGCGTGGGCCTTGGCCTGTGCCGTCAGGCCAGTGGATAAATGTACAGTGGTTTCGCATACATATTCATGCGCTGAACGGGAAAAGACGACGTTGGCGTCGGTTGGGCGCTGGGCGTATTTGCCCACAACCTCGCCCAGTTCGGTCTGCACATGGGATTGCAGGGCCGCACCGATGTCGATCTGTTTTCCGCTGATTTGGTAACGCATGTGATCTCCTTCACAATTCACACCCATTCTGACGTCACGTAATGTGACGAACTTGTTTTTATCGGGTGGGGGATATCGGCAGTTTCTGCGGTTGCCTCTGGCCCGGCCCTTCAGTGAAGGGAGATCGAGATCCAGTCTGGAACCGAATAATTGCCATGACCCAATTGAGGCAAGAGACGAGGGAAGAGTCAATCAAAACAGGTGTGTATATACGCGATTTCCGCCATGCACCCGGCGCAATTTCGCGCAAGCCTATGAAATTCTGAAATTTTCGCCCAGATACACGCGGCGTACATTTTCGTTCTCGACAACTTCGTCCGGCGTACCCGACATCAGTACCTGCCCGTCATGCAGGATGTAGGCACGATCGACGATTTCCAGCGTTTCCCGGACGTTATGGTCGGTGATCAGCACGCCGATTCCGCGTTTCTTCAGGTCGGCGACCAGATGGCGGATATCGCCTACGCTGATCGGATCAACCCCGGCAAAAGGTTCGTCCAGCAGCAAATACTTCGGATCTGCAGCCAGGCAGCGCGCAATCTCGACCCGGCGGCGTTCGCCCCCAGACAACGCCAGAGCGGGTGCGCGGCGCAGGTGTTCGATCGAGAAATCCGACAGCAACTCCTCCAGCCGTTCCTTGCGGCGATGCGCGTGATTGACGGTGATATCCAGCACGGCCGAGATATTGTCTTCGACGCTCATCCCGCGAAAGATCGACATTTCCTGCGGTAGATACCCGATCCCCAACCGCGCTCGGCGATACATCGGCAGGGTGGTGACGTTCTGCCCATCAATCGTGACCGTGCCGGCTTCAGGGAATACCAGCCCAGCGACCGAATAAAAAGTTGTCGTCTTGCCAGACCCGTTCGGGCCCAACAGGGCCACGACCTCGGATCGGCCCAGCGTCATGGACACGTCCCGGATTACGGTCTTCTTACGGTAGGACTTGCGCAGCTTTTCGATCTTGAGACCAGAATAGCCCTCGGCAACGGACAGTTTCGGGCTGTTCATCAATTTCCACTCGGCTGCAGGATTGTTTTGACCCGGCCCGACATGGTGGCCAGACCCGTGTTCAGGTTGGCGATCATCTCGTCACCGCTGATGACGCTGGGGCCTTGTGTCAGCAGAACATTGCCTTTCATCTCGATCACGCCCGAGTCGATGGTGTATTCTGCCCAATCGCCCTCGGCCGCGTCCGGCGGGCTGACCAACACCACATTCTCGGTCGCTTCCATCCGCTCAATCGCGGATTGTTCTTCGTTGTAGATGACCAGAACACGCTCGGCCGTCAGGCGCATCTCGCCCTGAATGACAATGACATTGCCCAGAAACTCGGCCGATCCGTCTTCCTGATTGACGTTCAGGGTCTCGGAGGTCACCTCGACCGGCAGGGTCGGGTCTGCGTTTGGTGAGCCGAATGCCACCTGAGCCTCCTGCGCCAACGCAGGCAATCCGCCAAACGCAACAGCAAGGGAAACAGAGACGACACGTAAATCAAACACAGGTTATCTTTCAGCTTTTTGTGGCTCGTATACCAGTTTCACACCATCTGTAAAAAGAATATGGACCGGTCCGTCCTTTTTTTCCGTCCCAAATGTCATGCGGCCTGCCGTAAAGTCACCGATCGGGCCGGTTCCATCAACCTGCCCCGGCGTGTTTCCGCGAATTTCGTCCAGTGATGTGTTCAACAGATCAGTCGTGACCTGAATACCGTCTGCCGTCGTGATCACGACATCGCCAACGAATGTGGCGGTGCCCTTGTCGGGGCGGATCGTGCCCTCGTTGGACACCATGGTGATTTCGCGCCCGTTGCTCAGATCGTATTGCCCGTGGATCTCGGACGCGGTTGGGTCGTCGCCTTCCTGACCCTGGCGGGCCTGACGCGCCTCGATGCGAACCTCTTCGCCCTTACGAGTCACGCCCTGGTAGTCCGGCAGCGTAACCACCTGATCGGCCATTCGCTGATCGATCGCGTCCCCGGTAAACGGTCCGGTTCCATTGGTATCGATACTGCGCGACAGCAAGAATACAGTCGCCAGCAGAAAGATCGCCGCCAGCGGCAACAGCACCTTGAAGAACTGCACCATACGGGAATAGCGATCCACGGCGTCCTCCTCAGCCCAAACCGACGCGCAGACAGTCGTGGATATGCAACAGCCCCTGCGCCAGCCCGTCTGCCTCGGGGTCGACAACAAACAACGCGGTAATCTTGCGGTCGTTCATGATCGCAACGGCTTCTTCCGCCAGCGCATTTGGTGCGATGGTCAAGGGATCGCGCGTCATGACCTCGTCGACACTCTTGTCCAGCAATCCGGTCATGTTGCGGCGCAGATCGCCGTCGGTGACGATGCCCAGCAAACGACCAGCACCATCCGTCACGCCGACGACACCAAAGCTTTTTTCGCTCATGACCAGCAGGGCGTCGCCCATCGACGTCCTAGTCGGAACAACCGGCGTATCCGCATGCATCAGATCGCGCACTTTGCTAAGCTGTGCACCCAGCTTGCCGCCGGGGTGGAAATCGCGAAAGTTTTCGGGCCGGAAATCGCGATATTTCATCAACGCAATCGCCAGCGCATCCCCCATCGCAAGCGTTAAAGTCGTCGAGATCGACGGTACCATGCCAAAGCCGCAAGCTTCGCCCAGTGAGGGGATCAGCAGATGCACATCCGCCTGCTTCATCAGCGTGCTTTCCGGCTTGCTGGACAATCCGATCAGCGGGATGCCAAAGCGCCGGGTAAAGGCCAGCAGATTTGCCAGTTCCGGCGCCTCGCCGGAATTCGAGATCGCCAGAACCACGTCGCCCTTCGACACCATGCCAAGATCGCCATGGCTGGCCTCGGCAGGATGCACGAAATAGGCTGGCGTTCCGGTGCTCGCCAGCGTGGCTGCAATCTTGTGCCCGATATGACCGGATTTGCCGATCCCGCTGACGATGATACGGCCAGTCGCGTTCAGGATCATTTGCACCGCTTCGGCGAAATTGTCGTCCAGGCTCTCGCTCAGAACGTCCAACGCGCGCGCCTCGTCGGTGACGACCTGCCGGGCGGTTTTGAGAAAAGACTCAGTGTCGGTCATGAGTGCGCAAAAATATCCGTTTCGGGCCAGCCTGCGAGGTCAAGCTTCGCACGCATCGGCAGAAAATCAAAACAGGCCTGCGCCATTTCCGAGCGGCCTTCGCGGGCCAGACGCCCGTCCAGCGCCTCGCGCAGTTGGTGCAGGTACAGCACGTCCGAGGCTGCGTATTCCAGCTGCGCTTCGGTCAACGTCTCAGCGCCCCAGTCGCTCATCTGCTGCTGCTTCGAGATATCGACGCCGATCAGTTCCTGACACAGATTCTTGAGCCCGTGGCGATCGGTGTAAGTGCGCACCAGTCGGCTGGCGATCTTGGTGCAATAGACCGGTGCGGCCAGGGCACCAAAGGCGTGATACATCGCGGCAATATCGAAGCGTCCGAAATGAAACAGTTTCAGCACGTCCGGGTTTTCCAACATCGCACACAGGTTCGGGGCCGCTGTCTGGCCCTTTTCGACCTGCACGATATGGCTGTGGCCGTCTCCACCCGACATCTGGATCACGCACAGGCGGTCGCGGTGCGGGTTCAGCCCCATGGTTTCGCAGTCGATGGCCACAACAGGGCCCAGATCCAACCCGTCCGGCAGGTCGTTTTTGTACAAGTGGTTCGCCACGGAGTGTTCCTTTGTCCCGTATCGCCCCCGAGATAGGAGGTTTGTCAGGCAAACTCAACGCTCTCAGTTGGTCGACCGGCAAGAGGAGGCCGCGACATTGACAATATCCCTATGGGGGGGATAGGGATAATCATGTCAAACCACACGCACGAATCTCACCCCGAAATCACAGCGCGCCTCAAACGCGCGCACGGGCATTTGGCCAAGGTCATTTCCATGCTGGATGATCACGCCCCCTGCGCCGATATCGCGCAACAGCTGTTCGCAGTGGAAAAGGCGATCACAAATGCAAAACGGGTTCTGATCCACGATCACATCGACCACTGTCTGTCCGCAACTGCGGAGGACGAGAATACCGGTGTTGAGGAGTTCAAGACCATTACGAAGTACCTCTGACAGATGCTCGGTATTCTCAGAAACCGGGTCTACCGGCATCTGTTCGGGGCACAGATCGTCGCCCTGTCGGGGACCGGGCTGGCGACGATTGCACTGGGGTTGCTGGCCTATGATCTGGCTGGTGATCAGGCCGGGCTGGTTCTGGGTACTGCGCTGACCATCAAGATGGTGGCCTACGTATTGGTCGCACCGCTGGCTGCCGCCTTTGCCGAGCGGATTGACCGGCGCAAGATGCTGGTAGCATTGGATTTGGTGCGTGCGGCGGTTGCGGTCGGCCTGCCCTTCGTCACCGAGGTCTGGCAGGTCTATGTTCTGATCTTCGTGCTGCAATCGGCCTCGGCCGGGTTTACACCCGCGTTTCAGGCGACGATCCCGGATGTTCTGACCGACGAAAAGGACTATACCAAGGCGCTGTCCCTGTCGCGGCTGGCCTATGATATGGAAAGCCTGATCAGCCCGGCGCTGGCGGCGCTTTTGCTGACGTTTGTCAGTTTCGACACGCTGTTCTGGGGCACCAGCCTCGGATTCATCGCCTCGGCCATGCTGGTTGTATCGGTGGCGCTTCCGTCCCCGAAACCCGCGGCGCGGCGCGGTATCTATGACCGTACCACCCGAGGTATCCGCCTGTATCTGCGCACGCGACGCTTGCGCGGGTTGTTGGCGCTGAACTGGACTGCCGCCGCTCTCAGCGCGATGGTCATCGTCAACACCGTGGTCATCGTCCGATCCGATCTTGGCCTGTCCGAAAGCGCGGTGGCCATCGCGCTGGCCGGGTTTGGCGGAGGCTCGATGGTGGCAGCCTTTGCGCTGCCGAAACTGCTGGACCATTTCCGGGATCGCAGCGTCATGCTTGGCGGGGCCCTGTTCGGAACTGTCGCAATGGCACTGTCCGCGCTGTTGTCCAGCAGCGCCCCGCTCTCGCTGGGCTTGCTGACTTGCCTGTGGGCCTGCGTTGGATTTGGCTATTCCGCAACGTTGACCCCCTCGGGACGTTTGCTGACACGATCCGCCCGGCCCGAAGATCGTCCTGCGGTCTTTGCGGCCCAATTCACCCTGTCCCACGCTTGCTGGCTGGTGCTCTACCCGATGGCCGGCTGGCTGATGACAAGCCAGGGGGTCACGGTGGCCTTGTTCTGGACCGCTATCGCCGCCGTCCTAGGCCTGTGTCTCGCCTTTGCCCTGTGGCCGCGCGACGGGCAAAGCAGCCCCCGACCCGACACGGCTTGAGCTTGGGTTGTCTTCTGCACTAGACCAAAGGAACCATGGACCAGCTTGACCGCCGCATCATCGCCGCCCTGCAACACAACGCCCGCGACTCGACCACGCGGATCGCCGCGAAACTGGGTGTCGCACGCACCACCGTGCATGAACGCATCAACCGGATGCAGGACCGCGGGGTGATCGCGGGATACTCGGTTATCCTGCGCGAAGCCGAAGATACCCCCAAGGTTCAGGTCATCGTTCTGCTTGAGGTGCAGCAAAAGGAAACCACGCGCATCATCAAGCGACTTGAGGCTTATCCCGAAGTCAAACTGTGCCTGTCGATCAATGGCGAGTTCGACCTGCTGCTGTCCGCCGAGGCACCCCGGATCGAGGATCTGGATATTCTGGTGGACGAGTTGGCCAAAGTTCCCGGCGTCCTGCGCACCAATACCAGCGTGGTCTTTGGTCGGCGTATTGATCGAAACTGAGCGGCGATAACGCTCTGTAAACCCAAAGACCGCTAGCGTGCCCGAGAGTGATCAGAATCTCGGACCGGCAGAATGCCCAGACCTATCGTTGCGCTGTATCTGTTTATTTCTTCCGCGCTGGCCGCCGAAGCTATGCCCGGCGGGGTCGGCGTGTGCGATCGCGCGGCGCGCCGTGCAGCGCAGGCCGAAGGGGTCCCTCTGGACGTGCTTCAGGCCATATCGCGGGTGGAAACGGGCCGCAAACGCGATGGCAGGATCGAGCCCTGGCCCTGGACCGTTAATGTCGAAGGACAGGGATATTGGTTCACCTCGGAAGCCGAGGCCAAAGCCTATGTGTTCAACATCTTCAAAGCCGGCAAGCGCAGTTTCGATGTCGGGTGTTTCCAGATAAACTATCGCTGGCACGGCAAGGCATTCCGGTCCATCGACGCCATGTTCGACCCCGCCGAGAACGCCCTGTACGCAGCGCGGTTCTTAAAAGGGCTTCATGTCGAACTCGGGTCTTGGCCCGCCGCCGCAGGGGCCTATCATTCGCGCACGCCCGCTTTGGCGCAGGCGTACCGGGATCGGTTTCATACCATTTTGGCGCAATTGGACGGCACGACCCCATCGCGACCTCCTGATCCGTTTGCGGGCGCTGCAGGTCCGCTTATTCCACTTGCGCAGGAACACGGGCAACGGGGCGTTCTGGGTTCGCTGATGCCCGCCTCCGGCACCGCCACCGCATTCATCGCCTTCAATTAGGAGCAGCCCTTGCCCCGGATCGACATACGCACCCTGTTTTCGCCGACCGTGCTGCTGGCGCTGGCACTGATGACAGTCATCGTGATGATGATCCTGCCCATGCCGGCCTGGGTTCTTGATGTCGGGCTTGCGGCGTCATTTGCGCTGGCGATCCTGATCTTCTCGCTCACGCTGTTCATCGAACGACCGCTGGACTTTTCGTCCTTCCCGACAATCCTGCTGGCCTCGCTGATGCTGCGGCTGTCGCTGAACGTCTCGTCCACGAAACTGATCATTGGTCAGGGGCACACCGGCACCAACGCCGCCGGAGATGTCATTGAAGGCTTCGCCCAGTTCGTCATGGGCGGCAGCATCTTTCTGGGGCTTGTCGTGTTCGGCGTCCTGCTGATCGTAAACTTCATGGTCATCACCAAGGGGGCTGCCCGCATGGCCGAGGTTGGCGCGCGCTTTGCGCTGGACGGGATGCCCGGCAAACAGCTGGCCATCGACAGCGACATGTCCGCCGGGGCGATCGACCACCAGCAGGCCAAAGAACGACGCGAGCGCGAGCAGCAGGAAACGACATTCTTTGGTTCGCTGGACGGCGCCTCGAAATTCGTCAAGGGGGACGCAATCGCCGGGTTGCTCATCACGCTGCTGAACCTCGTGATGGGGTTGGTGATGGGTGTGATCGTGCACGGCATGCCGGTTACATCGGCCTTTGAAACCTATGCCATTCTGACCGTTGGCGACGGGCTGGTATCGCAGATCCCGGCCGTGATCATCTCGATCGCCTCAGCGCTGCTGCTGGCGCGTGGCGGCACCCAGGGTGCGACGGACAACGCGATATTCTCGCAACTGGGGCGGCACCCGGCCGCGTTGGGAACGGTGGCGGGTCTGATGGTGCTGTTTGCGTTGGTCCCGGGCCTGCCGTTCCTGCCCTTCATCCTTGGCGCAAGCGTTCTGGGCTATGCGGCGTATTCCGTCCGCAAGACCCAAAAGGCCGAGGCCGAGGCGGCACAGACCCCGCCCCCACAGACCGAAACGCCGGTTTCGCAAGCCATTGGCGATATTCTTGACCTTGATGATCTGCATCTGGAATTTGCGCCCGATCTGGTCAGCATGGTGCTGAACCCCGGGACCGGTCTGGATGCACGCATCGCCAATATGCGGACCTATGTCGCCTCCAGCTTCGGCCTGATCTTGCCCGAAATCCGCCTGACCGACCGGGCCGAGCTGCCCATCGGCACCTACGTGATAAAGGTACACGGGGTCGAGCAGGCACGCGGCGTTTTGAATTCCGACCTGGTGCTGGCGCTGGTGCAGGACGGTGCCGATCTTCTGCCCGAGGGCACCGATGTGACCGAACCGGTCTACGGTGCCCCGGCACGTTGGATTCTGCCCAAAGACCAGGAAACCGCAGCGCTCAGCGGTGCAACCATCGTCACCCCGCCTGAAATCCTTGCCACGCATCTTCTGGAGATCATCAAGCAGAACTTCCCGCGCCTGCTGACCCTGAAGTCGCTGCGCCGACTGCTGTCAGAGATGACCCGGCTCAGCGACCCGGTCCGGGCCGAGGCGAACCAGAAACTGCTGGACGAGCTGATCCCCGACAAGGTCCCTATCGACACGCTGCATTCGGTTCTGCGCCTGCTTCTGGACGAACGCGTTTCAATCCGAAATATGGCGCTGATCCTCGAAAGCATCGCCGAAGCGCGCCTGACCACGACTCAGCCCGAAGGCATCTGCGAGCTGGTCCGTCAACAGCTTGGCTTCCAATTGGTCGCCGACATGAAGCGCGACGACGGCTCGATCCCGCTGATCCAGCTGGCCCCGGAATGGGAGGATACGTTTACCACCTACCAGATTGACACGCCCCATGCTGGCCCGGATGTGGCCTTGCCGCCCAATCTGTTCAACAAGTTGGCGGATGGCGTGACGCAAACAGTATCGCAATCCACCGAGCACGGGTTGTTCCCGGCCCTTGTGACCTCGACCCGGCGCCGCCGTCTGCTGCGCACGATCATGCAGGCGCGTGGTATTTCGAACCCAGTGCTTTCGTTCGAGGAAATCGGCCTCGAGGCGCGGCCGGCACTGGTCGGGACCGTGCCCGCATGATCGCTCTGCCGCCCGAACTTCTCTCCGTGATCGGGGGCGGCCTTTGGCACATGTTTGCGGTGTTCCTGCGCGTCGCGGCGCTGGTGTCCTTGCTGCCCGCCTTTGGGGAACGCAGTCTTCCCGTACGCGTGAAGCTGAGCGTTGCCGTGGCGTTCACACTGATCGTGTCTCCCGCCATACCCGAGTATCGCCCCACATCCGGGTTGCTACACCTGACCGCGCTGGTGGGCACCGAGGTTCTGGTGGGGCTGGTTCTGGGGATGGGTCTGCGGTTGTTTGTGCTGGCGCTGCAAACGGCGGGCTCGATCGCCGCACAGGCCACCTCTCTGTCGCAAATTTTGGGCGGTGCCGCCATCGAGCCCGTTCCGGCGATGGGCTACTTCCTGACCCTTGCGGGATTGGCATTGGCGGCGCTGATGGGGCTGCACGTCTACGCCGCCCAGTTCATCATCAACAGCTACGCCCTGTTTCCGATGGCGATCTCGCCATCGGTACCGGACCTGTCGCAATGGGGTGTCGCGCAAGTGTCGCGCAGCTTTGGGCTGGCCTTTGCGCTGGCGACACCCTTTGTCATTGCCTCGCTGATCTATAACCTGGCGCTGGGTGTGATCAACCGCGCGATGCCGCAGCTCATGGTCGCATTCGTTGGCGCCCCGGCGATCACGTTTGCGGGCCTGTTTCTGCTGTTTGCAGGCGCTCCGCTGATCCTGTCCGTCTGGTCCGACGCCCTGTTCGCCTTCCTGCGAGATCCGGTTGGATCCCCGCCATGAGCGGCCAGGACGACGACAGCGACAAGCCATTTGAGCCAACGCCGCAAAAGCTACAGAAGGCTCGCGAAAAGGGCGAGATTGCCAAATCCAATGATCTATCCGTTGTCGCCGCCTATGTCGGTTTGCTGATCGCCATGCTGGTGGCGGGCCAGTATGTGGCTCGCGAACTGGGTGCGGCGCTGCTTGTTCTGATCGATCAACCGGATCAGATCGCCGCCCTGATTGCCGCTGGACCGGCGGCTGCTCCGGTCGCAGGCATCCTCGCCTCAACCCTGACACCGGTCGCCATGCTGTTTGTTTTGCCAGTCGCCGCAGTGGTGCTGAGTCTGATCGCCCAGCGCGCTTTGATTTTCGCCCCTACAAAACTCAAGCCCAAACTGTCCCGTATCTCGCTGGTATCGAACGCCAAGAACAAATTCGGGCGCGGCGGCCTTTTTGAATTTGCAAAGAGCTTTGTGAAGCTGGTGATCTATGGCACATGTCTGGCGGTGTTTTTGCGCGCCCATCTGGATCAGATACTCTCGTCCAGCGCTTCACCCGCCCAGACTTCGATCCTGATGATGATGAGACTGCTGGCCCGGTTTTTGTTCATTGTGGTGTTTGTCGCGCTGGCGATCGGTGTGGTGGATTACCTTTGGCAGCACGCCGAGCACATGCGCAAGAACCGCATGTCGCGCAAGGAAATCCAGGACGAGACCAAAGACGCCGAAGGTGATCCCCACGTCAAACAACAGCGCCGTCACCGGGCGCAGGAAATCGCCACCAATCAGATGATGGCCGACGTGCCGAACGCCGACGTGATCATCGTCAACCCGACCCACTATGCAGTCGCGCTGAAATGGTCGCGCGCCAGCGGCTCGGCCCCGGTCTGCATTGCCAAGGGCATGGACGCTGTCGCCGCCGCTATCCGCTCGGCTGCGGCCGAGGCGGCGGTTCCGATCCATTCCGATCCGCCGACCGCGCGGGCCATTCACGCCACGGTCGAGATCGGGCAGGAGATCGCGCAAGAGCACTACCGCCCGGTGGCTGCAGCCATTCGCTTTGCAGAAGAGATGCGCAAGCGAGCAAAAGGAAAGATTCGTTGAAACTGACACAGCTTTCGGACCTGCGTGCCGTAACCGAAGCCGCGTTTGAAAAAGAGAACCAGCGGCTGCAACCGCTGTTGCAAGCCGAGACGCGGGTCCGGGAACAGCTCGCCCGGTTGGACGCTCAACTTGCACAGGTGCAATCTGACAGTTCGCTTTCGGACAGCTACCGCATCACCGGCACAGACGTTCTGTGGCATCGCTGGGAATCGGCCACGCGGCGTCAGCTGAACATGGAACTGGCGCAGCTACGTGCGCAAAAGCTCGACGCGATGAAAAGCCTGCGCACCGCCTTTGGCCGCAAACAGGCCGTTGCCGAGTTGAGGGCGCAAACCCGCGCAACGGCGCGACGTCCAACCGGATGAATGCCTGGCAGGCCGGTGTCAGCTGTCTTGTCGATTGACACTCATGATCAGAACGCCCGAGATATCCTGCCCCAACTCTTTATGCGCAACTTCCAGCAGGGACTGGCGCAAGACCTCCAGGTTGTTGGACGTGGTAAACGCCCCGTCGAACCCACCTGTATTGGCGTGGTCGAACAGCACCTGCAAGAACCCATCGCGCAGTTTGGGCTCCTTGGCATAAAAGGTATCGGACAGTCCCGGGCTGGCCTGTAAACTCAGCGACATTGTCACCAACGCGGTGATTTCGTCCTCGGAAACCACAGGCACCACGAATTGCTTGGTCAGTTTCAGGTATTCATAGCCGTCGGACTTTTCATCCTTTTTGGCATTCTTGTCCTGCTTGTCCTTGTTCGATTTGGCGTCCTTGGGCTTTTCGGCATCGGCCTTGGCGTCTTTGTGATCCGTGCCGGCCGGGGCCGGTGCCATCAACAGGCCCGCCCCAACCCCCGCAGCCAGTCCAACAACCAAAAAGATGATCGGTAAAAGTTTCTTGATCACAGCAAAACCTCAGAATGGCAGCAACGTATCGAGGACCTGTTGTCCGTAACGGGGTTGCTGGACGTCCGTAATCTGACCGCGACCACCATAGGACACCCGCGCCGAAGCGATCTTGTCATAAGTGATCTCGTTTTGGCGCGAAATGTCCTCGGGGCGCACATAGCCAGAGACCAGCAACTCACGCAGTTCGAAATTCACCCGCAGCTCTTGCGTGCCCGAGATCGACAAAACCCCGTTGGGCAAGACGTCGACCACGGTCGCCGCCACACGCAAAGTCAGTTTTTCTTTGCGTTTTACCGCGCCCTTTCCCTTGGACGACGAAGACGAGTCAATCTCGACAACTTCGTCCAAAGACGCACCTTCGGGCCAGTTCCGCGTGGCACGCTGCGGGAAACCGAACAGGCCAGGTACCGCGAGGCTTTCCTTGCCGGTGCGCGAGCGGTTGGTGTCGTTGGAAATCTCGGCCTTTTCATCCAATTCAATAACAACGGTTAGGATGTCGCCCTTCTTCATCGCGCGCTGATCGCCCAGTAGGGAATGCTGGCCGCCACTCCAAAGCGATGCCTGGTCGACAGTGCGTTGCGACTGGCTATGCAGCGGTAGTCCCGGCCATAGCATTGCCACATGTTCCGGAGATTCGTTTGTCGGCGTCAAGCTGGGCGGCTTGCCCAAATGGTCCAGTCGACCACAGGCCGAAACCGCCAACGCGGTAAGCAGCAGGGATTTGGTCAGGTTTGACATTACTTTACCTCGATTTGCCCATCAGGACGGATTACACCGGTGATCGTTGTGCGCGATGACAGGTTCATGACCCGGATACGCTCACCCGCCGCGCCGCGTCCCAACGCACGGCCTTCGGCGGTGATCGACAGCAGCGCCCGGCCAAACACCAGCGTCACCAGGTCATTGCGATCGACAATCGCCGGAGGGCCGACATCTGCCGGATTGATCGGCCGCCCGGGATACAGCGCAACCCGGGCTTCCTGACCGACCAGGCTTGCAGCGCTTGCCACGGCACCGGTTACGTTGGACGCCTTGACTTCCAAATCTTCGGCTGCGATCACCTCTTTGGCGCGGATCGTTCGGGTCGGGACGACGATCTCGGGCAGGACCGCCTGCGGCCAAGCTGCCAACAACAGAAACAGACACCGCATCACCGCACCTGCGTCGTCGCGCTCATCATCTGGTCGACGGCGGTAATGACCTTGGCGTTCATTTCATAGCCGCGCTGAGCCTCGATCAACTCTGTCACCTCGCGTACGGCGTCGACCGAACTGTCTTCGAGATAGCCTTGCCGCAACGTGCCCAGACCGTCCTCGCCCGGGGTTCCGACTACCGGTGCGCCCGAGGCTTCGGTCTCTTTGAACAAATTGCTTCCGATCGCCTCCAACCCTTTGGCGTTGGAGAAGCTGGCCAACGTGAACTCACCCAACAACTGGCCTTCGGGAGCGTCGTCGAAATAGGCGTAGACCTCGCCCGACGCATTGATCGAGATCGATCTGGCGTCGTCCGGGATCGTGATCTCGGGCGCCACGGTGAAGCCATCCGAGGTCACGATCAGCCCCTCTGCCGATCGTTTCAGACTGCCGTCGCGGGTAAAGGCAGACTGGCCGTTTGGCAGCGTCACTTCCAGATATCCGCGCCCTTCAATGGCGACGTCAAGGTTGCCGCCAGTCTGCGACAGCGCACCCTGTTCCAACTGAACGGTGACCGCCGATGGGCGCACCCCGAGGCCCAGTTGAATACCCGTCGGCAAAACGGTCCCATCAGACGAATTGACGGTGCCAGCGCGCGCCATCTGCTGATAGTGCAGATCGGCAAACTCAGCCCGGCGCGCGTTGTACCCGGTGGTGTTCATATTCGCCAGGTTGTTCGAAATCGTCTCGACCCGCATCTGCTGCGCTGTCATCCCGGTGGCTGCGATCTTGAGTGCCCGCATATCGATTCTCCTTGTTCAGATCAGCGCATCAGGGCTTTGAGCGCGCCCCGCACACGTTCGTTTTCAGCGTCCAGAAAGCTTTGCCCAAGTTCGTAGGCGCGCTGAATTTCAACCAGCCGCGTCACCTGCTCGACAGCATTGACGTTCGAGCCTTCCAGAAAGCGATGCAGGACAACCGGGTTATCTACCGGCTCGACATCTCCGCCAGGACGGAACCGGGTGCTGCCTTCGCGCACCAGGTTCTGCGGGTCAGCGACCCGATACACCCCGATCTGGCCCAGCGGCTGTCCTGCCACGCTCAGCGTGCCATCTCCGCCCACATCGATTGTCGCGGCGTCGGGCGGCACAAAAACCGGGGCGCCGTTGCTGTCCAGCACACGAAACCCGTCCAACGTCACCAGATCGCCGTCCGCGTTCGGGGAGAAACTTCCTGCGCGGGTCAGCCGGTTGCCATCGGGCGTTTCCACCATGAAAAACCCGTCGCCTTCGATGGCAAAGTCGAACTGGCCACCGGTCTCGGTCAGCACCCCCTGGTGCAGCAGCGTATTGCGCACCTCGGCCCGGCTCATGGACAATGATGGCGTATGCGGCATGTCCCGGACAAATTCGGAAAACACCAATCCCTGCTGGCGATAGCCGGTGGTATTGGCATTGGCGATATTGTTCGCGACCAACCGCATTTCGTTCATCAGCCCCGATTGGCGGGACAGGGTGACATAGGCAGTGTCCATCAGCGGCCTCCTGCAATCAATGGAACAAGCGTTCCGGTAAAAAATGTGACGAGCGTCTGGGTCATGAAACCCATCGAGATCCAGAACACGATAACGATCGCGATCAGCTTGGGAACAAAAGTCAGCGTCATCTCCTGCACCGAGGTCAGGGCCTGAAACAGACCGACCACCAGCCCCGAAACCAGCGCCACCGCCAGAATCGGGACCGACGTGATCACCGCGACCCACAGCGCCTGGCGGACGATGTCATAGTAGAGACCCTCGCTCAGCATTGTGTCAGACCGGCATCCGCAGGATTTCCTGATACGCTTCGACCACTTTGTTGCGCACGATCACGGCGGTTTCGACAGCCAGCTCGGTCTGCGCCAGGGCTTGCACCAACGCGTGCGGGTCGGCCTGACCGACCATCGCGGTCTGAGCGACTTGCTCACTGTGCTTCAGTGTCGCCGCGAAGTCCTGAAAACCTGACCGCAACCCCTGTGCCAATCCGGCGTGATCCGGGTCAGCCTGCGTGGCGGGTCGCGCACCGGCATAGTTCTGCGCGGCAGTTATTGATCGGATATCCATTCTGGTTGTCCTTATTTCCGAAGTAGATCCATCAGAGCCGACGACATCTGCCGGGTCTGGTCGAACATTTTGAGGTTGGCCTCATAACTGCGCTGCGCTTCGCGCGCGTCAGCTATTTCGATCATCAGATCGACATTCGAGCCCCGATAATGGCCGGTCTCATCCGCCAGGGGATGGCTGGGATCATGGATGCGCGAGAGCGCCCTGTGATCAAGCTTGACGCGCCCGGCCTGCACCACGTCCCGGCCTGCCTTCTCGACGGTTTCGAACGGGACGGTCTTGCGTCGATAGCCGGGCGTATCCGCGTTCGAGATATTCTCGGACACGTGGCGCAGGCGCGCGGCCTGTGCCCGTAAGGCGCTGGCTGAGGCCGTCAGGGAATGAGAAAAATCACTCATGACCCGGCCCCCTAAACGCGACCGAGGCTGGTTCGCAGGATACCGATCGAAGAGCGATAGATAGCCAGCGCGCGATCATGCTGACGCTTAACCTCGACCGCCTTCAGCATCTCTTCTTCCAACGAGACACCGTTGCCATTGGGATCGCTCGCAGCATGAGACACATGCTCGACCCAGTGTTGATCACCGGCCTCGGCCCCATGGATATGCGCAGATCTTGTGGCCACCATCGCGGTTCTGGGGCCGGTATTTTCGAACGCAGTCTGAAAAGTTTGAATATCGCGGGCGCGGTAACCCGGCGTATCCGCATTTGCCATGTTACGTGCGATGACCGCCTGCCTTTGCCCGGCATGGGTTGCCATTGCGTACGCTGTCTTAAAGACGTTCAAATCAGAGAACATCGGGGCTTCTCCCTCGATCAATTTCAATCAAGGCTTAACCCCGATTCCTTTAAAAACCGTTTTCAGCAAACCAGTTGGAGACCACGACATGACCGATCTCGATCCCATCCTTTTGAAATGCGAATTCGACAGGCTGACTGCGGTGCGCCATATGGGGCTGGTCACCGGGGTCGCAAACGGCGTGATAGAAGTGGGGGGTTTGGCAGGTCCCGCGCGAATCGGGGATCACCTGACGCTGCAACGCCGTGACGGGCCGGATCTGGCGGGCGAAGTGCTGCACGTGGACGCCGACCACATTCACATGCTGCCTAGCGCCGCGTCAGACGGGGTTAGTCTGGGTGACCGGGTGTATCTGGAGGCCTCGCCAGCGTTTGCCCCTGCGATGCACTGGCTGGGCCGCGTTGTGGATACCTTCGGCAAGCCGCTCGACGGCAAGCCCCTGCTGGGCGGCGTTGAGGCGCGCGACATTATGCAAGCGCCGCCCGCAGCCGTGTCCCGCAATCCCTTGGGCGCGCGCATGGCAACCGGACTGGCAATGCTCAACACGGTTCTGCCCGTCGTGCGTGGCCAACGCGTTGGTCTGTTCGCGGGCTCTGGCGTTGGAAAATCCACTCTGCTGGCAACCCTGGCCCGATCGATGGAGGTGGATGTGGTCGTTGTCGCGCTGATCGGTGAACGCGGGCGCGAAGTGAACGAGTTTGTCGACAAGGCTCTGGGACTCGAGGGGATGAAACGAGCGGTCGTTGTGGCCGCAACTTCGGACCAGTCCGCACTGGTGCGCCGCCGCTGCGCCTGGTCGGCCATGTCGGTGGCCGAGTTCCTGCGCGATCAGGGTTTGAACGTGTTGTTTCTAGCCGATTCAATAACCCGCTTTGCCGAAGCCCACCGCGAGATCGCCGTGGCGATGGGAGAATCGCCCTCGCTGCGCGGGTTCCCTCCTTCGGTCACTTCGCTGATTGCCAGCCTTTGCGAACGAGCCGGGCCCGGGGCGCAGGATCAGGGCGATATCACCGCAGTTTTCAGCGTTCTGGTGGCCGGTTCGGATATGGACGAACCCGTCGCCGACATTCTGCGTGGCGTGTTGGACGGCCACATTGTCCTCAGCCGCGACATCGCCGAACGCGGCAGGTTTCCGGCGATCGACCTTAGCCGCTCGGTGTCGCGCAGCCTGCCGGACGCTGCCAACGGCACTGAAAACCAGTTGATCGCGGAAACCCGCAAACTGGTCGGAAGCTACGAACAATCCGAGGTAATGATCAAAGCGGGCCTTTACGCCGAGGGTTCGGATCCCCTGCTGGATCAAGCCGTGCGCGTACACGCCGAACTGGATGATTTCTTTGCCAAGCCCGATACCGAAGGCGTTAAGAACAGCTTTGATCGCTTGTCGCTCATCCTGCGTCGCGCGGCAGTGGGAGGGCCCAGATAGGCGACTAATTTCCGAACAGTTTTAAGTGTTAAGGCCACCTTAAGACCTGCGGGGATACCCCGGTAGCTGGGTGAATAAAGGTGGTGGAGATGGGTGCGCAAACCAATGCGGCGCCAATCATCATCAAGAAGAAGCGCGTGTCGGGCGGCGATGGCCACCACGGCGGCGCATGGAAAGTCGCTTATGCCGACTTTGTCACGGCCATGATGGCCTTCTTCATGTTGATGTGGCTGCTGAATGCAACGACGGAAAAACAACGCAAGGGGCTGGCGGACTACTTTTCGCCGACGATTCCGGTCAATCCCGTGTCGGGCGGCGGAGACGGTGCCTTTGGCGGAGACAACATGTTTTCGGAAAAGACCATGGTGATGGATGGCTCGGGTGCCAGCAACCGCAATCCAACCGAAGCGAACCAGGCGCGCGGTTCCACCGGAGTTGACGCACGCGGCGGGGGCGAAGGCGCTTCCGAGGATTTCTCGACGCTCGAAGCGCACCTGCTGGGGCGCAGCGGTGAGAGCCTGGTGTCGAGCAAGCACTTGCAACATATCGTCACCCGCGTCACCGACGAAGGGTTGGTCGTTGAATTGTTCGATACCGAATCGCAAGCCCTGTTCGTACCAGAGACCGACAAACCGACAGACATGATGCGCGCACTGGCCTTGCTGGTGGCGCGGTCGTCGGACCTTGTGACCAATGCCATCGCGGTCGAGGGCCACGTGCGCTCGGCACCTGTGGTTCTGGCAAAGAACCCGGTCTGGGATTTGTCTACGTCGCGGGCACAAGTGGTCCGGCAGATGTTGCAGAACAATGGTGTCGAGCCCCTGCGGCTGGACCGGGTTGCGGGTCACGCCGACCGGGAACGTGTCGCGGACAATCCGATGGCAGCGCGCAACAACCGGATCGAGATCATCTTTCTGCGCGTGCCGTAGCCCCAGGATACGACGCATTTTATCTGTTAGCGCGCTGTTAAGGGCCAGTACGTTACCTGTTGCTGCAACGATTGACGCAACAGAAGGGCGCGCTGATGACCATTTCCTCTTCGCTGAATGCCGGTGTCGCGGCGTTGAAGGCCAATGCCAACAAACTGGCAACGATTTCCGACAACATCGCGAATTCCTCGACCTTCGGGTACAAGCGGGTTGAAACGGATTTTCATTCCATGGTCACTTCGGGCCAGGGTGGCAGCTATTCCGCCGGCGGGGTCAGAACCACCAGCCAGCGCCTGATTGATCAGCGCGGGCCTCTGGTCACGACCAACAACTCGACCGATCTGGCCGTACGTGGTCGGGGCATGCTGCCGGTGCGTCCAAGCTCGCAGATCGCGGCAGGTTCGAACGAGATGCTGCTGACCACAACCGGCTCGTTCCGCACCAATGAAGAAGGTTATCTGGTCACAGAATCCGGCCTTGTCCTGCTTGGCTGGCGCGCGGCGGCGGACGGCACGATCCCGAGCGTGCCGCGCGACACACCCGCCGCATTGGAGCCGATACAGTTAAGCGTCAATCAGCTGTCCGGTTCGCCGACGACTGAAATGAACTTGCGCATGAACTTGCCCGCCACCGCGACCGACGCCGGCGCGCCGGGGGACACGCAACCCCTGTCGGTCGAGTATTTCGACAATCTGGGCAAATCCGAAAGCGTCGATATCGAGCTGGTGCCAACAGTGCCCGCCGCCGGGTCCAGCAACGAATGGACCCTAACACTGCGGGATTCGGCGTCGGGCGGCGCGGTGATCGGGGAGTATACCCTGACCTTCACCGACAGCCGCACGGCTGGTGGAACACTGGCCAGCGTCACCACCGTCTCGGGCGGGGCCTATGATCCAGCCACCGGTAGCTTTGTCGTGAACGTGGCGGGTGGCCCGATGGAGGTCAATATCGGCGAGATTGGTGATGCGGATGGCATCACGCAATTGTCGGACACTTTCGCCCCGGTTTCGATCACGCGCGACGGGTCTGCGGTCGGCACCATGACCAGCGTTCAGGTCGACGAAAACGGCTATGTCTACGCGTTCTATGACACCGGCGTCAGCCGCCGGATGTTCCAGATCCCACTGGCCGACGTGCCCAACCCGAATGGGTTGACCGCGCTTGACAGCCAGACCTACGCGCCCTCACGGGAAAGCGGCACGTTCTTCCTTTGGAACGCGGGCGAGGGACCGACAGGCGACCTGGTTTCGTTCGCGCGCGAGGAATCGACGACGGATGTGGCGACCGAACTGACCTCGATGATCCAGACCCAGCGCGCCTACTCCTCCAGCGCCAAGGTCATTCAGACCGTGGATGAAATGTTGCAGGAAACCACAAACATCAAACGCTGATCCGGGCGTTGATCCAGGGAAAGGACCTGTCCCATGAACATGTCGACAGCTTTGAACAACGCCCTCGGCGGCCTGACCGCGGCCAGCCGCGGCGCCGCGGTGGTGTCGGGCAACATCGCCAACGCGCTGACGCCCGGCTATGCGCGGCGGTCGCTGGAGCTGACCACCAGTCAGATCTCGGGCAATGGCGTTCGGGTCGTGGGTATCACGCGGCATCAGGATCCGGTCCTGACCGCAAACCGGCGCACAACCGATGCCGAACTTGGCTGGCACTCTGCAATTGCAGAGTTTCATTCCCGGTTCGAACGCTTTGTCGGCCCTCCGGATCAGGCAACGTCGCTTGCCGCCCGGTTGTCGGATTTTGAAGGCAGTCTGATCACCGCAGCCAGCCTACCGGATTCGATCGAACGCCTGGATCAGGCAGCCCGCAGCGCGCGCGCAATGTCCGACGGTCTAAACTCGGCCTCGGAAAACCTGCGGCAAACGCGCTCGGACGCAGATCGAAAAATCGGCTCTTATGTTGAAACGCTGAACCAAACGCTGGAGGACATCGAGGACCTCAATGCCAAAATACCAGCGATCCGCAATGGCGGGGGTGACACTGGCGCCCTGTTGGATCAACGGCAGATTCTGATCGACCGGGTCAACGAACTTATACCGGTCAATGTGGTCGCCAGAGAAAACGACCGGGTCTCGCTGTATTCAGATGGCGGACTGATCCTTCTGGAAGGGAAAGCGGCCGAATTCACGTTTACGACAACCGGTGACACGCGGCCTCACATGACGGTGGCGAACGGATTGCTGTCTGGTCTTGAGATGAACGGAAACCCGGTCCGAACGCTGGGAGAGTCGGCTCAAATTCGCGGTGGGGCGCTGGCGGCTCAGTTTGAGATTCGCGACACTCTGACGGTCGAAGCGCAAATGCAACTGGACGCAGTGGCTCGCGACCTGATCGAACGCTTTGAAACTCCCGGTCTGGATGCAACTGCGGGCGCAGCTGACCCGGGCCTGTTCACAGATGGCGGAAACCGCTTTGACGTCACCGCTCCGCCGGGGCTGGCGTCACGCATCAGCCTGAATACGACAGTCGATCCCGATACGGGCGGTGACAGCTGGCGTTTGCGCGCGGGCTTGGGTGCAGCGGCACCCGGCGATCCCGGAAATGCGACGCAATTACAGGCGTTCGGGGCCGCGTTGGACACCGCGCGCCCGATTGCATCGGCGATATTCGGCACCGGAAACATGCGCGCGACCGAGGTGACTGAGGCGCTGTTGTCCAGTGCCGGCGCAGACGCGCATGCTGCCCAGACGCGCTGGGTCTTCGCGGATAATGCGCAATCCGAGATGGCACGCATCGAGGCCGAGCAAGGCGTCGACACGGATACAGAGATGCAAAACATGATGCGTATTCAGCAAAGCTATGCCGCAAACGCACGCATCATCTCGGTTGTCGATGAATTGATGGAAACTTTGCTGAGGTTGTGAGGATGACACTGAATGCGATAGGCGATCTGGCGCGCAACATGACATTGCGCACGCGCAGCGCCGAGATACGAAACCAGCTCGACACCCTCACTTACGAGATGTCGTCGGGAAAGGTAAAAGACGTCGCTGGGCGGCTGGGTGGCGATTACTCGCAATTGCTGGACCTGGACCGGAGCCTGGCCAGGCTGGACGCGTTCAAAATCGCCACGTCCGAGACGCGGCTGTTTACGGACGCGATGCAATTGAGCCTTGGCACAGTTAACGCCTCCGTGGGCGAGGTGTCGGCGTCGCTGTTGTCATTCGCCACCGCAAACCAGACCACGACGCATGAACATGCCTCGGTCAAGGCCCGAAACGAACTTGATACGATGATGTCGGCTCTGAACACGCGGGCGGGTGGTCGAAGCCTGTTTTCCGGCACCGCCACCGACATCTCGCCGCTGCCGTCGCCGGATGATCTGTTGAATGCCCTGCGAACCGAGCTGACAGGTTTGACCTCTGCAAACGACATCCGGCAGGCGGCGGAAGACTGGTTCAACGATCCTGCCGGGTTCGAGGCCGTTATCTATCAGGGGTCCGACACAAATCTGGCCCCGATGCAAATCTCTGAAAACGAGCGTATCGACATTCCAATCAAGGCAAACGACCCGGGCATCCGGGCCGCCTTGCGCGATGTGGCTGTTGCCGCGCTGGCCTCTGACACAACCTTGAACCTGAGCCCCGATGTCAGAACCACGCTGTTTCGGCAATTGGGGCAGGATCTGGCAAATAATGACAGTGATTTCGTCAAGCTCAGGGCCAGTATCGGCGCATCTCAGGCCCGCGTGGAACAGGCCGCAACCCGAAACGCTGCGGCGCGCACCAGTCTGGAATTCGGTCGCAACAGTCTGATCGGGGCCGATCCGGCAGAAACCGCAACGCAGCTGAAGGCGGTGCAATTCCAGCTGGAAAGCCTCTACTCTGTCACGGTTCGCA
Source organism: Ruegeria sp. CH11 (assembly GCF_056537105.1). Taxonomy (NCBI): domain Bacteria; kingdom Pseudomonadati; phylum Pseudomonadota; class Alphaproteobacteria; order Rhodobacterales; family Roseobacteraceae; genus Ruegeria; species Ruegeria sp. CH11. The sequence goes on from NZ_JBQFQX010000003.1 coordinate 344,491, forward strand.
ATTCGAACCTCTCGCTGGTGAATTTCCTGAGATGAAGGTTCTGATTTTTCTTCTGCTCTTTTTGCCTGGGTTGGCAACGGCCGGGGCTATCCGCCTGAAGGATCTGGTGGACTTTGACGGGGTGCGCGGCAACGACCTGGTCGGATACGGCCTTGTGGTCGGGTTGAACGGAACCGGCGACGGTCTGCGAAACTCACCCTTCACCGAAGAGATCATGTCAAACATCCTCGAACGGTTGGGCGTCAACGTCACGGGCGAGGACTTTCGCCCCAAGAACGTTGCCGCTGTGCTGGTTACGGCCAGCCTGCCCCCTTTTTCGCGCGTCGGCAGCCAGATCGACGTCACGGTCTCGGCCATCGGGGACAGCAAAAGCCTGCTTGGTGGGACGCTGATCATGACACCGTTGAATGCCGCAGATGGTCAAATCTATGCGGTTGCTCAGGGCACGGTTCTGGCTGGTGGAGCAGTGGCCGAGGGCGAGGCTGCCACTGTCGTGCGCGGGGTTCCGACCTCGGGCGTGATCCCGGCGGGTGCGCGCGTCGAGCGGGAGATCGACTTTGACCTGTCGGCGCTGACACAGCTGCGCCTTGCTTTAAGGGAGCCTGATTTCACAACGGCGGGCCGCATCGAAACCGCGATCAACACCGAGTTCAATCGCGCGGTTGCGATCATGCGGGACTCGGGCACTGTTGAGCTGAATATCCCCGCCACGCAGTCGACCTCGACAGCGCATGCCATCGGCCGCATCGAGAACATCCTTGTGCAACCGGAAACTAAGGCCCGCGTAGTGGTCGATCAGCGGTCGGGGACAATTGTGATGGGGCAGGATGTCCGGATTTCGCGCGTCGCCGTATCCCAAGGCAATCTGACCCTCACCGTTGAAGAGGCCCCGATTGCCGTTCAACCCAACCCGTTTGCACGTGGCGAAACGGTCGTGGTCCCCAGAACCGTCGCCGGCATCGAAGAGGAAGAAGGCACCGGTCTTGCCGAAATTCCCGAAGCCGCCACCCTGTCCGAGGTTGTCGCTGGACTGAACGCCCTGGGCGTTTCCCCCCGCGACATGATCGACATTTTGAAGACAATCAAGGCAGCGGGTGCGCTGCATGCCGAATTTGTTGTCAGGTAAAGTGCCCAAAAGGGGGCGCGGCTTTGCGCACCCCCTTGGGGCAATTCATTTTGATTTCCAGCTGTCCAACCAGCGGCGGAATTTACCGCGTCTTTCCTCAATCGCGTCGCCTGCGGCGTAAATCCCGTCCTCGACGCTTTCCAGCATGGGATCGATACGACGCTGCCGGAACCTGCGCCAACGCACCCAAAGCGCCCAGACCACGGCGGCAAACACGGTCAGGAAGATGATGTTGAACCAGGGAATGATGCGCACATCCGGCCCCTCGACATGCCGAATGAAGATCGCATTGGGAAAGATCGACATGAACTCGTTCCGCCACCCGTAGTGAGTCACGACAACCCAATCGGGATTGTCTTTCGTCGATTTCGCATCATTGGCTTCGGTGTACAGATTGGCCGTGTCGAACTTGAAGTAGGGCGGCCAACCCCAGCCAGTGTCCTCGTTCCGGTAAACAATAGGTTTGCCATTGGCGCGAACCGCCTGGATGAACTGCACATCGCGATTGGACAGGCTGGTTGACTGGTCTTCAGGCTCGGACCAGAAAATCCGGGTCCAGTCGGTCAGATCCTGCCGCTCTTCATAGGTGTTGACGATCCGCACGACGTCGTGCTGCGGCAGCGAGTACTGCAAAACCACAGCAATCATGCCCCAGAAGATGATAATGAACGCCCATTTTACATAGGCCATGCCGTAATCCTCACATATAATTCACGATATAGATCAGCGCGCCGATTGCCACCCAAGGGACAATATAGACGCCCAGGATCAGCTTGCGCCGGAACGAATTGTCGTAGACATGCAGCCCGCGTTCGACAAACGCCTCTTTGTTGCCTTTCTTGCCCTTTTCGTCCCACCAGGTCTCAAGCCTTCGACGGCGGACGCCACGCGAATAGTAAGACAACGCAAAATAGGCAACCGTTTGAAGGACCAGCAGGATCAGAAACAGGCGCATCGCTCCGAACATCTCAATCCCTCCTCAACGCGCCCCAGGGGCCGACCCGGGCAATCACCGTTTCGCTGACCCTGTCGTCACCGCTCATATCCGGTTCATGACCAAACAGGGCCGCGCGTGCGCCTGCCTTGTCCACCTGATACTCGCGCGCCAGAAATTCGGCAACATAGGCCTTTTTAGTCTCGGGCCAGGTCGCGTATGTGCTGTAAAACAGTTCCTTGTGGCAGATGAACATCTGCCGCGGGTCCAGCGGAGCCAATTCCGTCAACAACATATTGACCAGATCGCGGTTTGGCGTGTCAGCTGCACGCAGGGTGTAGAAATACGCCGGATGGTCCGATGTGATGCGCGGCCACGGCCCGCCTGCAGTCGCCCAGCGCAACAGCTGCGCCAACCCGTGATACGCCTCGGGCAGACGGTCCGAATGCGTCCGTGCGAGACGCCGCATATCGCTGCGATCCAGATCCGTCAGATCGACACCCGCGTCCGCAGCAGCGGCGATTGTCAGAAAGTCCATCTTCTGTTGCAGGATCGCGGCGGAATCCACATTGCGGGCCTCGATGATGGTCTCCACCAACCCGTTCAACCCCAGGAATTTCGCAATCCGATTGTGCTGGCTGCGATCGAACACGAATTTGACCGGCAGATCCTCGGCCTCGTCGCCCATGCAGATGGCGGCCGGATGGTCAACGTCGGGAAACAGGTAGAGCCCCCCGAAATGCGCGGTCCAGAAGTTACGCTGCTCAAAGGCGGTGTGGCGCAGACGCACCGGGTTGCGGGTGACGTCGCCGGTTTCTTTGGCGGTTTCGATCATCTTGGCGATCAGCACGTCGTCGAACCAGGCGTCCTCGTCGGTTTTGAACTGCTCGACCATGCCCGCCAGTTGTTCTGCCTTGCGCAGCGTTCCGCCTGCGGTGTCGGCCTCGATCTCGATCTTCTGGATGTTGAACAGATCACCCGGGGTGGTGAGTTTGATGACCGAGTTCACCAACTCTCCGGCCACCGCATCAGTGGCGGTCAGGGCAAACAGCTGCGCCTCATTCATCTCGATGAAGTCGCGCAGAATATCGCGCGAGGTCGAGAATTTGACGTTCAGCAGTGGCGCGCGTTTTTGTTCGGTCGTCAGCAGGATAAACTGCCGGTTGACCCCGTTGGGGTTGAGGTAGAGCTCATCCTCCAGCTCAATCCCCACCTCGGGCGAATAGCCCGAGATATCCACATGGAAATCCGTCAGCGCCGTGGTCTTGCCCGCCAGATGCTGCAGCGCGCGGTTATACCGCTCGACCAGAGCCGGGCTGGAGATGTGGACGAGATTGCCGAACATCAGGCCTTTTTCGATGAGGCGGATCATACCCTAAACCTTTGCGATATCTGCAGGTCTATGCCCTTGAATAGCCCTATCCAGTATGGAGCCGACAGGAGTAGTAATCCCAAAAGACGAATGCTGGGCTCTACTTCTTCCAATCGACCACCGGGAGCGGATTGAACGAAAATTAATATCCAGAAAGTGCTCAAAAATAGACCCGATCCCACCGTGACACTCGCTGCCCACCAAAAGAGAAACCGGAACAGCTGGAATGGTCCTTTCGGTACTGGAAGGCTGCGTTTGATTACCCATACAACGAAATGAGAACCGACATAAGCGGCCAAGATGCAGCCGGCGATGTAAACGATATCAATCATCATCGACCTGCTCGGAAAGTTCTCTGGAATTCACAATGCGCGCCCGCATCAACCCAAAGCTCATAGCTGCGATGAACATCGCTGGTATGAACCAGAAAATTGCGCTTTGCAGGAAATATTTCGGCATCTGACCGGGACCAAACGCGTGTAGCAACGATTCCGGGTTGTCCAAAGAGGCACCGTTTATCCAAATCTGAAACAGTGAACTCCACACATAACAGATTGCAAAAACAATCAGGCTCAGTTTGGCAAACGAACCAAACGTGCCCGGCCGTTTGCGGGCTACGGTGATCCCGAAAAAAATGCACGCCGAAACCAGCGTCATGAGGATAAGAACAAACCCTCCGGTCACCTTTTCCCCTCCAGATACCGCCGCTTGGCCTCTTCCATCCGGCCCATCTCGCGGACGGCGTTCTCGATGGCAACCTCATCGCTCTTGTCTGCATAGCGGAATTCGCTGTCGGCGTAGCGGTTGATTTCCTGCATCACCATTTCCACCGTGATCGGCTGGCGCAGGTCCTCGATCATCGCTTTCTTGGTGTCGTAGTCGCGGAACAGGAACAGGTCGGGGGTTTCCATCCATTCGTCGGGCAGTTCGAAATCCATCGCGCGGACCTTGACCGCGTCGGTGATGTTCTTGATCGCGCGACCGGTAAAGCGCTCATCCGCGGCTTGGATCGCCTTGAGGTAGGTGCCCAGCTTGGCGATGGTGTCCATCTGGCCAATCTCGCCCGAGACTTGGTCATAGACCTGCAACAGAGCGTCCTCATGCGGGCGCGAATGGCTTTCGAAACTGGCGGCGACGGCCTTTTTGATCTCCTGCGCGGCATAGGCGTCGTGTTCGCCCAGCGGGATGTCGTGGTTGCGGCCCATCAGCAGGTGCAGGATGTCGATGTAATCCTCGCGCGTCTGCGGCCCGTCTACTAAGAACCGCGCACCGGCCCGCTGGCGCAGGGCGTCGTCCACATTCTCGGGGTAGTTCGAGAACATGCCAAAAGTGCAGTTGCCGCGCACGACGGTGTTGGCGCCGGCAAAGCTCTCCATCAGCACGGCGGTGATTTCCAATTGCCCGGCCGAGGACTGCCGGTCGCCGCGTTTGCCCGCCAGTTGGTCGATATCGTCGATGGTGCCGAACCCGATAACCGAGGGGTCGATGATCGTGTTGATAAACGCCTTGGCATTCTGTCCGGATTTGCCCTGATAGCTGTCGATATTGTCGGTGCTCAGGTTCTGATAGCGGAACGGATAGCCCGCGTTCTGGCAATAGTCGTTGATCAGCCCGGCCATCATCTGGATCAGGGTAGTTTTGCCGGTACCCGGTTTGCCGTCGCCCATGAAGGTAAAGATGAACCCGCCGAGTTCCGCAAACGGGTTCAGGCGGCGGTCGAAGTCATAGGCCATCACCATCTTGGCCAGCTTCATCGCCTGATACTTGGCGATATGGTTGCCGACCACCTCGTTCGGTTTCTTGAACGTCATGGTAAGCGTTGTGGACTTCGCCTTCGAGGCCGGTTCAAAGCCCCGGATGGTCAGATCATCCGCCTCAATATTCCAGGCAGCGTTCTGGAACGGGGCCAGATGACCGGCGGACTGTGCGCGCAGGGCGGCCTTGTCCATCAGTTGCTCGGCATAGGCGCTGGTGGCCGCGATCAGATGGGCGTCGTCGGGGGCGTGTTTGGCCAGCGTTTGGTCCAGCTCCCACAGTGCGCCATGCAGGGCAAGCTGGCCGTTGTCGGTCAGAATTTCCTCGATCTCGCCAATATCGACGGTGGTCTCGCCCAGATGCGACGACATCAGATAGGCCAGTGCGTTCCCGAAAGTGTGGGATGTAATCAGAGCCTCGGCGGTCAACAAGTCCGAGAATTCGGTCTTGCGCGCGGCGGGCAGATCCCCAGCCAGATTGGCCCGTTTCAGATCGGCCAGCGGTGTTTGCTCCGCATAGGCTTCGGCCACAGCCAGGGCGATGGCGATGCTCCGACGAATGGCCTGTTGCGTGGTCGCCTGAGGCGGAGAGACCAACGCATCGCCATCATCCGAAGCCTCGATTCGTTCGACCAGATGCACCCCATCCGCCCGCGCCACCCGCCGCGTCACCAACCCCGGCGTCGTGGACCGAAACCGCCGCCCTGTCGACACGCCCGGAGACCGCTCAACCGTTGCCTCAGCCGCTTTGGCAATCCGCGGCGCGTGCTCGAACCCGTTCAACAAGGCGGTCGCTGCCGGATAGTGTTTGCGAATATCCGTCTCGCGCAATTCCATCTGATCTGACGTCAAACTCATTTCAAAAACCGCCCTTGCTTCATCTTTTCAAAAATACTCCCGCCGGAGGCTTAAATCCTAATAGCGCAAGACCTGCCCCGACTTGCTGACCACGAATTTGCGCACATCCGCAAAGCCGGGCGGGTTGCGTTCGGCCAACACCTGAAACGGACGCTGTGGCAGGATGATCGACCGCTGCGTGCGCGTTGCCCCGGTTTCGGCGCCCTGCCCGCCAAACGGGTCCAGCGCGAAGACCTCTCGATCCACCGTCCCGAACCAGCCCGACCGTTCCTGAACCACCTCTTCGCTTTCCAACTCTTCGGTGGTCCAGGCCAATGCCCAGTCCTGACCCGGCGGAGACTGTGCGTCCTCAAGCACTTGCCGCAAGGGGCCGGATTGCTCGGTATAGGCTGAGGAATACATCGGACCCACATGGATGCGGCGCAAATGCTTCGGGTGCAGGTCGTCGAAATCCTGATCAAAGCCCTTGGCGATCGTCACCAGTTTCAACCCGCCCAACGACTGCGCCATCAGATGCGCTTGCACTTCGGGCCAGCGACGTTGGTCCTTGGGCAGGGCGGTTTTGCCGCTGTCCTCCAGCTGCATCAGATAGATGACCGGCAGGTTGATCTGGCTGTCATAGACCGCCCAGTGGATCATGAATTTGCGCCGCTCACCCTCATTCCCGATCCAGTGACATTCGGGATCGTTGCGGGCCCAGAACAGCTGACCTTTCAGCAATTCCTCGTAATAGAGCCTTTGTGACAGCGCGAATTGCAGCTTAGTCGGGATCTCCTGATCGCCAATAATCGTCCGCACCATGTCGGTTTTCAGGTCGTCTTCCGAGGGCATATTCGCCAGATGCACCTGCGCCTGCTGGGCGTCATTGGCCATGGTTAGCAACTCGGCCGCCACCGGAAAGCCGCTGTCACGCTTGTCCATCGCGAGGCTGCCAAAGAACCGCCCGGTGTCTCGCCCGACCAGCAGGTACTTCATGGAAAGCGCGCGGAAGGTATAAAGCAGCCCCGAAAGGTAGCGCGACACGATCCGCACCTCTTGCTTGCTGATCGCGCCTTCGGCCTCCATCGTCGCAGCCACACGCAGAAGGTGGACAGTGATCACCTCGAATTTGCGGAAATACCGGCGCGAGGCGAAAGTGTCGGTCAGGCCGACATGGTCTTGGGTGGGGTTGGTATCGGTCATCTTGGAGCGTCCAAGTCCTTCCCGTTTTTATCGATATGAAACCACCATCTAAAGAGAGGCGAACCGACACTATGCAGTACTACTTGAGGGTTGATCCCAACCGAGTGCTGAAAACGCCGCCCCCTTTCGCTGCCCCAGCTCAACCAACACAGAAGTCGCATTAAGCAAGCCGCAATTACTGCCATAAGCAATGCCTGTAGCACTTCAGGATAAGTCGGTTTCTGATCTATAAAACCAAATTTTTCCAAGAGTCTCGGCACCTCCAAGGGACCAAGACTAATTGCTAGTAATAGAAATTGTTGGTGAGCGAAACGCACTTAGCCACCATACAAATTCTTATCATGCTTCTCGACAATCGAGGCGAACCGGCGGGCAAAGCGTTCATCTGCCTTGGCCTTTTTCTCCAGCACGTCGCGGGCAAAGACCATGTGGTCCTCGTGCGCTTCAAGCATATCGGCCATTTTCTGGTTGGTCGCGGTGCCGATGGCGGCCATGGCGGTTTGCGCCTCTTGGTCGGTTTGCACGCCGATCTCGTTGATGCGGTGGGCCACGTCCTGCTGTTGCGCGGTTTTCAGCGATTTGGTCAGGGCGTCATACAGGACCACGCGCTGTTGCGTGTCTGTCTGCAGCTTGTTGATCAGCACCATCTGCGTCGCCGCCTGGTTCTGTAGCGAGTCGACCCAGGTCTTGCCCTTTTCGATGTACCGCTCCAGCGTCTGGGACTTGGCCAGCTTGACCTGCTCTTCCTGAACCTTGGCGTTGTATTGCTTGTTCAGCTCGGCCAATTCAGTCTCTAACTGGGTCCGCGCGGCGGCGTCCTGTTCGACGCTGATCTTGTTCTCCAACGTAATAATGGCCGGGTCCATGCCCTGAATTTCGGCGCGCAAGGCTTCCAGTTCGGCCACGGTCGCCTCACGATCGTCCAGCGTGACGGACAGGTTGTCCTCAACCTTTACCCGCTGTTCTTCCAGCACCGACAACTGCCCTTCCAGCAGTTTGACGATCACGTCGGATTTGGCGATCAGGTCCTGCAGCTTGTCATCGATATTGGCGGTGCGCATCCGTTCCTGCCGCATCGACTCGGATTTGGCCTTTGCGAAGATGCCGACAAACGATTCCCACCCGGTTTTCGAGCGCATTTCGTCGAAATCCTTGGAAAACGCGTTGGTGACGTCATCCAGCCCCATGATCAGCTCGGCGATATTGGCGTTCATCACCTCGGTATGGGCATGCACGTCCTCAAGCGTGGCGTTTTCGATGTCGATATCCGCCTCGGCTGTGCCGATCTTGGCGCGGGCCGCCTCGATACGTGAAGTCAGCCCTTCGATCTGCGACTGGCTTTCACGGACCTTGGTTTGCGTCTCCTGAATCAACGCCTCGAATTGCTGGTTCGACATCTTATTTCTATCCCTATTTTTCTTATCTACCCAATAACATAGGTAATGTTACACCTATTTACATCCCCGCGGATGCTAAATTCCCGCAAAGATTGGCAAATTCAGGCGGGAAAAGATAGGTCGGACAACTCAGGCGCGAACGGAAACCGATGGGCGCGTCGCAGATGCAACGCACGCGCAAACTTGTCACCAAAGTGAAACAAAACCGTCACGATCCCGCAACATAGGCCGTCCATCCCACTCAGCGTCCAAGTGAGAGAGGATATCACCCATGTCATTGCGCTATGTCTGCCTGACATCTGCCCTTGCCCTGACCGCCGGTCAGGCTGTGGCAGAGATGAATTTCAACCGGATCGCGTCGTTCCCCGTCGTGAAAAACATGGCCGAAGGGGCCGATACCACCCGCGAAACCTCGCCCGAGATCATCGCGGCGACCGCAGATGGCATGACGCTGGTCTATACCGACAGCCCGCTGGGCGTGATCGGGATGGTGGATATCACCGACCCCGCGAACCCGGCGCCGTTGGGCGCGATGGCTGTTGGTGGCGAGCCGACATCCGTGGGAATCGTTGGCGCAACGGCTTTCGTCGGTGTGAACACTTCGGACAGCTATACGGCGCCGTCGGGAAAGCTGATCTCGGTCGATATCGTAGGCAAGGCCGAAACCGGTGCCTGTGACCTGGGCGGCCAGCCCGACAGTGTCGCGATAGCCCCCGATGGCAGCTTTGTTGCCGTAGCGATCGAGAATGAACGCGACGAAGACCTGAACGACGGTATCATCCCACAACTGCCCGCTGGCTCGCTGGCCTTGGTGCCTCTGAAAGACGGTGCGTTGGATTGCAACGGTATGAAGATTGCCGCGCTGACCGGGCTGGCAGACGTTGCCCCAACGGACCCCGAGCCGGAATTCGTTGACATCAACAGCCTGGGCGAAACCGTCGTCACCCTGCAAGAAAACAACCACATCGCGGTCGTCGACAAGGACGGCAATGTGGTCAGCCATTTCTCGGCAGGCGCGGTTGATCTGGAAGGCATCGACGCCACGGACGAACGCGGCGCGTTGATCTTCACCGAAAACCAGCCGGGCCGCCTGCGCGAGCCGGACGCGGTCAAATGGATCGACGACAACCATTTCGCCACCGCCAATGAAGGCGATTACGAAGGCGGCTCGCGTGGTTGGACCATCTTCCACAAGGACGGCACGGTTGTTTACGAGAACGGCGCCGAGTTCGAAAAAGCCATCATCCAGATCGGCCACTACCCCGACAAACGCTCGGACAGCAAAGGGGTTGAGCCGGAAAGCGTGACCGCAGCCACCTTTGGCGGCACACCGATGATCTTTGTGGGGGCCGAGCGTGCCTCGGTCGTCGGTGTCTATGACGCCACCGTTCCGGCCAACCCGGTTCTGAAACAGTTGCTGCCCTCGGGCGTCGGAACCGAAGGTTATGTCGCGATCCCGGAACGCAACCTGCTGATTTCGGCCAACGAAAAAGACCTGATCGAAGATGGCGGCCCGCGGGCGCATGTTTCAATCTTCGAATATCAGGACGCTCCCGCTGCCTATCCCCATTTGACGTCGGCAGGCGCGGATGAGCTGATCGGATGGGGGGCGCTGTCCGGTATGGTCGCGGATGCGGACGGCATGATCTATGCGGTCAATGACAGCTTCTACGGCTTCCAGCCGTCGATCTTCAAGATTGACCCCAGTCAGAAACCCGCCCGCATCGTGGACGTGATCCGCATCCACCGTCAGGACGGCAACCCGGCCCAGAAACTGGACCTTGAGGGCATCACGCTGGACGGCAACGGAGGGTTCTACGTCGCCTCCGAAGGCCGCACCGACCGCCTTATCCCGCACGCGATCTATCATGTCGGCGCAGACGGCCTGATCCAGGACCGCAAGGGCGAGATCGGTCTGCCCCCGGAACTGACGGCCGTCGAAAAGCGCTTTGGCTTCGAAGGCATCACCAAGGTTGGCGACACTCTGTGGTTGGCGGTACAGCGCGAGTGGAAGGACGACCCGGAAAACCATGTGAAGCTTGTCGCTTACAACCTTGAGACCAAGGAATGGGGCGCCGTGCACTATCCAAAAGCTGATCCCGAAGAAGGCTGGGTTGGTCTGTCGGAAATCGTGGCCTTCGGCGACCATTTCTATGTCATCGAGCGCGACAACCAGCATGACCACCGCGCAGTCACCAAGAAAATCTATCGCATCCCGCTGTCCGAGATGGCCCCGGCCCCGCTGGGTGGCGAGCTGCCCGTGGTCAGCAAGCAAGAGGTCCGCGACCTTCTGCCTGACCTGACATCGACAGGCGGATACGTTCTGGACAAGATCGAAGGTCTGGCCATCCTGCCCTCGGGCGAGGCGTTTGTGATGACCGACAATGACGGCGTCGATGATGCCTCGGGTGAGACAATGTTCTGGTCAATCGGGTCGGTCACGGCCGGGAATTGATCTCAGAAAAGAAATCGGCCCCGTGCATGGGATACGCGGGGCCGATTTATTGACCGCAAATGTAAGCCCGGTTCAATAGTGCGAATAGCGGAAATTTACGACTTTGTCGTCCTGGATCGCACAATGCGCCTTGATATAGCTACGTGCATCCGTTCGGTCGTTTGAACGCGCGACCTCGAGGTCGATCAGGTTGATGCCATCTGCGTTTTCGGTGAAGGACAAGGTCCGCTCGAAGTCCACTGCGTAAAAGCCCTGATTTGACATCGCAGAATGGGTCCGATGCATACACAGGCCGATGGCATTTTCTTTGGCCGAAACGTGCGGGTGCTTCTGGTAATGCGAGCCGTGCTTGTGATGATGCTTGGCGATCGATGCCCCCAGCACACCCAGCGCGACACCTGCGATCAACGCATCCGTGTCGTCCGCCTTTGCAGGAGCGGAAGCCATCGAAGAAAGCGTGAATGCTGCACATAAAATTCCGGCTGAGACGAACTTGAAAGACATCGGTCGCTATATCCTTTTGCCAAACCAAGACCCGAGCGCTCAAAAGGCTCGTTGCAAAAAGACTAGCGCGAGGGTCGCGATCATTGCCAGTTTTTTCCAGATGTTGTCGTTTGAAAATGCGGTGCGGCGAAAACAAACAACGCCCCGCGTCTGGAGGAACGCGGGGCGTGCAGTCTGCGACAGTTCAGAGAGGCGGAACTATCGCCCAGTGATCAGGTAGCCTCAGTTTACGGCCTTGGCATCGACCACGTCTTTTTCGATGGCATTGGCCGAGGCGATCTCGATCCGGCGCGGTTTCAGCGCTTCGGGCACTTCACGCTTCAGGTCGATGTTCAGCATGCCGTTTTCGTGGCTGGCGCCGGTGACGCGCACGTGATCGGCCAGCGCAAAGCGGCGCTCGAACGCGCGGGTGGCGATGCCACGGTGCAGATAGCTGCGCTCTTTTTCGTCAGCGGCTTTCTTGCCTGCAACGATCAGCGCGTTTTCCTTCACTTCGACCGACAGGTCAGCATCCGAGAAGCCCGCGACAGCGACCGAGATCCGATAGGTGTCAGCATCGGTTTTTTCGATGTTGTAAGGCGGATAAGTGGGCTGAGCGCCGTCATTGGTCAGAACCCGATCCATCATGTCGGCAATCTGGTCAAAGCCGATGGTCGCGCGGTGCAGCGGTGCAAAATCAAATGTACGCATGTGTGGTATCCTCATATCAGAGCGATCTACAGTTTGCCCTCCGTTCGGACGGGCGGTGGAGCATACCGAGCCCCGTTTGCGGCGACCCGGTACAGTTCACATGGGTAGTGGCTGGAAGCAGTTCAAGACCCGCCGGCGCTGAGGAATTTGGCACCGGAACTGGACTTGTCTGACCCCGGTTGCAGGCGTCGGATCGTCGCCATGGGTCGCGGCGCGTCGCGGCGCAGAATTGTTTTGAGTTCGGCCACTATTTCGGGCAATTCCATGCCGTACCCGATGGTGCGCCGACCGTCAGATGCGCCGGCGGATACAACAGAAAAGATCTGCCAGCGCGAACCTTTCTTTGCCAGAATTGCCGACCCGGACGAGCCGAAGGTGATATCGCAGTCAAAGCTGATCAGACCCTGTCCACGTTGCAGAATGCGGCACGACCGTTGGCGTGTGATCGCATCCGCCCGACCCCGCCCATACGAGGCAACGCTGATTTCATTACCCAGAATTCGCCCGTCATAGAGGGCGAAGGGGTCAGCAACAGAATAAGGGATCGGCTCTTCCAGCCGCATCAAGGCGACATCAACGCGAACGCGCTGTACCGATACCGGTGCGTTGGCAACGAAAGCTGGGTGCGAGGCAATCTGGATAACCTTGCGATCGGCAAGCGATTTGCCATCACTCAGACCTGCACGAAAAGTCACTTTTCCTGGCGGATAAGGTCTGCCAGTTGCTTTGTCCAACGCACAATGAGCCGCAGTCAGCACCAGATCCCGCGCGATCAGCGTCCCGGTGCAAAACCCGCTCTCGCCAATATCCAGACGTCCGACAGCTTCCCAGCCATACAGGTCATCGCGATCGGTCAATCGGCGCTGATTGCTCAACTGCGCCTGTGCTGCTGTGCCGAAAATAGCCAAACAAAATAATACCTTGATCAAATGATGGATCATGGTTTCAGAAACCTCGCTCCTATGTTTTTTCCAATCCCCTCGGTCGACGCCGTATGCCCTCGTCCTTGGGCCAGTTCTGTCTGCAAAAGTTCCAAAGATTCCTCGAGCGCGGTGCCCAGCGCCACGCGACTGCCGCCCATTTCCGCCTTGGCGGCCACGACCGATACGATCCGTGGCCGCTCGTACGCGAAGGAAAAGACCGGCGCACCCGATGCCCCGAAATCGACATTGCAGGACATCACCAAAACGCCGGACTGGCGCGCCACGATGGAACACACCTCTTGCAACGAGGGCGCCTCGGCGCGGTCTTCCGCATATGAGACGACGCCGACATCCTCGCCCTGCGCCGGTCTGTCCCCGGTTTCAAAAGGAATGACGGATGTGTTGCGGATCGGCTGCCACAGCTCAATCAGCGCGATGTCGTGGCGCACACGGTCCGCGGTTGTGTCAGCATTGAAATCATAACCGGGGTGGATCACAGTCTGCCGCGCGGCCCGATAGGCCGAGGCGTGACCCAGTCGCCATCCGGCCAGAAACTCGATTCTGCCCGGGTCGATCCGCTGGCCCGAAACTTTGTCATAGAGGCAATGGGCCGCCGTCAGCACCAGAGTCGGAGAGATCAGCGCCCCGGTGCAAAACCCCGTCCCGTCAATGTTGAGACGGCCAACAGCCATCCATTGGCGCCCGGAATCAGTGGTGTTCAGGCTTTTCAACCCGGAATCCTGCGCCATAGCCGCCAGCGGCAGCATCCCAAAGGCGATGGCTGTGATCCATTTGCGCACGCGCGACTCCGGCGGTTTTTCCGAACACCGAAACTACGCGTGCTGTGGGGCGAAAATAGGGCAGGAAGAGCGTCCGGCAGAATTGGCCGGGTGTGATGCGGGAATGCAGCAGGCGATCCTAGCGCAAGATCGGGATAGGCGAAGCCGTGACATGTCCGCGTTGCAGGACGCCCGGCACGGGGCCGCCCGTTGCCCAATCTAGCAATTCGACCGTATGCACCACCGGGATGTCCGTCCCCGACCCGATCTGCATCATGCAGCCGATATTGCCTGCCGCGATGATGTCCGGGGTCTTGGCTTCAAGCGTACGTACTTTGCGCTCTTTGAGCTTTGCTGAAATCTCTGGTTGCAACAGGTTGTACGTTCCGGCCGACCCGCAGCACAAGTGGCTGTCAGCAGGCTCTAACACGGCGAATCCAGCCCGTTTCAGCAACTCCTTAGGATGGGCCTTGATCTGTTGCCCATGCTGCAGGGAACAGGCAGCATGATAAGCAACCTTCAGGTCTTTCTGGTCACCTTCCGGCATCTCCAGCTGCATCAATAGTTCGCTGACATCCATGGTGATCGCCGATACCCGCGCAGCGTCCCGCGCCAGGGGATCGTTGCGGAACATATGGCCATAGTCCTTGACCGTGGTCCCGCAACCGGACGTGTTGATGGCGATGGCATCGAGACCATTCCCATCCAATTCTGCGCTCCAGGCCCGGATATTGGCTGCGGCTGCCGCATGGCTTTGGTCGGTTTTTCCCACGTGATGCGTAAGCGCCCCGCAGCAGCCGGCCCCTTTGGCCACGACAACTTCGCACCCAAGCCGCGTCAACAGGCGGATCGTGGCATCGTTGATATCCGTGTTCAGCGCCTTTTGCGCGCAACCGGTCATCAACGCGACCCGTTTCAGGCGCGGGCCTTCGGGCGCAAAGCTTTGCGGGTCGTCATTGCGGCTGACCGGCGGGATGTGCCGGGGTGCCATATCCAGCATCGCGCGCAGGCGGGCATCCGGCATCAGAAACCGGAACGGGCGACCCAGTTTGGCCCCGATCAGGGCCCAGCGAAACCGCATCGGATAGGGCAGGATACGCGCCAGCACCCAGCGCAAGGCACGGTCGGAAAACGGGCGCTTGTACTTCTGCTCGATATAATCGCGCGCGTGATCTACCAGATGCATATAATGTACGCCCGACGGGCACGTGGTCATGCAGGCAAGACAGGACAGGCACCGGTCGATATGCTTGACGGTTTTTGCATCGGGCACACGCTCGTTTTCCAGCATGTCCTTGATCAGATAGATGCGCCCGCGCGGGCTGTCGAGCTCATCGCCAAGCACCTGATACGTCGGACAAGTGGCCGTACAGAAGCCACAATGCACGCAACTGCGCAGGATTTCGTTTGACCGTCGAATGGCCGGATCCTGCAATTGCTTTTCGGTGAAAACTGTCTGCATTGCGCTACCCCATCAACCCCGGATTGAGAACACCTCGCGGGTCGAATTTCTGCCGAACTCCCTTTGTCAGAGCCGCAATTTCCTTCGTTTCCGGTTGGAAGCGACCCAAGGACTTGAATGTCTCGTCACTGGCGCGGATCAGGGTCGCATGGCCTGCAAACGCGCCAATCCGTCCGCGAACATCGGTCCCTTGCGGGACGAGCGCCCAGATCAGGCCCCCGCCCCAATCGAACAACAGTCGATCCGCATCCAGCTTTTCGGCAATCCCGGGCGCATCGCTCGGCTTGACCGATATCCGCCAGACATCTCCGCCCGGATCAGCCAAGCCGCGGACATCGCGGATATCGCGCCACAGGTCTTGTGACTCAGCGTGGTCCGAGACCTCCCCCAACGCTGCCAATTCGGCACGCAGCTTGCCGCTGCGATAAGCAACCGCATCCGCAAACCCTTCGAGTCGCAGGAAAGCTGACTCCAGCGCCGGATCATAGACGGCGCCTGTCACTTCGAAGGGGGACCGCAGTGCCGCCGACATAACCTGGACCGCAGCTTCGATGCCGGGAACCCGAACCATCAGTGTTGCGGACGCCTCGGGCTTTGGCAGCACTTTCAGCGAAACCTCGGTCAGAACGCCCAGCGTGCCCCAGGACCCCGCCATAAGCTTGACCAGATCGTACCCGGTTACGTTCTTCATTACGCGCCCGCCGTTCTTTACGACACGCCCGCGACCGTCGACAAAGCGCACGCCCAGCAGAAAATCACGACAGGCACCCGATTGTATCCTGCGCGGCCCCGAGACATTTGCCGCAACAACTCCGCCAATGGTTGGCTCGCCGCTGGTACCCAGCAAAGCGCGATGATCTATCGGCTCAAAAGCCAGCTGCTGCCCTTCGGCATCCAAAGCCGTCTCAACTTCGGCCAGGGGCGTTCCCGCCCGCGCCACAAGCGTCAACGCACCGGGCTCATACAGTGTGATGCCACTCAGCCGCGCCGTGCTCAGCACTGGTGCTGCACCGGTCACACCGCGCGTGCCGCCGCCAACAATCCGCACCGGGCCATTGAGCCCAGCCACCAGTTCGGCCAGTTCCGCTTCTGTTTCTGGTCCCATGTCACTTCTTCTGTTCAAAAATACCTCGGGGGGGTCGCAGCTTGCTGCGGCGGGGGCAGAGCCCCCTATTCCGCCGCCATCCGACGCGCCTCGGATGCGTCCAGTGGAAAGACCTTGGCCGGGTTCAACAACCAGTTCGGATCGAACACATCCTTAACCGCCATCTGCGCCTCAAGATCCTGTGGAGCATATTGATGGCTCATCAGATCCCGCTTTTCGATACCGACCCCATGCTCGCCCGTCAGGCAGCCGCCCGCATCGACGCAGAGTTTCAGGATATCGGCCCCAAACGCCTCGCATTTCTCGAGATCGCCAGGCTTGTTGGCGTCGAACAGGATCAGCGGATGCATGTTGCCATCGCCCGCATGAAAAACGTTGCCGACGGGCAGGCCGTATTCCTCGCTCAGTTCTCCGATCCTACGCAGCACATCGGGCAGCGATGACACCGGGATCGTGCCATCCAGGCACATATAGTCGTTCATCTGTCCCATCGCGCCAAAGGCCGATTTGCGACCCAGCCAGATTTTCGCGCTTTCCTCAGCCGACTGGCTTTCGCGGATCTCGACCGGGTTGTGACGTCTGGCGATTTCGATGATTTTGGACAGTTGATAGTCAATTTCGGTTTCCGAGCCTTCGACCTCGACAATCAGCAAAGCCGTGCAATCGGGATAGCCCGCGTGGGCAAAGTTCTCACAGGCTTTGATGCACAACGTATCCATGAACTCGATCGCCACCGGCAGGATGCCGGACTTTATGATGTCCGATACGCATTGACCGGCGACCGCATTGTCATCGAACCCCATCAGCACGGGCCGCGCTCCTTCGGGCTTGCGCAGGATGCGCAATGTGGCCTCGGTCACAACGCCCAGCTGACCTTCGGACCCGCAAATGACGCCCAACAGGTCCAGCCCGCCAGCGTCCAGATGCGCGCCGCCAATCTCGACCACGCTGCCATCCATCATGACCATGGTCACGCCCAGCAGGTTGTTGGTGGTCACACCGTATTTCAAACAATGCGCTCCGCCCGAATTCATCGCGATATTGCCCGCGATCGCGCAGGCCAACTGGGATGAGGGATCAGGGGCGTAAAAGAAGTCCTTTTCCTCGACCGCGCCGGTCACGCTCAGGTTGGTGCGGCCCGACTGCACTCGGATAAAGCGGTTGTCATAGTCGGTCTCAAGAACTTCGGTCAGCCGCGCGACACCAAGGATCACGCAATCAGCCGTTGGCAGCGCGCCACCGGCCAGCGACGTGCCCGATCCGCGCGGCACCACTGGCACGCCTTCTTCGTGGCAAATGCGCAAAACGTCCGAGACCTCTTGCGTGGTCGAAGGCAGCACCGCCAGCATCGGAGGGCAGCGATACGCCGTCAGGGCATCGCACTCATATGCCCGCGTCTCAGCCGGATCGTGGATCACCGCATCGGGGGGTAGAACCTGTTGCAAACGGGCCAGAACCGCTGGTTTGCGCGCAAGCACATCGGGATTTGGCTGTGGCATTTCCATTGCTGATCCTCCAGTTTGGTAAAATAATATTACCAATTTAGCCGTCTGGCAAGTTTTCGCCTTCGGACGTAATGTCGCTGACATGACGTGGATTGACCGAGCGCACCTGTTTTCACCGCTGGACTACGCCGCAATTCTGCTTTTGCTGGGTGGCTGGCTGTGGATCGGGTGGCGGATCGAAAACCCGGCGCCATCAAAGCCGTCCGTTGCGACGATGATGGATGGCTATCGCCGGGCGTGGATGCGCGAGATGGTTACGCGCCAGCCCAGGGTGTTCGATGCGCAGGTCGTTGCAGCCATGCGGCAGGGCAGCACCTTCTTTGCCTCGACCACGATGATTGCGATCGGCGGTGGCCTCGCCCTGCTTGGCAATACCGAGCGGTTGGCAGGCGTCGCAAACGATCTGGCTATTGGCAGCGCCCCGGCAATGGTGTGGGAAATCAAGATCCTGATAATCATCGCTCTGCTGGCCAACGCGTTTCTGAAATATGTCTGGGCTCATCGCCTGTTCGGGTATTGCGCCGTGTTGATGGCTGCTGTGCCCAACGATCCCGAAGACCCGCAAGCCTATCCGCGGGCCGCACAAGCGGCCGAGATCTGTGTCACGGGTGCGCGCAGCTTTAACCGGGGGTTGCGCGTTACCTATTTTGCGCTGGCATCGGTTGCCTGGATATTGGGACCCGCGGCATTGATCCTCAGTTCATTGGTGACGCTGGGCGTGCTGTACCGGCGCGAATTTGTCTCGAATTCACGCGCGGTTCTCATGGCGCGGCCACCGAACACACAGTCGTGATTCCAACGCAGCCCTTCAACCCGTAAGTTCTGGTCATGCGATATATGATTCTCAGCCTTCTTCTGGCCAGCCCAGCCCTTGCCGATTCACCGGTGATCGAAAACGTCTCGGCCAGTCGCAGTGGTGACACGTGGCGTTTTGATGTGACGATCCGGCATCCCGATACCGGCTGGGATGACTATGCCGATGGCTGGCGCGTGTTGGACATGGAGGGGACCGAACTGGGCATGCGCGTATTGCATCATCCTCATGTCGATGAGCAACCCTTTACCCGATCGTTGAGTGGCGTCGCGATCCCAGAGGGAATGACACAAGTACAAATTCAGGCGCGCGACAATGTTGGCGGTTGGAGCGAAGACACCACCATCGTTGATCTGAACTAGGGTTCAAAACACCCCAAGACTCAGGCCAGCGGCCATCGCGGCCCCTATCTCGCGACATTTCTCGAGCTGATCTTCTGGGATGGTCTTCTCCGCCAGGATCGCCTCGGGCGACTGGGCATGTGTGCACAGGATCAATGGTGGCTGAACCTCTTTCAGCCGCCAACCGGTTGCGATCCGGGCAGTCTGACGGGCGGCGTTTTCGCCATCGGACCCAGCACAGATCATTTGTGCATAGGGCCGCCCTTCGATCCGTCCAAGTACGGGATAGTAACAGCGGTCGAAGAACTCCTTCATAAGACCCGAAAGCGCTGCCAGATTTTCGGGCGCGCAAAAGATATACCCGTCTGCTGCCAGCAAATCCTCGGGTCCGGCTTGATCAGCGAATTTCAGAACGGTGTCTGCTTCGGCGCGCGCAGCCTCGGCCGCCGCTTCGGCCATCTGCCGTGCGCCGCCGGTGCGTGAATGATAAACGATCAGTAGCTGCGCCATCTCAGACCCGGTGGTAGGGACCGCCCGACAAGATGGTAGCGGCCCGGTAAAGTTGCTCGGCCAGCATCACACGGACCAGCATATGGGGCCAGACCATCGATCCGAATGAGATGGAAAAATCGGCCTCAGCCCTCAAATTAGGGTCTATTCCGTCAGCTCCACCAATGATCAGCGCCAGATCCTGACGTCCCGCATCGCGCCAGCCCCCCAGCTTTTTGGCGAAATCGGGCGAAGACATAATCCGCCCCCGTTCATCCAGCGTGCAGATCACCGCGCCTTTGGGCAACGCCTTGCGCAGCAATGTGGCCTCGGCACCCATACCGGCATTTTTCTTGTCTTCAACCTCGATCACGCGCGCAGGCCCAAGCCCCAGGCCACGTCCGGTCCGGTCAAATCGGGTCAGATAGTCATCAAGCAGGGATTTCTCCGGTCCGGCGCGCAATCGCCCGACCGCAACGATGCTGATACGCATGTCTCTCTCGCCTCCGGCCCCTCAATACGGGCCGGGATAGCGCCTCAGTTGGCCGAGGCGCTGCCGCCCTGAGGCAGCCACATCTTTTCCAGCTGGTAGAATTCGCGCACTTCGGGGCGGAAGATATGAACGATCACGTCGCCCGTATCGATCAGCACCCAGTCGCCGGCATCCTTGCCTTCGACCTTCGAGGTGAAACCGAATTCCTGCTTGATGCGATCCGTCAGTTTTTCCGCCATGGCCGAGACCTGACGGGTCGACCGACCCGAGGCAATCACCATGTGATCCGCGACGGACGACTTGCCTTGCAGGTTGATCTGCACGACGTCTTCGGCCTTGTCATCGGAAAGTGAGGAAAGGATACGTTCAAGCAGCTTGTCGCTGATTGACTGAGAGTGGGCCATTACGCTGGCCCCATCTTCGGCGGGCAAACCCGCCTGTGTATGTAGAGACAGGACATAGTCCTCCTTTGCTGCGCGCCGTCAAATCCCCGGCGCTGGGACACTTACAAGGTAACAAGCGCCCCATGACATTTCAATGAAGGCCCGGCGACCCTCGCAGGAATGTGCCCTGACGGCATCTGCAGGGGTGCACAAGACCTTGATAGATTCGGCCAGTGTCTATATCTGAACCGGCATGAGACTCAATGTGGCCCAAGAACAGAATCTGGAAGACCGCGCGCGTTTGCGCGAACGGTTCTTTGGGGCTGCCCGCACGGTTCTGGCCCGCCTATCCGCGGCCTAAGCCAACTCGCCAGCTATTTCTCATTACATACGGGAGAGGACCGATGTCCCCCAAAACACTCTATGACAAGATCTGGGATGCCCATGTCGCGCATGAAGCCGATGATGGCACCTGCCTGCTGTATATCGACCGCCATCTGGTACACGAAGTCACCAGCCCGCAGGCGTTCGAAGGCCTGCGCATGGCCGGCCGCAAGGTGCGTGCTCCGGAAAAGACCATCGCCGTGCCGGACCATAACGTTCCGACAACGCCGGACCGTGTGAACGGCATCGAAAACCCGGAATCGCGCATTCAGGTCGAAGCACTGGACAAGAACGCCAAGGATTTCGGCATTCACTACTATCCCGTGCATGACGTCCGTCAGGGCATCGTGCATATCGTCGGCCCAGAACAGGGCTGGACCCTGCCCGGCATGACCGTTGTCTGCGGCGACAGCCACACCGCGACCCACGGCGCGTTTGGCGCGCTGGCCCACGGTATTGGCACGTCCGAAGTGGAACATGTTCTGGCCACGCAGACCCTGATCCAGAAGAAATCCAAGAACATGAAGGTGGAAATCACCGGCAAACTGCAGCCGGGCGTGACCGCCAAGGACATCACTCTGGCCGTGATCGGCGAGACCGGCACCGCTGGCGGAACTGGCTATGTCATCGAATATTGCGGCGAAGCGATCCGTGACCTTTCGATGGAAGGTCGCATGACCGTCTGCAACATGGCCATCGAAGGCGGCGCCCGCGCGGGCCTGATCGCTCCGGATAAGACCACCTTTGAATATGTCAAAGGCCGTCCCCACGCGCCCAAAGGTGCACAGTGGGAAGCGGCGATGGACTGGTGGAAAACGCTCTATACCGACGAAGGCGCGCATTTCGACAAGGTCATCACCCTGCGCGGCGAAGACATCGCACCCGTGGTTACCTGGGGCACCAGCCCCGAGGATGTGCTGCCGATCACCGCAACCGTTCCGAACCCTGAAGATTTCGAGGGCGGCAAGGTCGACGCGGCGCGCCGGTCAATCGAATACATGGGTCTGGAAGCCGGGCAGAAACTGAGCGAGGTCGAAGTCGACACCGTCTTTATCGGCTCCTGCACCAACGGTCGGATCGAAGACCTGCGGGCTGCAGCGGAAATCCTGAAGGGCAAAAAGATCAAGGACGGGATGCGCGCAATGGTCGTGCCCGGCTCGGGTCTGGTTCGCGCGCAGGCCGAGGAAGAGGGCCTTGCCGAGATTTTCAAAGAGGCCGGTTTCGAATGGCGTCTGGCCGGATGTTCGATGTGTCTGGCGATGAACCCTGATCAGTTGCAACCGGGCGAGCGCTGTGCTGCGACCTCGAACCGCAACTTTGAGGGTCGCCAGGGCCGCGGTGGGCGGACCCATCTGCTGAGCCCGGCAATGGCTGCCGCAGCGGCAATCACAGGACGGCTGACAGACGTCCGTGAATTGATGTAAGGTCCCCTCATATCTAGATATTTGAGGGATTGAACACATGAGTGACTGGATCAAATGGCTCCTGCTGGGGCTTCTGTCCATAGCGTTCGGCATCTTTGTGCTGGGCGCGCCCGTTGTGGCATCGGTGGCGGTGACGGTTGTGACCGGCGTGTTGCTGCTGATCGCGGGCGCAATGCAGATTGTCGGCGGCTTCACGGTCGAGGGTGCCGGCAACAAGATCCTGTCGCTCATCATGGGTGCGGTCATGCTGTTCCTCGGCTGGTCCTTTCTGGATCATCCGCTTCAGGGCACGCTGACGCTGGCGACCGTGATGCTGATCCTGTTCATGGCAGGCGGCATCGCGCGGGTCATTCTGTCGTTCCAGATGAAAGGAACGCAGTTTTTCTGGCCGACGATGATCTCAGGCATCTTGTCGATCATCCTGGCAGGTATCATCTGGTCTTATGCAAGCAGCGAACCCGCCGCTTTGCTGAGCCTTCTGGGTATACTGCTGGGCATCGAGATGCTGTTCAACGGGTTCGGATTGGTCTTCATGGCGTTCTTCGTCAAGAACGCACCCAAGGACGAAACGAAAGAAGCTTAAACGCGGAGAACGGGCGCGGCCCTCTCCGGCAGGAGTGTGAACATGGAAAAGTTTGAAAAAGTCCACGGGGTGGCCGCCCCGATGCCGCTGATCAATATCGACACCGATATGATCATTCCAAAAGTGCACCTGAAGACCATCAAACGGTCTGGCCTTGGCGTCGTTCTGTTTGACGAGATGCGCTATCACGAACATGGCGGCGAGAACGAAGATTTCGTTCTCAACAAACCCGCCTACCGCCAGACCGAGATTCTGATTGCAGGCGACAATTTCGGCTGCGGCTCGTCGCGTGAACACGCGCCCTGGGCGATCAAGGATTTCGGCATCAAGGTGGTGATCTCGACCAGCTTTGCCGACATCTTCTTCAACAACTGCTTCAAGAACGGCATCCTGCCCATCGTTGTCGAAGAAGAGCACCATGCGATCCTGATGGACGACGCCCACAAGGGTGAGAACGCCCGCATGACCGTGCATCTGGAAGATCAGCAGATCACCACATCGGACGGGGTTGTCATAGAATTTGACATCGATCCGCATCGCAAGCACTGCCTGCTGAACGGTCTCGACGATATTGGCCTGACGATGGAAAAAGACCATCACATCGACCGATTCGAGGATCACGCAAATCAGGCGCGCCCCTGGGTATGAACCTGGGGATGATTCTGTGGACACTCAACCTAACGGGGTCGCTGACGCGGCCCCGTTCGCATTCTTGGGGTTGATTTATTAACAGATACTACATCTAGGTCTCATTTTGAGATACCCGCCACATTTGCGCCCCAAATGATGCAATCGCGCATCAGTTGCGCCATCATTTTGCCCGAAACACAGTGTTTTCTGCCCCTTGGCTTGAGCGGTCAGTTCAATGTCGCCACTGTTGACGGAAAAGAGGCATCCGTCAAAAAAAGAGCGGCGGGCACAAGTTGGAACCAAGTTGGCAAAGAATCGACTGGTCCGGTTTGGAAAAGGGTTCGGATAGTGATTGCACGCACAACGGGGGCGGCGATACGTGGTCTATTGGTGGCACTTCTGGTGCTCACCCCTGCTTTGTATCTGCCGGCATCCACGCAAAACGGAACAGAGATTGTCGTCTTTCTGGCGATCCTTGCGTTTATCCTGACCTTCTCGGAATATAACTCTGCATTCCCCAGCCTGATCGAATTCCGCGATGCGCCACCGGTGAACCGCCTTCGCTTTGTCGGCCTGATGTCGATGGTGATGTTCCTGACGCTGATCTGCAAGAACGCCTATGCACCGACCGAAGTGACCGGGCTGGTGTATTCCATGGGCCTGATGATCGCAAATGTTGCCGATTTTCCGTATTCTCCTGTGCGACTTGTCGTTTTGATGCTGCCAGCTGATGCTGCGGCGCCGCTGGTTGAACTGGTACGCATCGCCGCCGGAGTGGCATATGTTCTGGCCTTGGTCACGATCGCCAGCTTTGCCTATGCGGTGAAATGGCGGGGATGGCCAACGGGCAACGGGGCCTTCAATGTCTGGACCAATCTGCCACTGTTCGACCCGACCAAAGGCGGCGATGTGGTTTCGCGCCTACAGCGCGACGGTCGACTGAACATCTCGATCGGAATTCTACTGCCGTTCCTTATCCCGGCATTGATCAAATTGCTCGCTGCAGTCATTGACCCCATTGCGCTCGGCAATCCACAGACGCTGATCTGGACGCTCAGCGCATGGGCCTTCTTGCCCGCCAGCATGATCATGCGCGGCATGGCGACCCTTCGCATCGCCGGGTTGATCGTCGAGAAACGCCGCGCTTATTCAACATCCGAGACCACTCAGGCCGCATGATCCGCGCCCTTGTCCTGTTGCTGCTGCCCTTTGCAGCACAGGCCGAAACGATTCGCGTAGCCACCTTCAACACCGAGCTCAGCCGGGACGGTCCCGGCCTGTTGCTGCGCGACATCCAGCGGGGTGATCCGCAGGTTTCTGCGGTGGTGGACGTGCTTGCGGCCACCCGCCCCGATATCGTCGCGCTTCAGGGTATCGACTGGGATCTCGACAGGCTTGCCTTATCGGCCTTGGTCCAGACGCTGGCGGATGCGGGTCTGGATTACGCCTATCAGTTTTCGGCCCAGCCTAACGCGGGGCTGGAAACCAATGTCGATCTGAACGGCAACGGGCAGACGCATGACCCCGGCGACGCGCAGGGTTGGGGCAGATTCACCGGTCACCATGGACTGGCCGTATTGTCGCGGTTTCCGATCCTCGAACACGAAGTCAAAAGCTATTCGGAACTGCTGTGGCAGCACCTTCCCGGTGCAAGACTGCCGGAAAAGAACGACGCTCCGTTCCCATCCGCCGCTGCACACAGCATCCAGAGGTTATCCTCGACCGCGCATTGGGTGGTCCCAATCCAGGCACCTGGGGGACAGTTGGACCTGATGACATTCCACGCAACGCCACCGGTGTTTGACGGCCCCGAGGATCGCAACGGTTTGCGCAACCGCGATGAAATTCGGTTCTGGCAAGTGCTGCTGGATGGCGAATTGGGGCCTGCCCCCAAAAGCCGCTTTGTGATCGCGGGCGACGCCAACCTCGACCCCGCAGACGGGGAGGGATTGAAAGAGGCGATGCAATCGCTTCTTGCTGATCCCCGGCTTCAGGACCCGCAACCACGTGACCAAAACGGCGCGCAGACAACCGTGACCTGGAAAGGCGTTGGTGACAGGCGTGTCGACTATGTTCTGCCGTCGTCGGACTGGTCGGTCGCTGATGCGGGGGTCTTTTGGCCCATCGACGCGCCACACGACCCTGCGGCGACCGCCAGCCGCCATCGCCTGGTCTGGGTCGATCTGGACGTAGAATAGAGCGCAGAGCAGCAATCCGCTAAAGGCTGATGCCGGATTTCCTTGATTGCCCCTGTTTTCCTTACAAATTGGCAGTTCCATCACATTGACCCGGTGCGGCGCAGGCGCTAGGGGCTGTGCTGTAAAACGCAAGGAGATCCTACATGTCCAACCCCTCGCTCCTCATCCTGCCCGGAGACGGAATTGGCCCCGAAGTCATGGCCGAAGTCCGCAAGATCATCGATTGGTTCCGCACCAATCGCGGCTTGGAATTCGACGTAAGCGAGGATCTGGTTGGCGGCGCAGCCTATGACGCCCATGGCAAACCACTGTCGGACGAGACGATGGCCAAGGCGCTAGAGGTCGACGCAGTTCTGCTGGGTGCTGTTGGTGGTCCGAAATACGACGATCTGGACTTTAGCCTCAAACCCGAGCGCGGACTGTTGCGCCTGCGCAAAGAAATGGACCTGTATTCCAACTTGCGTCCGGCGCAGTGTTTTGACGCGCTGGCAGATTTCTCGTCGCTGAAAAAGGACGTGGTCGCGGGTCTCGACATCATGATCGTGCGCGAACTGACCTCGGGCGTCTATTTCGGCGAGCCGCGCGGCATCTTCGAGGAAGGCAATGAGCGGGTCGGCATCAACACCCAGCGCTATACCGAATCCGAGATCGAACGCGCCGCACGTTCCGCCTTTGAACTGGCGATGCGTCGGAACAAGAAGGTCTGCTCGATGGAGAAGGCCAACGTGATGGAATCGGGCATCCTGTGGCGTGAGGTCGTGGACCGGGTGGCCGCGGAATACCCCGAAGTGGAAGTGACCCACATGTATGCCGACAACGGCGCAATGCAGCTGGTCCGCGCCCCGAAACAGTTTGATGTGATCCTGACGGATAACCTGTTCGGCGACATCCTGAGCGACACCGCCGCGATGCTGACTGGTTCGCTGGGCATGCTGCCTTCGGCCTCGCTGGGCGCGCCGATGTCCAATGGTCGCCCCAAAGCGATGTACGAACCCGTTCACGGCTCGGCCCCGGATATCACCGGTCAGGGTAAGGCCAACCCGATCGCCTGTATCCTCAGCTTTGCAATGGCGCTGCGCTACAGCTTTGATCAGGGCGAGGAAGCCGACCGGCTGGAGGCCGCCATCGAAAAGGTTCTGGCCGATGGGGTACGCACGGCAGACCTGCTGGCTGATGAGGGCGTAACACCGGTGTCGACTAGCGAAATGGGCGATACGATTGTCGCCGCGCTGGACGACAGCCTTTAAGGACCAAAAAAGGCGGCGCTCTCAGCGCCGCCCTTTGCATCCGGCATCAATTGCCGAAGATATCACTCAACAGCTTATTAACTGCGCGTTCAAAGCCATTCTGTTTCCGGCGTGGCTGACGCTGCGGCTGCGCGACCTGAACCGGTGGTTCGGGGGCCATCATGGGCAGCGGCGATGGAGTCATACCTTCGGTCACGCGCAGCATGGTTTCCTTCCAGATCTCGGCGGGCAACCCGCCACCGGTGACACCGGACAAGGGCGTGTTGTCGTCATAGCCCATCCAGACACCGGTCACGTAATCTGCGGTGAACCCGATGAACCAGGCATCGCGCGCGGCCTGTGTCGTACCTGTCTTGCCGGCCACCTGCCATCCGGGCAGTTTGGCGCGCCCACCGGTGCCTTCTGAAACCACGCGCTCCATCATCCAGGTCAGCTGCTTGGCCGCGTTGTCGTTGATGACCCGCTCGCCGATCCCGGTTGTCGTCACCATCACCGGCGTTTCATCGCCCAACAGCTTCAATTCGGTCAGCCCATAGGGCTCCACCGCCGAGCCTCCGTTCAGGATACCCGCATACGCGCCTGTCATCTCGATCAGCGTGCTTTCCGACGCGCCCAGCGCCAGCGCGGGACCTTCCGCCAGATCGCTGGCGATGCCAAACCCGCTGGCGACCGTACGCACGTTGTCCAGCCCGGCGATGTCGGCCACTTTGACCGCAGGGATGTTCAGCGAATTCTTGAGCGCATCCGCAAGCGTGACGCGACCGTAGTATTTGTTGGTGTAGTTCTTTGGGCACCATTGACCCGATCCGGGGATGTTCCAGCAGGTGGGCTCATCCATCACAGTATCCAGCGGGGAATACCCCAGTTCCAGTGCTGTGGCGTAGACAAAGGGTTTGAACGACGATCCCGTCTGCCGCAATGCCTGCGTGGCGCGGTTGAATGCACCCGAAACCCGTGTCTTGCGGCCACCGACCATGCCCCGCACCGCGCCATCTGCGGACATCACGACAATTGCGGCCTGTGCCTTAGACCCTTCGCGAACCTTTTCCTGAAAGATGAACTTCAAAGCCTCTTCCGCTGATTGCTGAATGCGCTGATCCAGCGTGGTACGGATCACCACGTCTTCGGTGGTGTTGCGCGTAAAGAATTCCGGCCCGCTTGCCATCACCCAATCGGCGAAATAGCCGCCTGCGCGGGCGGCGGCGGCCTCGGACAGCTCGGCCGGTCGACTGCGGGCTTCACTGGCCTGCGCCGGGGAAAGGTAGCCTTGGGTTTCCATCAACCCGACAACCAGCCGCGCACGATCCTGCGAGCGTTTCAGGTTATTGGTCGGCGCGTATCGCGAAGGTGCAACCAGCAGCCCTGCCAGCATCGCCGCCTCAGAAGGGCTGACCTCGGCCGCTGAAATACCAAAGTAACGCTGACTGGCCGCTTCGAACCCACGCGCGCCCGCGCCCAGGAAAGCCCGGTTCAGATAGATGGTCAGAATCTCGTTTTTCGAGTATTTGACCTCCATGGCAATGGCGTAGATCGCTTCTTTAGCCTTGCGCCACAACGAGCCCTGACGGCAATCGGATTCATATGCGGCCTCGGATTCCCAGTCTTCCGGCACATAGGGCACGCCCAGACACAGCAGCTTTGCCGTTTGCTGCGTGATCGTCGATCCACCGTGCCCAGACAGCGGGCCACGTCCTTCGCTCAGGTTGATACGCACGGCGCTGGCAACACCGCGCGGGCTGACACCGAAATGGCGATAAAAGCGCTTGTCTTCAGTCGCGATCACCGCGTTCTTCAGGTGCGGCGACACCGTATCCGCCGTCATGACACCACCGAACTGATCCCCGCGCCAGGCAAAGACCTTGCCGTCGCGGTCCAACAGGGTAACTGACCCCCGCGCACGGCCATCGAGCAACGCGTCGACGTCGGGCAACGTCGAATACACCACGCCAACCGCCAGCGCCAACAGCAGGGCGGCGACAGCGCCGACGCGCCAGGTCAGCCCCCAGATCAGGCGGAAAATCCAGCGGAACATGCGGCGGAAAATCCCGCCTCCCTTGCCGCCGCCGGTCTTCCGCGTTTTACGCCGCGCCGTCTTGCGTGTGGTGGTTTTGCGGGTGGTCGATTTCTTGCCCGCAGGTTTTGCCGCACGTTTCGACGCCGAAGGCTTACGACCCTTCGACGGATACCGTTTGTCTGCAACCAGTGTTGGTTTGCGGCGCTTGGACTCAGTCATGCTCAAACTCTGCCCGATTATACTTTTGCGCCACCATACCGCGATGCGGCGCCCATGTAGAGGTCCGAATTTCCTGAATTTCCCCTTCTGAATCCGCCTAATTTTTAGTCTGCTCTAAGATTTTGTGCAAAAATTGTGCAACTTTGACCACTTTCGACCCGAAAATCCACCGACAGACCGTGCCTTCCCGGGCCCAGTCACGCTCTTTTTCTGCAGGTGCAAACAAACCGGTATCGCCGGGGCAGCAGAGGGGAAAGATGTGAAACTGATCATTGCGACAATCAAGCCATTCAAGCTTGAGGAGGTGCGCGAAGCGCTCACCGAGGCCGGGGTACGCGGCATGATGGTGACCGAGATCAAGGGCTTCGGCTCGCAATCCGGACACACTGAGATCTATCGCGGGGCAGAATACGCCGTGAATTTTGTACCCAAGATCAAGCTCGAGATCGTGGTGCCCGCGACCATGGCCGATCAGATCGTCGAGACGATCACCAAAACCGCCAAAACCGGCAAGATCGGTGACGGCAAGATTTTTGTCCTCGATGTCGAGCAGGCCCTGCGCGTGCGGACCGGGGAAACCAACGAGGAAGCGCTGTAGGCGCCCGATCCACCACAATTCGAGGACGAACAATGAACCTGATGAAATCTCTCATCCCTGCTGCCGCGATTGTCGCGCTGCCGCAGATGGGCCTGGCGCAAGAGGCCGCTGCCGGTGAGACCGCGCAACACACGCAATATATCCTGACCTCGCTGCTGTTTCTGGTTGGCGGCTTCCTTGTGTTCTGGATGGCGGCCGGCTTTGCCATGCTCGAGGCCGGTCTGGTGCGGTCCAAGAACGTGGCCATGCAGCTGATCAAGAACATGGGTCTGTTTTCATTTGCCGCCATCATGTACTGGCTGGTTGGCTTTAACCTGATGTATCCCGGTGACGGCTGGACCATCACTGGCGTTCTGGGCGCGTTCTCGCCGACCTCTCTGGAACCTGTTGGTCTTGACGGTGTCGAGACCGACCTGTCCTATGCTTCGGTTGGTTCGGATTTCTTTTTCCAGCTGATGTTCTGCGCCACAACAGCGTCGATCGTGTCAGGAACTGTAGCCGAACGCATCAAACTGTGGCCCTTCTTCATCTTCGTGATCGTCCTGACCGGGATCATCTACCCGATCGAGGCATCCTGGCAGTGGGGCGGCGGCTGGTTGTCCGAAATGGGCTTTAGCGATTTTGCAGGCTCGACCCTTGTGCACGCCGCAGGTGGGTTCGCAGCGCTGGCCGGTGCCATCGTGCTGGGCCCGCGGATCGGCAAGTACAACAAAGACGGCAAAGTGGTTCCGATCCCCGGTTCAAATCTGGCGCTGGCAACCCTGGGTACGTTCATCCTGTGGCTGGGTTGGTTCGGCTTCAACGGCGGCTCGCAACTGGCGATGGGCACCATCGGTGACATGGCCGATATCAGCCGTATCTTTGCCAACACCAATATGGCCGCTGCCGCCGGTGCCGTTGCTGCGCTGATCCTGACGCAGGTGATGTACGGCAAGGTCGACCTGACCATGGTACTGAACGGCGCATTGGCCGGGCTGGTGTCGATCACCGCCGAACCGCTGGCCCCGTCGCTGTTCCAGGCTCTGATCATCGGTGCCATCGGCGGCGTGATCGTTGTCCTGACAGTTCCGATGCTGGACCGGATGAAGATCGACGACGTGGTCGGCGCAATCCCGGTTCACCTGATCGCAGGTTTCTGGGGCACTTTCATCGTCGCGTGGACAAACGGGGACGCGTCCTTCGTGACCCAGATCATCGGCTTTGCCGCCATTGGCATCTTTGTCTTCGTGGTGAGCTTTATTCTGTTCACGATCCTCAAGAACACCATCGGCCTGCGCGTTGGTGAAGAAGAAGAGATCAACGGTCTGGACATGGGCGAACTGGGCATGGAAGCCTATCCCGAGTTCTCTAAGGGCTAACCGTTAAGTATGGAAAACAAAAAACCCGGGCGTTTTCGCCCGGGTTTTCTTTTGTCTAATGTCCAGACCGCTCATACACCAACGTCGACAATCGCCTTGGCCAAGATCGGCACGGTAACGGCGTTCAGACCGGCGATATTCAAGCGGCTGTCTCCGACCATATAGATACCGTGATCGTTGCGCAGTTGCTCGACCAGTTCCGGGGCCGCGCCAAGGCGCGAGAACATGCCGCGATGCTGGGCGATGAAACCAAACCGGTCGGAACCGCTGAGACGCTGCAATTCATCCGACAGTTGCTGGCGCAGTCCCAACATCGACAGACGGACCTCTTCCAGCTCGGCCGCCCAGTCGGCGCGCAACGCGTCGTCGTTCAGGATCGTGGTTACCACCCGCGCGCCGTGATCCGGTGGGAAGGAATAGTTCTGGCGGTTCAGAAACGCCAAAGTCGCCTGGTTCAAAGCCGTTTGCGCCGGGTCATCACTGATCGCCATCAACAGACCGGTGCGTTCGCGGTAGACCCCGAAATTCTTCGAGCACGAGGCCGCGATCAGGCACCTCTTGACCGACGAGGCCACCAGACGGGTCGCCTGCGCGTCCTCTTCCAGGCCATCGCCAAAGCCCTGATAGGCAATGTCGATCATCGCCACGAGGCCACGTTCGTTGATCAGGTTTACGACCTCCTGCCATTGCACCATGTTCAGGTTTGCACCCGTCGGGTTGTGGCAGCAGCCATGCAGCAGGACCACGTCGCCTGCATTCGCTGTTTTCAGGTCTTCGATCATGCCATCGAAATCGACCCCACGGGTTTCGCTGTCAAAGTAGCGATATTCGGCGGTTTCAATTCCCAGATAACGCAGTATTGACGGGTGGTTCGGCCATGTGGGGTTCGACAGAAAGACACGCGCCGAAGGATTGGCCATTCGGATCATCTCGAACGCCTGACGGCAGGCCCCGGTGCCACCCGGGGTGGCAACAGCAGCGATATTGCCGCGCGCTACGGTGTTCCCAAGGATCAGGCCGATCATCGCATCGGCATAGGCCGGATCGCCGGCAAGCCCGGTATAGGCCTTGCTGTCCTGCTCTTCGACAAGACGCCGCTCGGCCGATTTCACCGCGCGCATCACCGGAGTGACACCCTCGGCGTTCTTATAGACGCCAACACCCAGGTCGATCTTCTGATCGCGCGGGTCTTCGCGATACATCTGCATCAGCGCCAAGATCTTGTCGGCGGGCTGCGGTTTGAGGTTCTCGAACATCAGGTCTCTCCGGTTGCGACGGGCAGGGTCGGGAAGGCACCCCATTCAGCCCAGGAGCCGTCATAAAGCGAATGGTCTTTCTTGCCCATGCGCTCGAGCGCTAGGCTGAGGATTGCGGCAGTCACACCTGATCCGCACGACGTGATTGCGGGCTTTGACAGGTCCACGCCTGCCGCCTCAAAGATGGTGCGACATTCCTCGGGTGATTTCATCGTGCCGTTCTTGTTCAGCAAAACGCCAAACGGGACATTGCGCGAGCCCGGAATGCGGCCCGATCGCAAACCTTCGCGCGGTTCTGCCTCGGTACCGGTAAATCGACCTGCTGACCGGGCATCGATGATTTCATGATCTGCCAGCTTGGCTGCGGCGGACACTTGCGTCACATCCCGCACCAGATGGTTCTGGACGCGGACAGTCATGTGGCGATCGCGAACAACGGGGGGCAGATCCTCGACCTCGCGCCCTTCGGCCTGCCATTTTGGCAAGCCGCCATCCAGCACAGCAATGTTGTCCTGACCCATCAGGCGGAACAACCACCAGACCCGTGCGGCCGACATCAACCCGGCACCGTCATAGACCACAACCTGGTGGCCATCGCCCACGCCCATGCCACGCAGGCGCGACATGAATTTCTCGACCGGTGGCGCCATATGCGGCAGGTCCGAGCGATGATCCGAGATATCGTCGATATCAAAGAACCGGGCACCGGGGATATGCGCCGCGTCATATTCAGCCTTGGCGTCGCGGTTCTGCGCGGGCAGATACCAGGACCCGTCCAGAATCCGCAGATCCGGGTCCTTGATATGCGCGGCCAGCCAGTCTGTAGACACGAGGGTTTTTGGATCGTCCTGCATCAAAGCCTCCCCTAAGCGAGCTTGAGTTTTCCCTATACTTCGCAGGGTAAGGGTTCAAGCTTGGATAGCGCTCACTTCGCGCGGCGCAGGCGGAAATGTTGAGCAATACCAATCAGGCTGATCACGATCCAGAAGCTTTCGATCAGCATCGAGGCCAGATTGAAATTCGCGAGCAGGGAATAGACGATCAGAATGGACCCGCACAGATTGATTAACGGAAAGGCCAAATCCTCGGAGTTCATCATCCGCATCTGCGTCGCAAAATAGGCCGCAACCACCAGCAAAGCGCCAAAAGATCCGACAGCGTCGGCAAAAGTCAAAGAGTTCAAAAATGCCATGATCAAGTGTCCTGCTGGCCTGCTGCTTGTTGCCCATAGTGATGCATGTTCAGAAATTCCGCCCCATCCGGACCCGCACGATATCCATGCGGCAGGTCGGCGGCAAAGCGCAACCCTTGCCCGTCCTGCAGCATCACCCACTCGCCATTCCGCCGAACCTCCAACGGGCCGTTCAGAACAAACACCTCTTCGGTGACGCCCGACGCATGGGCGGGAGAGGTGTGGCTCTGATCCGGTTTCAACGTGACGTGAAAGGTTTCCGCCGCAAGGGCCGGATCAAACGGAAACACGATCTTGACCGAAATGCTGCCCGGAAAGGTTACGGTCTGGAAAACACCGGCAGACGGGTCTCGCCCGGCGGTGGTGCCAATCAGCGCGCTGAGCGGTATCTCAAATCCCTTGGCGATCTTCCACAGGGTGGCAATTGTCGGGCTCGATTCACCGCGTTCGATCTGGCCCAGCATGGCTTTGCTGACGCCGGTCAGCTCGGCCGCTTTTGAAAGGCTCAGCCCCGAAGCCGCCCGCACATCCCTTAATTTCAGCGTTATCTCGTCCGGTGCCATTCTGCCGTCCTGCGAATCCTCTTGTGCGTTATAGCGCACATGTGGTACGTGCGCTATAACGTACGAAACTCGGATATCGCAACCGGGGCAAAAGGGAAACAGCATCATGCCAATGTACCGATCCAGAACCTCGACCCATGGCCGCAACATGGCCGGAGCCCGCGGACTGTGGCGCGCCACAGGAATGGGCGACGATGATTTCGGCAAGCCGATCATCGCCATCGTCAATTCGTTCACCCAGTTCGTGCCCGGCCACGTCCACTTGAAAGACCTCGGCCAGATGGTCGCGCGCGAGGTTGAGGCCGCCGGTGGCGTTGCCAAGGAATTCAACACCATTGCGGTCGATGACGGTATCGCCATGGGCCATGACGGCATGCTGTATTCCTTGCCTTCGCGTGAGGTGATCGCGGATTCGGTTGAATACATGGTCAACGCCCATTGCGCCGACGCGATGGTCTGTATCTCGAACTGTGACAAGATCACCCCCGGCATGCTGATGGCCGCCATGCGCCTGAACATCCCGGCGATCTTTGTCTCGGGCGGGCCGATGGAGGCTGGCAAGATCGACATCGCCGATCTGGACGCCAAAAAGATCGACCTCGTGGACGCCATGGTCGCCGCTGCTGATGACCGGTTCACCGATGAACAAGTCCAGCACATTGAGGAAAACGCCTGCCCCACCTGCGGGTCGTGTTCGGGTATGTTCACCGCCAACTCGATGAACTGTCTGGCCGAGGCGCTGGGTCTGGCGCTGCCGGGTAATGGCTCGACCCTGGCCACCCATGCCGACCGCAAGGAACTGTTCCTTGAGGCCGGTCGCCGCATCGTCGAGATCACCAAGCGGCATTACGATCTTGACGAAAAGGGTTTCCTTCCGCGCGAAATCGCGACGTTCGAGGCGTTCGAGAACGCCATGAGTCTGGACATCGCCATGGGTGGTTCCACCAACACCGTGCTGCACCTGCTCGCCATTGCGCATGAGGGCGAAGTGCATTTCAACATGAGCGACATGGACCACCTCAGCCGCAAGGTCCCCTGTCTGTGCAAGGTCGCGCCGAATATTGAGAACGTGCATATGGAGGACGTCCACCGCGCCGGCGGCATCTTTTCGATCCTCGGCGAACTCAGCCGTGCGGGACTGCTGCACGAGGAATGCCACACTGTGCATTCCGCCACCATGGGCGAAGCGATTGCCAATTGGGACATCAAGATTGCCAACAACCCGGCCGCGCAGGACCTGTTCAAAGCCGCCCCTGGCGGAGTGCGAACAACGCAGGCGTTCAGCCAGTCGAACCGGTATAAGGAACTGGACACCGACCGCGAAAACGGCGTGATCCGCTCCAAGGAACACGCGTTCAGTCAGGACGGCGGTCTGGCGGTTCTGTTCGGAAACATTGCGCGCGACGGCTGTATCGTCAAAACGGCGGGCGTGGATGAGCACATTCTGACCTTCACCGGCACGGC
Source organism: Ruegeria sp. CH11 (assembly GCF_056537105.1). NCBI lineage: Bacteria > Pseudomonadati > Pseudomonadota > Alphaproteobacteria > Rhodobacterales > Roseobacteraceae > Ruegeria > Ruegeria sp. CH11. The sequence goes on from NZ_JBQFQX010000003.1 coordinate 380,187, forward strand.
CTATGTCTGCGAAAGCCAGGATCAGGCCGTCAACGACATCCTGACCGGCAAGGTCAAGGAAGGCGACGTGGTGGTGATCCGTTACGAGGGTCCGCGCGGCGGGCCGGGCATGCAGGAAATGCTCTACCCAACCTCGTACCTGAAATCGAAAGGACTGGGCAAAGCCTGCGCATTGCTGACCGACGGCCGGTTTTCCGGCGGCACCTCGGGTCTTTCGATCGGTCATGTCTCACCCGAGGCGGCCGAAGGCGGCGAGATCGGCCTTGTCCAGAATGGCGACAAGATCGAGATCGACATCCCCAACCGCACCATCCATCTGGCGGTTTCGGACGAGGAACTGGCCGCACGGCGCGAAGAACAGGACGAGAAAGGCTGGCTACCAGCCGCGCCGCGCAAACGCAAAGTTTCCACGGCGCTGAAAGCATACGCAAAGCTGGCCACCAGCGCGGCGAAAGGCGCTGTGCGTCAGGTCTGAGACATCGGGCTGGCCGGTACAGGCCAGCCCCATTTCGCAAACTCCCCCCAGTATTCGTTCAATCGGACTGAGACCGAATCCCAGTGTCGGTCCAATGGGTTGCGCGCTTTCTTAACCTCGCGTCTGCCGGATAGATCCGGGGACGCAGGGGTATACTGGAATTCGTCAATTCGTCCATTTTACCGTCTATATGACGAGACTCACGGCGTTTTCGTCAAGATACCATCTGCCACGCGGACGATCTGCCCTCCATACTTAAAGGAAACAGGCAAAGGAGGCGCGTTTTGGTCTGGAATGTTTGCGTTGTCGGGGCGGGTAAGATCGGGCGAATGATCGCAACCCTGCTGAAAACCTCACCCCATTATTCGGTCGCTGTGGCGGACAACAACCTGTCGGCATTGTCGGACCTCAAGGGGCTGGGCATTGCTACCCGTCAGATTGATGCCAGTGATCCCGATGCGCTTGCCAAGGGGCTGGCAGAGTTTGACGCGGTGATATCGGCTGCTCCGTTCTTCCTGACGCCAATGATTGCCGAAGCGTCTCAAAAGGCCGGTGCTCATTACTTTGATCTGACCGAGGATGTGGCGGCCACCCAAGCCGTGCGCGACCTTGCGCAAAACAGCAAGACGGCGTTCATGCCGCAATGCGGGCTGGCCCCCGGATTTGTCGGCATCGCCGGGGCTGCGCTGGCGGTAGAATTCGACAAGATCGACAGCCTGCACATGCGCGTGGGCGCGCTGCCACTGTTTCCGACCAACGCATTGAAATACAACCTGACCTGGTCGACGGACGGCCTGATCAACGAATACTGCAACCCCTGCGATGCCATCGTAAACGGCGAGCGGGTAAAGACCGCGCCGTTGGAGGATTACGAGGTCATCGGCCATGACGGTGTTGAGTACGAATGCTTCAACACCTCGGGCGGTCTGGGAACCTTGCCCGAAACGCTTGAAGGCAAGGCGCGGGCGGTCTCCTACCGCTCGATCCGTTATCCGGGACATCGGGACATCCTTCGGCTGCTGCTGAACGATCTGGGGCTTGAACGGCGCCGGGACTTGCTGAAAGAGATTTTCGAAACCGCGCTGCCGCGCACCGATCAGGATGTGGTGCTGGTCTACTGCACAGCGCGCGGGACAATCGACGGTGAACTGCGCGAACGGTCACTGATCAACAAGTCTTTCGCCCGCACCATCGGCGGCCAGGTCTGGAGCGCCATTCAGGTCACGACCGCAGCCGGAGTGCTGGGTGTCGTCGACCTGATGCGGCAGGGCATTCTGCCGACCAAAGGGTTTGTCCGGCAAGAGCAGGTCAAGCTCTCGGATTTCCTCAACACTGAATTTGGCCGGCTCTATCGCGCCGGCGACGTCACCGAACAGAACAAGGCGGCTTGAGACATGAAAGATATCGTGATGACTGCGGATACTATTCTGGCAAATCTGGACCTGACAGCGGCCGAGCTGAAAGGCGGCACGCTGCGCGTCACCTCTCCCATCGATGGCAGCCTGCTGGCTGAGGTTCATGAAACCCCTGCGGCAGAAATGGAAGCTGTCTTTGCGCGTGCCACCGCCGCCTTCAAAGCCTGGCGGGTTGTGCCTGCTCCCCACCGGGGCGAGTTGATCCGCCTGCTGGGCGAAGAGCTGCGCGCCGCAAAAGATGATCTGGGTGCGCTGGTCAGCTGGGAGGTGGGCAAGATCACCTCGGAAGGGCTGGGCGAAGTGCAGGAGATGATCGACATCTGCGACTTTGCCGTTGGCCTGTCACGGCAGCTTTATGGCCTGACGGTCGCTTCAGAGCGTCCGGGTCACCGGATGATGGAAACCTGGCATCCTGCCGGACCCGTTGGTGTGATTTCGGCCTTCAATTTTCCCGTAGCCGTCTGGTCGTGGAACACGGCGATTGCGCTTGTATGCGGCGATCCGGTGATCTGGAAACCCTCGGAAAAGACACCTCTGACAGCTATGGCATGTCAGAAGATATTCGAACGTGCACTGGCGCGGTTCGGGGACGCGCCCGAAGGGTTGCTGCAAACACTGATCGGCGGGACCGAGTTGGGCGAGGCGTTGGTGGCCAGCGAGGATGTGCCCGTAATCTCGGCCACTGGATCGACCCGGATGGGCCGCGCCGTCGCGCCCGTTGTGGCGCAGCGGTTTGGCAAATGCATTCTGGAACTGGGCGGCAACAACGCCATGATCGTCGGTCCATCGGCCGATCTGGAAATGGCGGTACGCGCAATCGTGTTTTCAGCCGTTGGCACGGCGGGTCAGCGATGCACCACATTGCGCCGTCTGATCGTCCACAACTCGATCAGGGATGAACTGGTCGCACGGTTGAAGAAAGCCTATTCGGGGCTGCCGATTGGCGATCCGCTGGCCGAGGGTACATTGGTCGGACCTCTGGTCGACGAAGCCTCGGGCGCGGCGATGACAGCTGCGCTCAGCGCCGCCGAGGCCGAGGACGGCGTAGTTTTTGGCGGCAAGCGCGTGACCGATGGCGTGCCGGCGGGTGTCTATATGGAACCCGCTATCGTCGAGATGCCGGGCCAGACCAAAACGGTCAAAACCGAAACATTCGCGCCGATCCTGTACGTCATGGGGTATGACGATTTTGCCGAGGCGATCGACATTCAAAACGACGTGCCGCAAGGGCTGTCATCCTGCGTCTTCACCCTGAACATGCGCGAGGCCGAACAGTTCCTGACGGCAGCCGGGTCCGATTGCGGGATCGCCAATGTGAATATCGGCCCGTCAGGCGCCGAAATCGGTGGTGCCTTCGGTGGCGAAAAGGAAACCGGAGGCGGGCGCGAAAGCGGGTCGGATGCATGGAAGGCCTATATGCGCCGGCAAACGAACACCGTGAACTATTCGGACGAATTGCCGCTGGCGCAAGGTGTCAAGTTCGACATCTGAGGCCGCTCAGTCCGTAAACAGATAGTCCAGCTGCAAAATGGCTTCGGCCTTTTGCGGTGAAACGGACAGGAACCGGGCCAATTCCTCGGCGTTTTCGGCCCGGTCTGCGGTTTCGCGGATACGGAAATATCCGTCGCCCGCGGCCTCCCTGATCAGCTCGGATTCATGTGTGATCTCGCTGCGCAGGGTTGGCAACAGGCGCTGCACCGATTCCGCAGGACTGTTCGGACCGACAAGCCCCACACGTTCCGCATGTCCGGCCAAATTGTCGTCGGTATAGCTGCACTCGATATCCAAGACCCGCAGCCGGACCTGATCGGCCTGGAAATCACGAATGATCTCGATGCTGCCGGGATCGACGCACAGAACTAGCCGGTCGGACGCGAACTCGTCATACAACATGCCAACAGTCGCGCGGCGATGGCGTGCGCGTTTCTTCAGGGTCGTTTCGATCCCGCCCAAATCAGGCAATTGGGTACGTTCCTCGTTGAACAGGTATTCTACGCAGGGCAGCTGAGTTTCCGAAATGATCTGATCCAGCAAGCGTTTGGCCACGTGCCATTTCTTGCAGGTGATCAGAAATAGATCCCGGTCCGGCCCAAGCGTATTCGAGGCCTCCCAGAAGCGCTGTGCATACCGCCGTCCAACGCGCCCGCGCCCGGTCAGAAAACGGTAGAGGTTGCGTCCCTCGTCCGAGATGTGAAAGGTCACGCCCTCGGCCGCATATAGCTGACCCAGACGGTCTTTGAGCTCATGCGCCTCGGGGCTGATCTTGCGAGCAAACAAATAGTCCTGCGCCAACAGCAGATCGTAATGGTCATTATAGAACGTTACAGGCATCCCATAATCCGAAAACATCAGAAAGGTCAGGGTGCGGCTTTCGATCTGCTCTTTCGGGATCAAGTGGCGCACGAGGGTTTGAAAGAACGTCTCGTCCGGGATCCAGGTGGTCGAGAAAAACCGGATCACGTCGCGGCGTTCACGCAGAAATACTTGGATCATTTCAACCGTGCGGCGGCGCAGACACCACCACTGGCTGCCGATCATGACTTGTATGTCCTGCGGCACGTCGCGGGTCAGACCCAGCTTTTTCTGCACCTCGTAGCTGGCATAGAACCTGCCGGCCTGCGTACGCTCGTTGAAGAAATGGCGATAGATCAGGCGGTCCTCTTTCATGCCGGTCTTGATCCAGTCGCTTTCGAAGAAATCGTGACTTTCGACAAAATCCATGTCGGATTCGTCCAGAAAGTGATGCGCGTATTCGGCCGTTTTGATCGCCATGCAATCGCCCGACAGCATGTAGAAATGGGTAGCCCGCGGAAACGCGTCGGTCGCAGCTTGCAAAGCGTTCAACGTGGCCTGAACCAGCGACCATTCCCCCCAGCCGCATCTGATCCGCTTTGCAGCAAAGGTCACGCTCGGATTGTCGCTCAGAGCCGCCTGAATGCGCGAGTAGTCTTCATGGCTCGATCTGGCGTCGAAATGAATGGCCATACAGTCCCCTGCGGCCGTCAACTGCCGGGCCTGGGCGATGATGGCCTCGGGGTCTTTGTGGCACAAAAGGATAAAGGCAATCTTTGCCATCGTTGTCGGTATTTCCCATTTCTGCCCGTTTGCAACCGTGATACTGAGGATGAACGATTGAATAAACAGAATATTTTTGGTTCTTTGATTTCATAAGCTGGACTGTCGAGTTGAGACCAAACCAGCGCAGGAGGCATAGCAGATGGGTTTTCCCGGAACATGGATGACCGAAAGCCAAAGCATGGTGTACCGTGTTGTGCCCAAATGCGCGTGTTCGACGATCGGCCAGATCATGTATTATTCGGATCACGGTCAGTTCTTTGACGGAGATATTCATGACGCCACCGACGGGATGCACAAATGGGCCTTTGATCCCAGCAAGGACACGATCACCCGGAACGTACAGTCCCATGCCTCGTACACATTCACCTGTGTGCGCAATCCCTACACGCGGATCCTGAGCTCTTTTTTCGACAAGATCTGCGGCATTCAGCGCAATGGGAGACGCTATCGCGGAAATCTGGTGCCGACATTGATCTACAATTACGGGATCGAAGTAGGCGGTGACGACGGCAAAGGAGAGTTCGACCAGATCGCCAGTTTTCGCCGATTCTTACTGTTCGCACGCGACACCATTCGCTGGCGACGCCCGATGGACCCGGACATTCACTGGTCAGCGATGTCGGGGCATGTCTCGACTCTCATTGCGAATGGCGGTCAGTATGACAACATCTTCTGGACCGAAAAGTTCAACGACGGCATGCAGGATGTTTTGAACAACCTAGAGACCGCGCATCCTGTCACCCTGTCAGAAATTCCGCGCTTCAACGAATCCGAAGGTCACGGACCAAAGCGCGCGCATCCAGTCGAGGACTATTTTGACGACCTGTCGATGCATCTGGTCTACGAGATCTACAAACAGGATTTCGAGTTGTTCAAATACGATTTCGAAAACCCCGCAAACAAGATGCCGATCGCCGAGATCGATCTTGACGAGGTTCATGCTAAACTGGGCGACTAAGGCAAGCAAACAGCCTATCCCCTAAGGCGGCGTACCCTAGTATGTCCATTGAACGGGAGTCCATAAGCCGCAGACCTTTGTCGTTCGCTTGCCACGCAACGTTGTCTAAATGGAGCCCAAGAATATGAGCCTGACGAGGTTTGATCGTTAAGCAAACAGTCCAGTGGACTGTTTGTAGATCGAACGGGCTGTTGGAAGTTTGGTTGCGGGGAGAGGATTTGAACCTCTGACCTTCAGGTTATGAGCCTGACGAGGTTTGATCGTTAAGCAATTGGTCTGGTGGACTGTTTGTAGTCTGAACGGGTTGTGTTGTGGTTTTCTGACGCTGGTTGCGGGAGTAGGATTTGAACCT